>CAMCHD010000164.1 GCA_945874545.1 Akkermansia muciniphila | reverse complement strand
GGGCGACGCGGAGATTTGCGAGATTTTTTCTTGCGGGAGTCCTCCGGCGCGCTCCTTACTCCACCTCCCAAGTTTGTCGGACCCTTAGCTCAGTTGGTTAGAGCGTTTCCTTGACATGGAAGAGGTCACTGGTTCGAGTCCAGTAGGGTCCACCATTTTGTTAGTTAAGCTTGGGTAATGATTTAACGTAGGCTATTGGCCGGTTGGGCACGGTTTCCACCCCGAGCGATGCCAGCTTTTGAACGCGACCGCGTTTTGGCCGCGAGGAATGCGCCGCCGGCTTATGAAAAGACGGGCGCCGCAAGACCGCTCAGGGTCCCCCCCGAAGAAGATTGAATACACGCGGCCGATGATCTCTTAGGCCGTGTTTCTGAAACAAAGCAGGCCATCGCTGAGGCTCTACGAGCGAAGGAGAAAGGGCACTGGGTCAGCGCTGATCTCGGCGGCACGCCCCTCTGGGCCGCCTCCGCCTTGGTCGCCTTGGCCGAGTGACCTTTCTCCTTCGTGCCGGCCTGTTTTTCAGAGACACGGCCTAAAGAAACCCAAACTACGAAGAGTTAGTCCTCGTCGTCGTCGTCGTCTGTGTCGTCGGAGGGGCGGGCCAGCTCTTCGCGGCATTCGCCCATCACGCGCAGCCAGACTTCGCGCAGGTCGAAGAGGCGTGGCGAGGCGAGGGCGCGGTAGTCGGCGAGAGCCCGGTGGTTCTCGTGGTCTTCGGCGAGAACAAATGCGAGGGTGGTGTTGAGCTCGCGCAAGGCGCGCTTAAACAGGCTGATAGCCATCGCGTAGTCGCCAAAGTCCAGGGCGGAGATGGCCTGGATGGCCTGGTCCTCGGTCCGGAGCAGGGCGGCGTAATAATGGAAGGCTAGCTTTTGCGGCACGCGCTCGGTCGATTCGGCCAATTGTTCCCACGAGCGCTTGAGGCTCAGGAAGAGGGCGCGGGTAGCGACGTAGATCGGGTTTTTATGCAGTGTGTAGGGATCCGATTCGTCGCCGAGATCCACTTCCGATGCCTCCTCGTCCTCATCGTCGTCCTCGTCGTCGTCATCCCCGTCCGACACGCCCTCGCTGGTCCACTCCTCGACGCCCCAGCCCATGAGTTTGGCGGCCTCGTCGAGACGCTCCGAAGTGTTTTTAAGTTCCTCGTAAAAGGCCAAATACTTAAGAACCGACTCGTCTTGCTGCCGGAGGTAACGCTCCCAATCAAATTCATTCCAAACCAGCTCCCCGCGATCTTCCCAGTCGTTATCGGACGGGTTTTCGGAATTCGTATTGCCCATTGGTTTTTGAGGATCGGCGATCCTGCGGTGGACCATGTTTCGCCGGGCGGGAAACGCAACGGGAAAAACCCCTTGGCCCGCGACGGAGGCGAACGGGAGGGGTGGGGCGATTACAGGTTGAAATCCTCCAACGTCTTACCCTTTGTGAGTTTTTCGCGTCGAAATTTTCATGCCCCCAACGGTCGCTTACTTTGTGGTCCATTTTTCCGGTCACGTCCAGGGTGTGGGCTTCCGACTGGCGGCGTTGCAGGTGGCAAAAGAATATGAGGTCGCGGGTTTTGTGAGAAATCTTCCCGATGGGCGCGTCCTTCTGGAAGCGGAGGGCGCGGCCGGGGTGGTGGAGGCGTTTATCGGCGCGGTTCAGGACCGGATGCATGGCTACGTGCGAAATACCGAGTGCGTGCAACAAAAACGCGTGGCGCAGTTCCAAGGTTTCGTTATACGTTGATGCTTTGTTGTCGGTTTTGACGCCCCTTTTTTAACCGCCTGTCCCACGATGAGCCAACCTGTTTCCGCCATTTCCATCCAAGGCCTGACCAAGGACTTCTCCGTCACTTTGCGGGGCGTAAAGTTGCGTGCGGTCGACGCCCTGAATCTGGAGGTCGCGGAGGGGCAGGTGTATGGGTTGCTCGGGCCCAACGGCTCCGGTAAGTCGACCACGATCAAGATCATTCTGGGTCTTTTGGATGCGACGGTGGGTGACGTCCGCGTGTTTGGCGTGCCGGCCCACCGGGTCGAGGCGCGACGCAACGTGGGTTATCTGCCCGAGGCACCGTATTTTTATCGCTATCTAAGTGGTCGGGAGCTGGTTAAGTTTTACGCCCGGGTCTGCGGGGTGTCCGGAACCACGCTCAAGGCCCGCGTCGACGAGGTCATCGACTGGGTGGGTCTTTCCGGCGCCGCCGACCGCCGGGTGGGCACCTACTCGAAGGGCATGCTTCAACGCATCGGCCTCGCCCAGGCCCTGGTGCACGACCCCAAGCTGATCGTCTTGGACGAGCCCACGGCGGGCGTGGATCCGGTGGGCTCGGCCGAGATGTGCGAGTTGATCCGCAAGCTCAAGCAGCAGGGCAAGACGGTGCTCATCACCTCCCATCTGCTCGCCCAGATCGAGGACGTTTGTGACCGTGTGGCCATCCTGGATCGGGGCAAGTTGATCGTCGAAGGTTCGGTGCTGGAGTTGGTCGGTCAGCGCGACCGCCAGGCCTTGATCGTCGATCCGCTGTCCGAGGTCGATCTGGTCGCGCTGCGCGCCTGGCTGGAGGCCCGTGGGCACCACTTGAACGCGGTCGAGCAACCCCGCGCGCGGCTGGACCAGCTTTTCCTGAGCAAGGTCTCCCGTCCCGGTCGCCCCGGTGGCGCGTCGGCCGGGGTGGGGTCGAACGAGGTGCCCCTTGACGCCAAACCCTAGGCGCCGGGCCCGACTTCCTGTCTCCAAATCCTTCCATCTTTTCGCTCCGACCATTCCCTTCCTCTTTTCGCCCCGTTTCCGTCCATGAGTGTCGCCTCCGTTCCCTTCTCCTTCTCCCGGCTCAGCCTGATCGCCGGGAATACCTTCCTTGAGGCCGTCCGCCAGAAGTTGTTCAACTTTCTGCTTTTGCTGGCGGTCGGATTGGTGGCCAGCGCGCAGTTTTTCCGTGAGTTTAATTTCGGCTCGTCGGAGCTGAAGTTCATCGCCGACTTCGGGTTTGGCGCGCTGATTTTTTTCGGCTCGGCCCTGACCATCGCCACCACCGCGCAGCTTTTTTTCAGCGAGATCGAGAATCGCACCGCGCTCACCCTCTTGGCCAAACCGCTGTGGCGCGCGGAGTTTGTATTCGGTAAATTTCTGGGCGTGTTCGCGGTGATCGGGGTCTTTTGCGCGCTGACCATCGGCCTGATGATGGCCCTGCTCTGGCATCGCGAAGGGCAACTGATGGAAATGCGGCCCGAGGACTTTGCCAACGGCCGTCTCATCGCCTATGGCGACTTGCTCGTGGTAGGTGTTCTGCAGTGGCTGAAATTCGGGGTTCTAACCGCCATCGTGCTGCTCATCGCGAGTTTCTCCAATACCAACCTCTTCACCGTGGTGACCGGCTTTTTTGTGTTGGTGATCTGTCATTTGCAATATTTGGCGCGGGACGCCTGGGGCAATGTCGACAATCCGTTGGTCGGATTGGTGGTGCGGGCGCTCGGTTTTATTTTTCCCAACTTTCAACTCTTTAACCTCGCCGACCAGGTCGGGCAGGGCGCGGGCGTATCGCCGGTCGTGGCCCTGCAAGTCGCCGGATACGCCGTGGCCTATATCGCGGTGATCGGTGGTCTGGCGGTTTACAGCTTCCGCAACCGTGAGATTTAACCCCGCCGCTCTCCGTCCGTTTCGCACCGGCGCCGTCGTCACCCTCGGGCTCTTCGCCGCCGGGGTGGCCCTGCGCCCGCTTGAAGCTCCCGCTTGGGAGTCGATTCGCGCCGGCCAGCCCGCGCTGCGCCTCGAGTCGCTCAAGGACGCGCTCGGACAGGGCGTGACCGTCGGCCTGCTGGGCGGGTTTCGCGCCATCGTGGCGGACCTTTTTTGGATCCGCACCAACACCATTTGGGAGGACAACGACCTGCCGGGGACGCAGACCTCGATCAAGCTGGTGACCGCCATCGATCCGCGTCCGCACTATTTTTGGCTGAATGGCAGCCGGATGATCGCCTACGACATGCCCAACTGGCGTATCGACAAGGCGGGAGGCTACGATGCCGTGCCGGAGGCGGTGAAGCGCCGCTTCGACGAGGAGCAAAGCGCGGTGGCGATCCGTTACCTGGAGAACGCTTTGGAGTATCACCCGGAAGATCCCATTCTGGTCCTTGAAATCGCCAACGTGCACCTCAACCGGCTCAAGGATCACGAGACGGCGGCCGCGCTCTACCTGAAGGCTTCGCAGCATCCGGAAGCCCCGTTTTACGCCGCCCGCATCCATGCCGAGTTGCTACGAAAACTCGGACGCAACGCCGAGGCCTACGCCTTTCTCAAAAAGCTCCACCCGACGCTGCCGACCGAGGATCTCGGCGCCCAGGCGGATGTCGTGCTCGGCCGCATTCGCGAGCTGGAGGAGGAACTCCACGTGCCCGCGGCGGAGCGGTTTCAGCCGCGCCCGGCGGCGTCTCCCGCAGCCGTCGCCCCCTGAGCCAAAAGCGGGCGGCGGACGGGCGGGAATTCTTCGCGGGGGAGCTTCCCGCCAAGGCCACCCACCCGGCGCATCGCTTTGCGTCGGGGCGGCCGGTCCCGAGACGATTTTTTCGCGGCCTTTTTCCCGTCGCGCGGTCCGCATGCGATTGACAGGAAGGACTTCCGGGCGGCTTTTTGGTCGTCCCATGAGTTCACCGTCCCGGCCGCCCCGCGAGGCGGATGGTCCAGCCTCGCCTCCGGCGCCGGCCACCAACGTGTCTCCGGGAACATTTGTCGCGGCCACGCGTCAGAGGGCGGAAGAAATCATGAGCGCAAAAACGCAAGAAGTCGCCCTGGATAGGATGTTGGTCGATCGCTTTCGCAGCGGGGATCCCGCCGCTTTTGACGAGATGGTCACCCGGCACTGGGACCGGATCTACGGCATGGTCCATCAGCTCCTGCGCAACCAGCAGGACGCGGAAGAGGTCACCCAGGATGCCTTTATCCGGGCCCATCGCGGGCTGGCCAATTTTCGCGGCGACTCCGCCTTCTCCACCTGGCTCTACCAGATCGCGACCAATCTGGCCCGCAACCGCTACTGGTATTGGTGGCGCCGCAAGCGGGATCGCACCGTTTCGTTCGACCAACCGGTCGGTGAAGACAACGATACCCCGCTCTCCGAGGTCTTTGTGGGCGAATCCGAGTCGCCGGAAGACGTCACCGTCACCCAGGAGCTGGTGGATCGCATCGCGGTGGGCATGGAGAAATTGAGTGCCAA
The DNA here is from genome assembly GCA_945874545.1 of Akkermansia muciniphila. GTDB lineage: Bacteria > Verrucomicrobiota > Verrucomicrobiia > Opitutales > Opitutaceae > IMCC26134_A. The sequence continues at coordinate 3,340 of CAMCHD010000164.1, read as the reverse complement.
ACACCGGGAGATTCTTATTCTGCGTAATGTGAAAAACCTGTCCTACGAGGAGATTTCGGGAATCCTCGGCATATCGGTCGGCACGGTGAAGAGCCGTATCGCCCGCGCCCGTGACAGCCTGCGTGAACTGATCGGAGAAGACGACCAATGATTGATGACGCCAAGTTTAAGGAACTGATCAACCTGCACCTCGACCATCGCCTGGGTGAGGCCGATGCCGCGTTGCTCGAGCGGGTGCTGGCCGCCGATCCGGCGCGACGCCGCACCTTCAACTCCTACGTGGCCTTGCAGCGGGGCTGTGCGGAGCTGTTTCGCCGGTCCGCCAGCGACGCGCCGGCCCCGGACGCCTTGTTGCGCTCCCTGCGCCGGGCCGAAGCTCGGATAGAGGGGCGCTCGGCGCCCACGGTCGGTTGGCGGGTCTGGGGCGTGCCGGTGGGCCTCGCCGCCGTCGTGGCCTTGGTCGTGGCTCGCGTCAGCCAGCCCACCCTGGTGGTCAAGACCGACTCCGCGCCTGGCGTGGAAGGCCGGTTGGCCCGGCAGGAAGCTTTGCCGGCCCCGACCCAGAACGTCCGGGTGGCCGAGGCCCGCGTGGCGGTGCGGGTGCCCGAACACCTTACCCTCGCCGCCTTGGGCATCGCCCCGGAACGTGGTTCGAGCGCCTCGCTCTCGCACTGGTCGCAGGATTCGGAGGGCGGCCGCGAAGAGTCCTTGATCCATCCGGTGGCCGGTTGGGAAACCGAGGTCGGCGCCTCGACACTCGGCGATTGGAGCCGCGCGGTGGCGGCGCCGCGCGAGTTTTCCGGACGCCCGATCAACGCCTGGGCCGGGCAGTCCGGTTACCAACTGCAGGGCGCTTCCTACACTTTCGAGCGCTGACGCCCTCGGTTTTGACGCCTCAGCCCGTCAAGGCGCGTTTGATCAATTTTTCCGTGGTCGCGCCGGCTCCGAGGGCGAGCTGCGCGCGTCGCACGGCGGCGTCGGCGTCGGCTTGTTTGTAACCCAGCGCGGACAGGGCGAGGACCGCGTCGCGGAGGGTGTTGTCGCCGGAAGGCGTCGCGCCGGGCTCGCCGCCGGCCGGGCCGGCGACGGGGGAGGACCCGGCGCTGGCGCCCACCTTCGCGCGTAACTCCACCACCAGACGCTCGGCGGTTTTTTTGCCGATGCCTGGGCATTTGGAGAGCGAGTTCACGTCACCATCGCGGATGGCGCCTTCCAGGACCGGCAGGGACATGCGGCTCATGATCGTGAGGGCGAGTTTCGGGCCCACGCCGGACACGGTCTCGATCATGAGGCGGAAAAAATCCCGCTCCGCCGGGCTCGCGAAACCGTAGAGCGTCTGGGCGTCCTCGCGGTAGATCACCAAGGTATGGAGCTTCACCTGCGCGCCGGGGGCGGGAAGCTTTTCGGCGGTGGTGACGGGGATGTTCACCTCGTAGCCGAAGCCGCCGATCTCGACGATGGCGTGCAGCGGGGTGCAGGCGGTGAGCAGACCGTGGATGGAGGTGATCATTTGGGAAAAGAAAATCCGAAGGACGAAATCCGAATGCCGAAGGGCAAAGCCATAAAACGGGATCGAGTGGTTGCTTCGATCGGGTTTCGGTATTCGGGCTTCGTCATTCGGATTTCGGGCTGAAGTTCACTTCAGCCCGAGCACGTCTTGCATATCGTAAACTCCGGTCGGGCGGCCGACCACCCAGGCGGCGGCGCGGACGGCGCCGCGGGCGAAAATGCCGCGATCGGAGGCCTTGTGGACGAGCTCCACGCGCTCGCCCAGGGCGGCGAACATCACGGTGTGGTCGCCGACGACGTCGCCGCCGCGCAACGCGTGGATGCCGACCTCGGTGGCGGTGCGTTCCCCGGTGATGCCTTCCCGACCGTGGCGCAGGGCCTCGGCGCCGAGTTTACGTTCCTCCAAGATGATCTCGAGCAGGCGGGCGGCGGTGCCGCTGGGGGCGTCTTTTTTGAAGCGGTGGTGCATCTCCACGACCTCGGCGTCGTAATCGCTGCCGAGCACGGAGGCGGCGCGGCGGGTCAGGGCGAAGAGCAGGTTCACGCCGACGGAGTAGTTTCCGGACCAGACGCAGGGGATGCGCGCGGCTTCGGCCAGCAGGTGTTTTTTCTCCTCGGCGGTGTGGCCGGTCGTGCCGATGACGAGGGCTTTTCCGTGGGCGACGCAGAGGCGGATGATCTCGGCGGTGGCGGCGTGGAAACTGAAATCGATGACCACGTCGGCGGCGGCGATGCCGGCGGCGAGGTCGTCGCCCTGGTCGAGCGCGGCGACGACGACGGCCCCGGCCTCGCGGGCGGCGGCGAGGTTGGCCTGGCCCATGCGGCCCTTGGCCCCGATGATGGCGATGTGCAGCGGCATGGTGGGTTTACTTTTTGCCGGCGGCCTCAAAGGCGGCGAGCGCGGCGATCACGGCGGCCTTGGTGGGTTTGGTGATCGGGCTGAGCGGCCCGCGCACCTCGGCGGAGCCGATCAGGTCGGCGCGCTGCATCGCGAACTTCACCGGGACCGGGTTCGGCTCCAGGAAGAGGGATTTGAAGACCGGGTAGAGCCGGCGGTGTGCGGCGGTCGCCTTGGCGAAATCGTTGCCCAGAGCGAGGTCGACCAGGCGACCGACCTCGCGCGGCAGGAGGTTGGAGGCGACGCTGATCACGCCCTCGGCGCCGACCGCCATGAAAGGCAGGGTGAGGGCGTCGTCGCCGCTCAACACGGTCAGGTCCTTGCCCATGGCCTGCTTGAGCTGGTCCACGCGGTCGACCGAGCCGCCGGCCTCCTTGATGTGGGCGACGTGGGGGTAGCGGGCGCGCAGGCGCTCGACCACACCGACGCTGATGTCGATGCCGCAGCGGCCGGGGATCGAGTAAAGGATGACGGGTTTGTCGGTCGCCTCCGCCACCGCGCAGAAGTAGCCGAACACGCCTTCTTGGGAGGGTTTGTTGTAATACGGCGCGACGACCAGCATCGCGTCGGCCCCGGCATCGGTGGCGAGCGAGGTGAGTTCCACCGCCTCGGCGGTGGAGTTCGACCCGGTGCCGGCGATCACCGGCACGCGACCGCGGGCGGCGGCGATGGTCGCGCGGATGACATCGAGGTGTTCGTCGTGCGAGAGGGTGGGGGATTCGCCGGTGGTGCCGACCGGCACGATGCCGTCGATGCCGCCCTTGATCTGCGCCTCCACCAGCTGGGCGAGGTCGTCGTAGGCGACGGCCTGTTTGCGAAACGGGGTCACAAGGGCGGTGATGGTGCCGGTCAGCGGGCGCTTTTTCATGTCAATTTGTGGAAACGTTACCTTGCGCGGCTTTGCGTGGTCAAATACTCCCCGCTTAAAGTTAT
>CAMCHD010000163.1 GCA_945874545.1 Akkermansia muciniphila | reverse complement strand
TTGCGGTCGTTGAAAAAATTCCAGGCCAGCTCGACCGCGAGGTCCACCGGGCGTCCCACGGGCGGCAGGCGGTCGGCCATTTTCCACGCGACGCCGTGCAGACGGCGACCGCCGGCGACCTCGACCGCAAAGCGGAAATGCGCGCCTTTAAAGACCTCCGGCCGCTGGCGAAACACCACCCCGCGCAAGCCGAAACGCGGCTCGGGATTCGCCTGGCCGAAGGGGTGCATGCGCCCGAGGCCGTCCATCAGGCGGTCGTCGATGTCGTCCGGCCGCAGCCAGGCCGAGAGCTCCAACTCGGGCTCGATCATCCGCCCGCCGGTCCACGCGCGCACCCCCTCGGCGAACCGCACCCGGAAAGCGTCGAGCTTGGCTTTCTCCACCGCCACGCCGACGGCCATCGGATGCCCGCCCCAGCTGGCCAGAAGATCGGCGCAGCCGCCGAGGACCTCGACCAGATTGATGCCGTCCACGCTGCGCCCGGAGCCCTTGGCCAGCGCGCCCTCGTTGCCCAGCACGATGCAGGGCCGGTGATACTTGCGGGTCACCCGCCCGGCCACGATGCCGACCACTCCCGGATGCCAGCCGTCGGCGTAGAGGACGATACCCGCCTGGTCGAGCTGACCGGCCTCGATCGCGCGCTCCGCCTCGTCGGTGATGCCGCGCTCGATGTCCTGCCGCTCGCGGTTAAAGTTATCCAACTGCCGCGCGGTCTCGCGACAAAAGCGCTGGTCTTCGCTCAGGATCAACTCGACCGAGAGCGCGGCGTCGGCCAGGCGGCCCGAGGCGTTGATCCGCGGCCCGAGGCGGAAGGAGATGTCCACCGGCATGATGTCCTGGCCCGGCCGCACGCCGGCCACGTCCATGAGCGCGCGCAATCCGGGTCTCGCCGCCTCCTGCAGGGTCCGCAGGCCGTGGCTGGCGAGGATGCGATTCTCCTCCCGGAGCGGCACGAGGTCGGCCACCGTGCCCAGCGCCACGAGATCGAGGTAGTCGCGCAGTTTCACCGCGTGGGCTTCGGGGTGGTTCTCCGCTCTCAGCTCCTTCACCAGTCCGTGCACGAGTTTAAACACCAGCCCGACGGTGCAGAGCTGACGCCAGGCCTCGTCGCCCGGGAGATCATGGGCGTGGGGATTGATCAGGATGCCCTCCTCCAGCGGCTGCTCCTTCGAGCGATGGTGGTCGACCACGATGACGTCGACCCCGAGCGAGCGCAGGTAGGCGACCTCCTCGATCGAGTTGGTGCCGCAATCCAGCGCGATAAAAAGATCCGGGCGGCCGGGCTCGAGGGCGCGGTCGATCGCGCTGCGGGACAGCCCGTAGCCGTCCTCCATACGCCGCGGCACGACAAAACGCGGCGCGGCCCCGAAGCGGCGCAGGATGCTGACCAGCAGCGCGGTGCTGCTCACCCCGTCGACGTCGTAGTCGCCGAGCACGACGATCTGCTCGCGCGCGGCCAGGGCGCGGCGCAGCCGGGCGGTGGCGCGACCGAGATTCTTGAGCAGGAAGGGATCGCCGAGCCGGGCCAGCGCCGGACGGAGAAAGGCGGCGGCGGACTCCGGGTCGCGCTGGTCGGCGCGCAGCAGCAACTCGGCCAGCACGGGGCCGACCCCGAGCGCGGACACGAGGGCGGCCACCTCGGCGGCGGCGGGCGGATGATAGATCCAACGCATGGCGGCGGGCGCGCCGGCGCGGGCTAGGCGAACGGGAACACGGCGGTCGGCGCACGGACCCGCCTTCGGGTCCGCTCGCCGGCGCACCGCGCCCCGCGCGGAAAGTCCGCGCTCGGAGGCGCGGCGGGGGTTACTCCGCGACGGCGTCGGGGCCGACCGCCTTGGCGCCGGAGATCTTGCCGCCGACTTCCCAGCCGTAGACCGGCTTCACGTCGTGGCTGCGCTCGACGTGGTGACGGTCGCCCTTGTGCCACCAGTAGAAAATCGGGCTGGCGATGTAGAGGGACGAGAAGGTGCCGGTGATCACGCCGATGATCAGGGTGATCGCGATGTCCTTCATGTCGCCGCCGCCGACCACCGCGAGCACGATGGCGGTCAGGAAGGTGGTGCCGCCGGTGATGATGGTGCGGGAAAGGGTGAGGTTGAGCGACTTGTTGACGATGTCGCGCAGCTTGGTGTGCGGGTCCAGCAACAGTTCCTCGCGGATACGGTCGAAGACGACGATCGTGTCGTTGATCGAGTAACCGACGATGAGCAGGATGGCCGCGACCATGGGGCCGTTGAACTGCCCGCCCAAAAGCACAAACACGCCGATGGTCATCAACACGTCGTGCAGGGTGGAGATGACCGCGCCGATGCCGTAGCCGATCTCGAAGCGGAAGGCGACGTAGATCAAAATCAACACGAGCGACCAGAAGATCGCCCAGGCCGCGTTTTCGCGGATCTCCGCGCCGACCGTCGCGCCGATGCGGCTCTCGCCGATCAGGCTGAGCCCCGCCTCGGGATGGGCCTTTTGCAGCGCCTCCAGCAGCGGTTTGGCCTGGTCGAAGGGCGTCACGATCCGGAGCATCTCCTGATCGGAGCCGATGGTCTTGGTGTAGGAGATGGAGAGGTTGTCGATCCCGCCGGCGGCGGCCACCTTGCGGACCTCCTCGAGGGGGAGTTTTTGCTCGAAGCCGAGCGCGATCTGGTCGCCGCCCTTGAAGTCGATGCCGTAGATGGCGTCGCCCTTGTAGAGCACCGTGCCCACGCCGAGCAGCACGACGAGCCAGGAGCCGATGAAGGCCGGGCGGGCGAACTTCAGGAAGTCGTAACGGGTGCTCTGCAAGATGGAGAACATCGGCATTTTTTTCACGTAGCCACCGTTGATCGCGACATCGAGGAAGAGGCGGCTGATCACCAGCGCGGCGAACATGGTCGAGAAGATGCCGATCGCCAGGGTGACGCCGAAGCCCTTAACCGGACCGTTGCCGAGCGCGATCATGATCGAGGCGGTGATGAGGGTCGTGAGATTGCCGTCGAGAATGGCGGAGAAGGCCTTGTTAAAACCCGCGTCGAGCGCGGCGGGCAGGGATTTGCCGAGCTTCAGCTCCTCACGCATGCGTTCGAAGATGAGGATGTTCGAGTCCACCGACATGCCGATGGTCAGCACGATGCCGGCGATGCCGGGCATGCTGAGGGTGGCGCCGATGCTGGCCATCACGCCGAGGATGATGACGACGTTCAACACCATCGCACCGACCGCGAGCAGACCTCCGCTGGAGTAGAAAACGATGATGAACGCGGCCGTGCAGGCCGTGCCGATGATGAAGGCGAGCGTGCCGCTCTTGACCGAGTCGGCGGCGAGGGAGGGGCCGACCTCGTATTGCTCCTCCACCTTCAGGCTGAAATCGAGTGGGTTGTTGAGGACGTTCGCGAGTTCCTGCGCCTCGAGGGCGGAGAAGTTGCCGGTGATCTCGGCCGAACCACCGGTGATCTCGGCCTGCACCCGCGGCGCCGAGTAGAGGCGGCCGTCGAGCACGATGGCGAGGAGGGCCTCGGTGCCGTTTTCACGGCCGGACTGGGCGACCCGCCGCGTGGTGGCGGCGAAGTCCCGCTCGCCGGCCTCGTTGAATTTGATGATCACCCGGTAGCGACCGAACTCGTCCACCGTCGCGTAGGCGTTGGTGACGTTTTTGCCGTCCATCTCCCAGATGCGCTTGACGAAGTGCTCCACCGTCTGGGTGCGCCCGTCGCGGGTTTCGTAGTCCTGGGTTTTGATCTCGTAACCGATCGGCGCGTTGGCCGGCGGGGTGGTCTCGGGCCGCAGGGTGGGATGGACCAGGTGGAAGGAGAGCCGCGCGGGCTTCTTGATGCTGTCGAGCACCTCGGGGTTGTCGCGGGTGTTGATGCCGGGCATCTGCACCTCGATGCGGTCCGCGCCGACCGCACGGATGATGGGCTCGGCGATGCCGAAGCCGTCCACGCGGTCACCGATGATCTCGATCGCCTTGCCGAGTTTTTCGCTGCGCTCCGCCTCGCCGAGATTGGCGACCTTGGTCTCGTCGACCGCGAGGGTCACGGCGACGCCGCCCTTGAGGTCCAGGCCGAGCTGGAGTTTGCCCTTGGATTTTAGCAGCAGGTGGTTGAGCAGGGCGGCGTTCTTTTTGGAGATGTTGGTCAACGACTGGTCCATGCGCACGCCGGGGAAATACTCCTTGGCGAGGTCGATGCGGCGTTCGTTGGCGATGTCGCGCAGCGCGACAAAAACCGACGGCGTCTGTTTGGCGTCGAAGCGCGTTTTCGCCTCGGCCAGCAGGGCCTGGAATTCGCTCTGGCGGGTCTCGACCCGCCCGGCGATGTAGTCGGGCACGTTACGGTCCTGCAGGGGCAGCAGCGAGAGCAGCGCCCACAGGACGATGGTGAAGCTCAACACGAGCTTCCACAGGTTGCGTTTCAGCATGGTGGTATTTGGTTTAAAAAGGGGAGAGGCCCGCCGCCCGGACGGCGCGGGAAAGAACGAACGACACAAGGATGCGGGGCGGGAACGAAGAGGGGCGGAGCGGGGGTAAACGCACGGCGGCGCCGACCTCGGGCCGGCGCCGCCACGAAAGCGGGAAGGGGCCTAGTTTTTCTTGGCCGCGCCGTCCTTGCGGACCACGTCCTGGACAAAGCTCTTGGCGACCTCGACCTTCACCCCGTCGGCGATGCGCACCACAAAACGATCCTCCCGCTTGGCGGTGATCTCGCCGTAGATGCCGCCGGCGGTCACGATCTCGTCGCCGGTGCCGAGTTCGGAGAGCATCTTGGCGTGCTCCTTCTGCTTTTTGCGCTGCGGGGCGATGATCAGGAACCACATCGCGGCAAACATGAAGCCGATGAAGAGCAGGTTCATCAGGCCGGCGCCGGAGGCGGGCGCGGCGGCTTGGGCGACAAAGAGCAACGATTCGGACACGGAAGTCATTTTCTGATTTGCGGGACGTGGTTTTTAGACGAGGAATCGCGAGATAACCGCGCCCGCATTCGCGAACGCAAGCCATAACCCGACCACTCCCCCGCCGCCGGCCCCGCCCGGCCTCCCCCCTTCCCACCTCTGTGAAAAGCAAATCCGCCGCCACCCCCGCCTGGTCCATCGCCAAGTCCGACGAACTCTACGGGTTCAAGCGCTGGGGGGCCGGCCACTTCGGAGTCGGCGAGGACGGCACCGTGACCGTGCAACCGCTGGCCGACGGCCGCTCCATCCGGGTGATGGACGTGGTCGACGAGGCGGTCGCGATGGGCCTGAAAGCCCCCCTGGTTATCCGTTTCCAGGACCTGCTCCGCCACCGCGTGGAACAGCTGAACGGCCTTTTTGCCCAGGCCATCAAGGAGGAGGGCTACAAAGGCGCCTACCGCGGTGTTTTCCCGATCAAGGTCAATCAGTTGCGCGAGGTCGTGGAGGAGATCGTCTCCGCCTCCAAGGGCTTCAACTACGGCCTCGAGGCCGGCTCGAAACCCGAGCTGATGATCGCCATGGCCATGCACGAGGGCGCCAGTTCGCTGATCATCTGCAACGGCTACAAGGACCACGATTTTATCCGCATCGCCCTGCTCGGCCGTAAACTGGGCAAAAAAGTGATTATCGTGGTCGAGCAGCTCGCCGAGCTCGACGACATCATCCGCGTGTCCGAGGAGGTCGGCGTGAAACCCCTCATCGGCTTCCGCGCCAAACTCCAGACCCGCGGCGAGGGCAAGTGGTCCTCCTCCACCGGCGACAACGCCAAATTCGGCCTCAACACCGCCGAGATCCTCTTCGCCTGCGAAAAACTCCGCGCCGCCAAACTCACCGCATCGCTGAAGCTGGTCCATTTCCACATCGGCTCCCAGGTCCCCAACATCCTCACGATCAAAAACGCGGTGATCGAGGCGTCCCGCTTTTACTGCCAGCTCGCGAAGATGGGTTTCCCCATGGGCTACCTCGACGTCGGCGGCGGCCTCGGCATCGATTACGACGGTTCCCGCACGAACTACGAGTCGTCGATGAACTACTCCATGGCCGAATACGCCCGCGACGTCGTCGCCAACGTGCGCGACATCTGCGACGCGATGCACGTGCCCGTGCCCGATCTGGTGTCCGAGTCCGGCCGCGCCATCGTCGCCCCCCACGCCATGCTGGTGGTCGAGGTCTTCGAGCGGATCAACAAACGCGAGACGCTCGGGGTGCAGCACCAGCCCAAGGTGAAACACAAGGTCGTCGACGACCTCGAGTTCCTGCTCAAGAACAAGGCCAAGCTGGGCAAACTCGAGCGTTTCCACGACGCGGTGCAGAAGAAGGAGGAGGCCTTCTCCCTCTTTAACCTCGGTTACCTCGACCTCGAAAACCGCGCCGCCGCCGAGTCGCTTTACTGGCAGGTTTGCGAACAAATCGCCCAGGAGACCCGCGACGCCGGCTACGTGCCCGAGGAATTGCGCGAGCTGAACAAACTCCTCGCCGACCAATACGTCTGCAATTTCTCCGTGTTCCAGTCCCTGCTCGACCACTGGGCGCTGAAACAACTCTTCCCCATCGCCCCCCTCCACCGCCTCGAGGAGGAACCGGGCGTGAACGCCACCCTAGTGGACATCACCTGCGATTCCGACGGCAAGATCGGGACCTTCATCGACCTGCAGGACACCAAGGACTACCTGCAGCTCCACCCCCTGAACGGCAAACCCTACTACCTCGGGATTTTCCTGACCGGCGCCTACCAGGACATCATGGGCGACCTGCACAACCTCTTCGGCCGCGTGAACGAGGTCCACGTGTTCCTCGAGGACGACGAGCCCAACGGCTACTACATCGAGGACACCCTCGCCGGCATCCGCATGAACGAGGTGATCGAGACCGTGCAATACCAGTGGGAGGAACTCTGCCGCCGCATCAAGACCCAGATCGACGCCGCGACCAAGAAGGACCTGGTCAAACCCCGCGAGGGCGTGCGCCTGCTGGAGTTCTACGAGGGCCAGATGCTGGCCAAGACCTATCTCAACATCGACCGCAGCGCCACCTCCGCCGAGGAGCCCCGGGCGCCAAAGACCCCGCGCGCGCCACGCGCCGCGACCGCCAAGCCGGCCAAGCCCGCGACCCGCCGCCCCCGCGCCGCCGCCAAGGCCTGATCCACGCGCACCCGCCCCGCGCTGCGGGGTTGCCACCACCGCGCGCGCGCTACGAAATCGCCCGCCATGACCAGCCTCGCGTTCCTCACGCCCCTCGCTTTTGCCCTGCCGTCTTCCGGCGAATGGATCGAGGCCATCCCCATCATCCTTTCCCTCATCGTCATCGAGGGCCTGCTGAGCGTGGACAACGCCCTCGCCATCGCCGCGATGGCCAACCACCTGCCCGAGGAACAAAAGAAAAAAGCCCTGCGGTGGGGCATCATCGGGGCCTACGCCTTCCGCGGCCTGGCCATGGCCGGGGCCGCCTTCATCATCTCCAACCCCTGGCTGAAGATCATCGGCGCCGCCTACCTCGTCTACCTGATGTGCTCCCACTTCACCCGGGCCGCCGAGGATGAGAAACAAGAGGCCGCCGGCGCCGCCCATCTCGCCGGCCGGGGCTTTTGGGCCACCGTCGCCTCGATCGAGCTGATGGACCTGAGCCTGAGCGTGGACAACGTCGTCGCCGCCGTCGCGATGAGCCCGAAGCTCTGGATCGTGTGCCTCGGCGTTTTCATCGGCATCCTCGCCCTGCGCTTTGTCGCCGGCTACTGCCTGAAGCTGCTGGAGAAGTATCCGATTCTTGAACACACCGCCTTCCTGCTCATCGGCTACGTCGGCGCCATCCTGGTCGTGGAGATCGTCTCCGTCCATCTGGGCCATCCGATCCACATCGGCGCCTTCCGCAAATTCATCGGCATCGTGCTGATCACCGCCGCCACGATCTTTTATTCCCGCCGACCCGCCCTGCAACGCGTCGCCGGCCCCGCGCTGCGCGTCGCCCGCTGGCCCATGCTCGCCTTTTCCGGCGTGGTCGGCGGCGTGCTCGCGGCGGCCGCCTGGCCGGTGAAGACGGCGTGGCTGGTCCTGCGCCCGAAATCCGGTCCCGCCGCCTGAAGCGCCGCGCATGCTTTTTCGCTGCCAGCCCGGCTTCGAGGATCTGCTCGTCGGCGAACTCCGCGCCGCCGGGCTCGCCGCGACCGAGCGCGGCGGCGGGTGGGCCCTGACCGCGCCCGCGCCGGGCCCCGCCCCGGAGCTGTGTTTCGCCCACGCCGTGCACCTCGCGCCCGTCGCGATCGCGGCGGAGTCGGTAAACGCCCTCGCCACCCGCCTGCTGGAACACTTCCTCGCCGACGCCCGGGAGGAACGTTTCGACGCCCCCTGGCCCTGCGTGTTCTCCGCCGCCGCCGGCCTCGACGGCCTCGGCCGCCGGACCGACGCGGTCGCGTCCGCCTTCCACGAGCTGTTGAAAAAACGCCTCGGCCGGGTCGCCCGTCTCGCGGTGGACGAGCTCCCCCGCGGCCCCGGCGCCACCCGCGGCCTGTTTGTCCATTTCGTCGATTTTAAAAAGGCCCTCGTCGCCCGCGAGCTGGTCTCCGGCGGACAACGTCGCATGGCCGACGATCCCCTCGCCCCCTCCCGCAGCTACCTGAAGGTCGAGGAGGCCTACACCCTGCTCGGCCGCGAGCCCGCCCCGGGCGA
>CAMCHD010000162.1 GCA_945874545.1 Akkermansia muciniphila | reverse complement strand
TGCCGACGATGCGGGCGTCGGCGGTGGCGAGCCGGACCAACTCGCGGCCAAAGACGTCCTGGTAGCTGGGCGGGGTGCCGGGCGGGCCGGACTTGGCCTCGCCGGTGGTGGGATCGAAGGCGCCGAGCCCGTGGAATTTTTCCGGGTGGGCGCGGGCGGCGTCGAGACCGCGGCCCTTTTCGGTGATGACGTGGAGCAGGATGGGCGTGTCCGTGTCGCGGGCGAATTCCAGGTTTTTGACCAACTCGTCGAGGTTGTGCCCGTCGATCGGACCGAGGTAGCGCAGGCCGAATTTCTCGAACAGGGACGACTCGACAAAAAAGTCCTTGGTCTCGCGTTTCCACTTGTTCCACAGGCGGTTCATGTCGCGACCGCCGGGCAGGCCGAGGAAGAAACGTTCGATGTCGTGATGGACCTTGTTGTAAGTCCGGTTGGTGGACAGGCGGTTCAGGTATTTGGCGATGGCGCCCACGTTGCGGGCGATGGACCACTCGTTGTCGTTCAGGATCACGACGAGGCGTTTGGTCGAGGTCACGACGTTGTTCAGCGCCTCCAGGGTGATGCCGCAGGTGAAGGCGGCGTCGCCGCAGAGGGCGACCACGTGTTCGTCGGTGCCTTTTAGATCGCGGGCGGTGGCCATGCCGAGGGCGGCGGAGAGGGCGGTGCCGGCGTGTCCGGCGCCGAAGGCGTCGTGGGGGCTTTCGGCGCGATTTAGAAAACCCGACGCGCCGCCGGTTTGGCGCACCTTCTGGAGGCCGGCGAGGCGGCCGGTGAGCAGTTTGTGGATGTAGCCCTGGTGGGCGACGTCGAAGACAAACTTATCCTTCGGGGTGGAAAACACCCGGTGCAGCGCGATGGTCAGCTCGACCACGCCGAGGTTGGGGCCGACGTGGCCGCCATTGCGGGCGGTGACGCGGATGAGTTCCTCCCGGATCTCGGCTGCCAGGGTAGGCAACTGTGTGGCGGATAGTCCCTTAACGTCATCCGGCGAGCGGATAAGATCAAGCAGGCGCGGGGTGCCCGGGGCGGGCGTGGGAGCGGTGGAGACGGCGGAAGCGGGCACGGCAGGCGGGAAAGGTTAGGCGGAGGCGGGCTGGTCGGCGGCCGGAAAGGGTTCGAGGCGGGCGGAGCCGTCACGCTGGCGTTTGAGCAGTTCGATTTTGAGTTCGGCGGATTTCAGGCGTTCCTCGCATCGGGTGATCAGGCGGGCGCCCTCCTCGTAGTGGGCGAGCAACTCGGCGAGGGGCACGTCGCCCGCCTCCATGGCTTCGACGATTTTTTCGAGCCGCTCCATGGCGTTCTCGAAGGTAGGTGCCGAAGCCTCGGGTTCGGCGGGGGAAAGCGGGTTGGAGATTTTGGCCACGAAAAGAAAAACAAGTGGGCCGCGCCGCCGCGCTTTTCAACCTTAGGTTTGCCGGGAGGGCGAGGAGGGGAATTCGCCGCACAGGGGGTGGACGCGGTCCGCCGGTGTTTTTTTGAAAAAGCGCTTGCGCGGGCTTTCGTAACCTTGCTTTCTTCGACCTCCCACCACGCAGCTGTAGCTCAATTGGATAGAGCGTCTGACTACGGATCAGAAGGTTTGGGGTTCGACTCCCTACAGCTGCACCATTCTTAAAACCCGCCGGGCCAGCGCCCCGCGGGTTTTTTTGGGCGCCGGCGAGGCGATGGTTTGGGCGGAGGCCGGGACGGATGCGTGGCGGCGCTCGGCAGGGTGCGGACATGAAAAACCCGCCGTGGCCAAGGACGGACGGCGGGTGATTCGGGTGGTGTCCTGACCCCGACACCGGAGGGAGCAACGCAAGCCGCGGGGGCGCGGCGCGGGGGAGGGTCCGGGTAGCCGGGCGGATCAGGCGACCTCGCGGAGTTCGCGGCGGTCGGACTGGTGGCGGCGGGCCTTCACCAGCTGGGCGCGGCGCACCAGCATGCGGTCGAGCTTGTCGACCAGCAGGGCGACGGCCTTGTGGCACTCGTCGGTGGAAACGGAGGCGTTCATGTCGGGCCCGTGGATGGAAACGTGGCCCTTGGCGGTGAAGCGGTGGGCGACGTCCTGCTTCGGATCGCACTCAAGCTCCACCCGGAGGCGGATGATGCGCTCCTCGTGCCGGAAGAGGCGGTCCGTCTTGTCGTGGACGAACTGCTTCAGGGACGGGGTGAGCTCGAGGTGGATGCCGGATACGATCAGGTCGTGGGTGTTGTTCATGTTATCGGTGGGATCTGGGTTTACCTTGGCCAGAATGGGTGCGAAGCCGTGTCCATGCGCACGACTCGCGAACTGTTGTCCGAATATGCCGTCATCATCGTGACGGGGGGCTCCTCCGGAATCGGGAAGGCTTTCATCGAACACGTGACGAGGCTGGATTCGCGGGTGGTCATTTGCAATCTTTCGCGGCGTAAACCGGACGGATTTTTGAGTCAGCTTAAGCTGCGCCATGTTCCGGTGGATCTGAGCGACGCCACCGCGCTGGCGGGAGCGGCGACGCGGGTATTAGCGTTGCTGAACGAGGACATGCCGCTGGGTAAGATCATGCTGGTCAATAACAGTGGTTTCGGGGGTTACGGGCGAAGCGACGAGCAGGCCCGGGCGGACCAGGCGGAGATGGTCGACCTCAACGTCCGCGCGGTGGTGGACCTCACCCTGCGGCTGCTGCCCGCGCTCAAGGCCCACGGCGGGGCGGTGATAAACATCGCCTCGACGGCGGCCTTTCAACCCACGCCGTTCATGGCGACCTACGGCGCGACCAAGGCCTTCGTGCTGCACTGGAGCCTGGCCCTCGGCGAGGATCTGCGTGGTTCGGGCGTCGAGACCCTTGCGGTGTGTCCGGGGCCGACCGCGACGGAGTTTTTTAAACGGGCGGGCCTGAAGCCGGGGGCGGTCACGGACCGGTGGGGCCAGTCCAGCGAGGAGGTGGTGGTGGAGGCCTTGCGCGCGCTGGCCCGGGGGCGGCGGCAGGTCGTCACCGGCTGGCGCAATCGTCTGGTCGCGGCCTGCGCGGCGCGCCTGCCCAAACCGCTCGCGGCCCGTCTCGGCGCGGTCGTCCTGGCGAAATTCCGTCTGTCGCGGGTGGCGGCCCCCCTCGCCCCGGCGGCGACGGGCGGGGACGGCCCGGGGGGCGTGGTTTGAGCACGAATCCACCCCCGGGCGACGACGGCACCTACGGTGGTCGGCTGCGGGTCTGCGCCTGGCCGCCGCGGCCCCAGGATCCGAGCCGGGTGCGCCTCATCGCGCCGGAGGAGCTGGGCGGCTGGGTGTTGGCGGAGGACGACGAAGTGCTGGCGCTCAACAAGCCCGGCGATGTCGTGTGTCACCCTTCCAAGGCCGGTCCTTGGTCGAGTCTGGTCGGCGCGGTGAAGGAAGGGCGCGGTCTGGCCAAGGCCCATCTCGTTTTCCGCCTCGATCGGGAAACCAGCGGGATCGTGCTTTTCGCCAAGACCGAGCGGGTGGCGGGCTGGTTGCAAAAAGCCATGCAGGCGAGGCGTATTCGCAAAACCTATCTCGCCGTCCTGGTCGGCGAGCTGGCCGGGCCGGTCGCGGTGGACCAGCCGCTCGGGGACGACGAGGCCAGCCCGGTGTTTGTCAAAACCACGGTGCGGCCGGACGGACGCGAGGCGCGGTCGTTTTTCCGGCCTTTGGCGTCGGCGGGAGGCTTTACCCTGACGGAGGTGCGGATCGAGACCGGGCGCAAGCACCAGATCCGGGCGCACGCGCAGTGGCTGGGGTATCCGGTGGTCGGCGACAAGATCTACGGGCCGGACGCGCGCTGCTACCTGGAGTTTATCGACCGGGGCTGGACGCCCGCGCTGGCCGCGCGCTTGTTGCACGAACGTCAGGCGCTGCACTGCCTGCGCATCGACCTCGAGGGCGGGGCCAACGGCGAAGGCGCGCGCACCTGGCGGGCGCCGCTGGCGGACGATCTGGTCGGTTTTTGCGCCGCGCGTCTCGGCCCGGGGGCGCTCGATGCGGCCGAGGCGGCGGGACGGGACGCCGCCCCGGGGGCCGACGCTGAAATCTAGTATCCCGCCATCGAGGAAGTTTGAATAAACCAAACCGGATGATGGCCGCAAGAAGCCTCAAAAAACGCAAAAGGACAGAAACCTGAAACGCCGGGTTTGATTTTGCGATTTCTGCGTCTTTTTGCGGCCGATGACTTCCTAAAGGCACCTGAATGACAGGACACTAGCGCTCGCCGAAGTGCTGCACGTAGTAGGCGGCGGCTTGGGAACGGCGGCCGATGCCGAGTTTCTCGAACAGGGCGGTGAGCTGGTTTTTGATCGTTTTTTCGGCGAGGCCCAGCTCGGCGCCGATTTCGCGGTTGGTGCGGCCGGCGGCGAGCAGGGCGAGCAGGCGGCGATCCTGCGGGGTGAGCAACTCGCCCGTGCCCGGCCCCGGCGCGCCGTCGCCGCGCACGATGCGCAGCAGACGGGCGGTGACGGCGGCGTCGATGGCCTGGCCGCCGGCGGCGACGTCGAGGATGGCGCGGATCAGCTCGGCGCCGTTGATCTCCTTCAGCAGGTAGCCGGACGCGCCGGCGCGGATCGAGTCGGCGACGAGGTCGTCGTCCACGCTCGAAGTGAGAAACAGGATACGCGCGCCGGGCGCGAGGGTGAGGAGCTGGCGGCAGGCCGTCACGCCGGTGCCGTCCGGCAGGCGCATGTCGAGCAGCACCACGTCGGGCCGGGCCGGAGGCAGGAGGGCCAGCGCCTCTGCCACGCCGGCGGCCTCGGCGACGATCTCGATTTTATCCCGGTGCAGCCCGAGCAGGGTGCGCAGGCCGAGGCGCACGAGCTCGCTGTCGTCGACCAGAGCGAGGCGAACGGGGGCGGCGGGGAGTTTGGCGGATGTCGGAGCCACGGGATATACGGAAGGGCGGACGGCGACGGAAGGGAAGCGGGTTAAATGATTCCGACCGGCGCGGGCAGGGTCAGGGTGATGACGGTGCCGCGTCCCGGCGCGGCGTCGATGAGCAGTTGGGCGGCGAGAGCGCGGGCGCGGGCGGCGAGGTTGTCCAACCCGCGGCCCCGGGTCACCGCGACCGGATCAAACCCGTGGCCGTCGTCGCGCACCACCAGGCGGAGGCGTTGGTCCGGCAGCGGGGTGAAATCGATCTCGATCGTTTTCGCGGCGCCGTGGCGCAGGGCGTTGCTCACCGCCTCGCGGATGACCTGCAAAAGCTCGGTCCGGGTGGCGTCGGGCAGCGGAGGCAGGGCGGGGGAGAGCTCGATGCGGCGACCGAGCAAGCGGCCGCCGTCGAGGTGATCGAGGATGGTCGCGACCGCGTCGGCCAGGCTCTGGCCGGAGAGGACGTCGGGCGAGAGCTCGCCGATCGCGCTACGGGCCTCGCGGATGGCGGCGTTTAGGGTGGTCTTGGCCCGTTCCAGCAGACGGGCGGCCTCGGCCGGGTCGGCGGCGGGCGCGGCCAGGCGCTGGCCGGCGGCTTCCAGCACCAGACCGGCGGCGTAGAGGGTCTGCACGAGGCCGTCGTGCAGGTCGCGCCCGAGGTGGATTTTTTCCTGCAAGGCGCGGTTGGTCAGGAGTTGCTGGAGGTTGAGGTTCTCCTCGCTGCGGTGGCGGGCGTCGCGTTCGCGGTCCAACTCGATGCGCTGTGCGGCGGTGGCGCGGGCGAGGGATTCGAGGCCGCGCATCTCGGTCCGGGCGGCGGCCGGGGTGGGGGAGTGGTCCGCCGCCGACGCCGGGTTGCGCGGCGGCAAGACGGCCAGAATCAACACGCAGCCGAGGGCCAGGCCGCCATAGAGCAGGAGCGCCCGTTGGCTCCGGGCGTGCAGTTCGCGAAGGAGCAGGATGTCGTCGGCGCGGTCGGGCGGTGCGGTCTCGGCGCGCGGTGTGGCGACCATGCGTTCGAGGATGTGCTGGCGTTGGCGTTCCTGCACCAGCATCGCGCCCACGCCGGCGGCCAGCGCCCCGAGGACGAAGATAAAGACGGTGAGGCGGAGCAGGGTGCCCATCGGTGCCGGCAACGTGGGTGCACAGGCCGGGGGCGTCAAAACCTTCGACAAGCGGTCGCGCCGGGCTTTTGGTCGCCGGTCCCGCGCATGAAGACCTTCTACATTACAACCGCGATCGACTACGTGAACGGTTCGCCGCATCTCGGACACGCCTACGAAAAGGTGTTGACCGACGTCATCGCGAGATTCCGCCGCCTGATGGGCGACCAGGTCTACTTTCTCACCGGCGTGGACGAGCACGGCCAGAAGGTGCAGCAGAGCGCGAAGAAGCGCGGCATCGACCCGCAGGCGTTTTGCGACGAGGTGAGCGAGGAATTTCGCGCCATGTGCGCGAAGCTCGACATCTCCAACGACGACTTCATCCGCACCACCGAGCCGCGCCACAAGGCCGTCGTCTCCCGCCTGCTCCAGCAGCTCTTCGACCAGGGCGAGATCTACCGGGCGGAATACCGCGGCTTCTACTCCACCCGCCAGGAGCAGTTTCTCCAGGAAAAGGACCGCCAGCCCGACGGTTCCTGGCCGGAGATCTTTGGCGAGGTGACGGAGATCACCGAGTCGAACTACTTTTTTAAACTGGCGAAATACCAAGACTGGCTGATCCAGCACCTGAAGGCCAACGACGACTTCATCTTCCCGCGTTACCGCCAGAAGCAGGTCCTGGAGTTTTTGTCCGAGCCCTTGAACGACCTCTGTATCTCGCGTCCGAAGGAGCGCCTCGAGTGGGGCATTCCGTTGCCCTTCGACGCGGGCTACGTCACCTACGTTTGGTTCGACGCGTTGGTGAACTACTACTCGGCGGTCGAGGACAAGCCCGGCATCTGGCCGGCGGATTTCCACGTCATCGGCAAGGACATCCTCGTGCCGCCGCATGCGGTCTACTGGCCCATCATGCTCAAGGCCTGCGGCCTGCCCACGCCCAAGAGCATCCTCGCCCACGGCTGGTGGTCGATCAACGGCGCGAAAATGTCCAAAAGCACCGGAAATTTCGTCGAGCCGATGGCCTTCGCCGAGCAATACGGCGTGGATGCGCTGCGCTTCTTTTTGATTCGCGAGATGAGCGTGGGCCAGGACAGCGATTTTTCGCTCAACCAGTTCCTCGCCCGCTACAACAGCGAGCTCGCGAACAACCTCGGCAACCTGGTCAACCGCACCCTGAACATGACCAACCGCTTTGGCGGCGGCGTGGTGCCGGCGGCGGGCGCGACGGAGGCCGAGATCGCGGCGGACGCGGCCCTCGCGCCTGAGCGGGAGCTGCGCGCGCTGTGGGAAAAGACCCGGGCGGAGTTCATCACGCTCAACGAAGGTTTCCAGTTCCACATCGCGCTGGAGCGCGCGTTCGCCTTCGTGACCGCGACCAACCGCTACGTTGAGCAACGCGCGCCCTGGAAGCTCGGCAAATCGGCCGAGCCGGCGGACCAGGCCCTGCTAAAAACCTCGCTCGCCACCATGGCCGAGGCGCTGCGGCTGGGGGCGACGCTGTTGCCGGCGGTCATGCCCTCGACCACGGAAAAAATCTACGCGGTGATCGGCTACACGCCCGCCGGGACGTGGCGCGACCGTCTCATCTGGGGCGAGACCCTAACCGGCGCGAAGGTGGCCGAGACCGCCATCCTGTTCCCCCGCCCGCAGGCCCCCGAGGCCGGCCCGGCGAAGGGCGCGTAGCGGTCGAAAGCGCGGCGTTCGATGTTCAAGTAATACCGATCACCTAAAGATTTTGGACTTTAGGTGGACGGGCGGGTCCCTCCGCCCGTGGATTGGCCGACCACTTCAAGGCGGCGTGCGCAGGGACGCGCACGCCCACCCGGATAGTCTAAATTCAAGCGGGGTTTGACGTAAGGTTGCGGCCGTTTTTCGGGGTAGGGCGTGACCGCTGGGCGCGCCGGGTGAGAGTGGTGAATGCCGGAGAGGCACCGCGGCGGGCCCAGCGGTCCCGCCCTACCGCCCGATCATTTGGCAGCGTCTTTTGTATTCAATTGTAGTCGTAGCCAACGGAAACGGAGATTCGCCGCAAAAAGGCGCAAAAGATCCCAGCGCGCATGAAGCGTCACAGGCGCCTATTGGCGCGCGGAAGTGCTTCACCGAAGGAAGAGAAATTTTGTGACTCTTTGCGGCCATGACTTCATTTGAAATACTCCGCAGGTTTGTTTACGCGTCGCGGCCTAAATCGGCTTCGATCTCTTCGAATTGGGCCAGGGCGGCGCGGAGGTCTTCGACGATCTCCGTAGCGATCACGCCGGGGGCGGGGAGCTTGGCGCTGTCTTCGAGGGCTTCGTCTTTCAGCCAGAAGATATCGAGGTTTACTTTGTCGCGCTTGATCAGCTCGTCGTAGGTGAAGCTTCTGAACTGCTCCGTCTCTTTGCGGGCGTGGAGGTTCTTGGGATTATAACACGCGACGAAGTCGTCGAGGTGGCTGCGCTTGAGGGTGTTCTCCTTGAGGGTGAAATGCTGGTTGGTGCGGAGGTCGTAGATCCAGAGTTTCTCGGTCCAGGCTTTTTTATCGGCCGCCGGTTTGCGGTCGAAGAAGAGGACGTTGGCCTTCACGCCTTGGGCATAAAAGATTCCCGTGGGCAGGCGGAGGAGGGTGTGGACGTCGGCTTGCTGGAGGAGTTGGCGGCGGATGGTTTCGCCGGCGCCGCCCTCGAAGAGGACGTTGTCGGGGAGGACGACGGCGGCGTGGCCGTGCTGCTTCAGGATAGTAAAAATGTGCTGGAGGAAGTTGAGCTGCTTGTTGCTCGTGGTGGCCCAGAAGTCGTCGCG
>CAMCHD010000161.1 GCA_945874545.1 Akkermansia muciniphila | reverse complement strand
CAGCCGCAGACTGGGAAAGAGGCTCACTTGGTAATAGATTTTGGCGGCCGGCGTGAGCAGGGCCTCGATTTGGACCGGTCCGACGGCGGTCCCGGTCAGCGCCCGAAGCGTCGCATTGGTCGCCAGGACGCGCCCGTCATCCGCGACGCGAAGCCAGCCGCACGGCACGACGTCGAGTTCCGCCCCGGGCTGCGCCGCGCTCATGCGTTGCGCGCTTTCTCGCTCGTGATGATGTCGGCCAAGTAGCCGCGGATGGCCGCGATCGTCTCCTCCGGGTGACTCAGGTGCGGGCAGTGCCCCGTCGCCCGCATCGCGTGATAGGTGCTCCCCTCGAGCCGGGCCTGCATAAAACGCCCCACCGACTCCGGCGCCACCGAGTCGTCCGCGCACTGGAGAATCAGCGCCGGCGTCGTCACCTTCGCGAGGTCGTCGCGGTTATCCGAGAGAAAGGTCACCCGCGCGAATTGCCGCGCCACGGCCGGATCCATCGCGCAGAAACTACCCTCGAGTTCCGCCTCCAGCTCCGGCCGGTCGGCGTTCTTCATCACGATCGGGGCCAGAAATCCCGCCCAGCCCGAAGGATTTTTCTCCATCAAGTCCAGCAGCCCCTCGATATCCGGCCGGTCAAACCCGCCCAGGTAGCCGGGTTTTTCGTTTATGTATCGCGGCGAGGGACAAACCAGAATCAGTCGCGCGAACAACTCCGGCCGCCGGATCGCCGCCAACAGGCCCACGATCCCGCTCACCGAGTGCCCCACAAACACCACCTCCCGCAAGCCCGCCGCCGTGATCACCTCGATGACATCGTCCGCGTAGCCTTCGAGGCTGGCGTAACGCCCGGGATCATAGGCCGCCTTCTCCGACCGCCCCGCGCCGACGTAGTCGAATCGCACCACGCGAAAATCGTCCTCGAGCGCCGGTGCCACGAACCGCCAGACCTTTTGGTCGCACCCAAAACCGTGGGCCATCACCAGCGCGGTTTTTCCCCGCCCGGTGATGTGGACGGAATTCCGCCGTAGAACTGTTCCGGGATCCATGACCGCACGGTAGTGGATCTCGGAGACGAAGCAACGACGGCGGAGAATCCTGACTCGACCGGATCCCTTTACCCGTCCGGCATGACACCACGGCTCACCGGATTTTCGCGGTCTGCCTTGCGGGGGATCGTTTCGGTCTGAAGCGCGCGGAAATCCTTCGCGAAGCTTGTTCCGGGCGCAGATGGACGATCCCGGTTCAGCGCGGGCGGGCGGCGGGTGCGGGCGGGGGCGGGGCTTCCGCTTTGGCCGGGGCGCCCGGTTGGGCGTTGGGGGCGGTGTGGATCTGGCCGAGTTTCGAGAGCAGCGGACGCACGGCGTCGAGGGTGACGGGGATTTTTTTCGGTGCGTCCGGATGCATCACGTGGGCCTGGACGAGGCCGAGGAACAGCACCAGCGCGCAGGCCAGCCCGGCCAGGGCGCCGACCAGATCCTCCCACGAGTCGGGCAGGCTGAAGGTCTTTCTTGGTCGCAGCCAGAGCACGCCCAGCACCGAGGGCAGCAGCAGGCCGAGAAACAGCAGGCCGTAGGAGGCGGGTATCCAGAAAACCAGGTCCAGCTGGGGGTTGTCGGCCCGCAGCTCCATCACCGCGAGTTTCCAGAGGCGATCCGCCAGTCGAAAACCGAGCCAGGCGCCGCCGGCCAGCCAGCAGGCCGCCAGCGAGCCGAGGTAGCGGCCGGCCACCAGGCCGCCGCACATCAGGCCGACGATCAAACCGAGCAGCATCCAGTCGTTGAGGTAGGTCATGCCGTGAGTTCGGGATAAGGGCGGGGCGGCGTATTATGTCGGGATCTAGCCTTCGTGCATGCCCAGCGCGCGCACCGCGTCGTCGATCCAGATCTGGCCGGCGGCGAGTTTCTCGCAGGTGTCGCTTCGCAGGTCGACGAACCCGCCGGCGGCCAGGGATTGGCGCAATTCGTCCTCCGCGCCGCCGTTCACCACCCAGGTGCGGATGCGCGAATCGATGCGCATGATTTCAAAAACGCCCACTCGTCCGACAAAGCCTTGCTCGCACTTCGCGCACCCGGTGGGCGACGGCGACGCCACCCGGTCGGGCAGGGCGACGCGGCAGCTGGGGTGGGAGAAAAATTCGACCGTATCCTGGTCGGGCGGCGACCACACCCGGCACGCGGGGCACAGCTCGCGCACCAGGCGTTGTGAGATGAGCAGGCGCACGGCCGCCCCCAGCACCTGTGGGTCGATGCCCAGATTGCGCAGGGTGGTCAGCGCGCCCACCGTGTCGCGAGCGTGCATGGTGCTGATCACGAGGTGGCCGCTCATCGCCGCGCGCACCCCGATCTTGAACGACTCGGGGTCGCGCATCTCGCCGACAAAAATGATGTTCGGGTCCTGCCGCAGCACGGTGCGCAGGCTGGACTCGAAGGTGACGCCCATCTTCGGGTTGATCCCGATCTGGGTAGCGTTGGGCAGGGCATACTCCACCGGGTCCTCGATCGTCACGGTGTTGACCGAGGGGACCGACACCTCCTGCAGCAGCGCGTAGGACGTGGACGTCTTGCCCGATCCGGTGGGGCCGGCCACGAGGACCAGGCCTTCGGGCTGGCGCAGGTGGCGCCGGATCGCCTCGCAGGCCGCCGGCCCGAGTCCGATTTTATTCAAATTCAGCAGCGATGCGGGCCGGTTCAGCAGGCGCAGCGCCATCTTTTCGCCGCTCAGGGCGGGCGAGGTGGACACCCGCACGTCGAGCACGTGCCCGCTTTTGGGATCGGTCCAGCGGAAGCGTCCGTCCTGGAGTTGATTCTTCTCGGCGGTGTTCAGCTCGGCAAAAACCTTGAACACCGACACCAGCATCTCGCCCGCCCGGCGGTGCACCTTCATGTGTTCGCGGAGCAGACCGACCTGGCGAAAGCGCACGGCATAGCCGCCCTCCTTCGCCTCGATGTGGATGTCGCTCGCCCCGCGTTCCAGCGCCGCCGCCATGATGCCGTGCGCGGTGCGCTCGTAGCCCGCCGAGTCCGGTTCGGTGTTGCGCAGCGACTTGATCCATTCCCAGAGGCGCGGCGCGAGGTGCAGGGTCCAGCCCACCGGCCCGGCCACCAGGCTGAATACATTGGCCCAGGCCCGGTGCGCGCCGGCGAGCCCGCTGCCCCGGTCGCACAGCACGGCGGCGGTCATCCAAGCGAACAAAACGGCGGCGTCTCCCAGGAGAGCCAGGGATTGGGAGGTGATCAACGTCTGCAGGCGCATCGGACGGGTGGCGGTTGACTGATTGGCCACGGGGCTAAGGGGAATGACTTAGGGTGGCGAGACCGGACCGTGCGGCTAAATCATTCTTTACCCAAACGCCGCTCGGCCACCGGCGCGGCGGGTGCGGTTGGCGGGTCGGGCACGGGCGGGCGCCAGCCTGGCGAGGGCCCGCGGCGCCGGGCGACGGGCGGGGACGAGCGTCCCCAGGGCGAAACCAGGGTGTCCCTCATTCAGGTCAGGCCCTGTCTTGTAAACAAACCGGGCCCTCGCCCAGGCCTTTCGGGGAAAGCGAGGAAACCGCGCCGGGCCGGCGTTGCGAAAGGCGGCATGGGCCGCTGGCCCGCCGCCGCCATCCCGGATGCCGCGATGAACGCGGGTTTCGGGTTAAAACTGGCCCGGGGGCGATGCGTCCAAGGCCAGGCTGCGCACGCTGCCGTCCATGTAGAGGCGATTGCGTTTGGTCTGGTGGTGGGGCGTGTTGGCGATGCCTTTGCCGGCGTCGCCGCTCGCCGTATCATAGTCTTGCATCAACCAGATTTTGGACGGGCCGAGGCCGAGGCCGTTGAGATTGTTGAGCGTGATCATACGACTCAGGGTCTTCACCCCGCCGCCGTAGGGAAATATATTGTAGCCCGCGGCCGGAGTGTTCGCCGGGACGGTGGCGAGATTCAGGGTGTAGTGAATCGCGCTATCGATCCCGATGGAGGGCTCGTGGCTCGGGCAGATCAAGGAGCGCACCACGCTGGGAGCGGTGGTGGCGGTGGTGGCGCCGGTCTTGGCGTTGCCCTTGTTGTAGTAGGGCCAGAGAGAGTAGGCGATTTGGTCCGGCCCGTAGCTCTTGGGCACGGTGGCGCTGGTATACCAATAGGGGATGAGGTTGTTGCCCGATTGCACGACCGAGGGCATGCGTCCCTTGTAATCATTGGCGAACAAGAGGCACATGCGCCCGTTCTCGCGCAGATTGGAGGCGCAGTTGGCCGCCTTCGCCACGTTGCGGACCTTGTTTACCGTGGGGATGATGATCGCGGCCAGGATGCCGATGATGGCGATGACGGTGAGGAGCTCGATCAAGGTGAAGCCGGAGCGGAGGCCGGGGCGGGGATGGGATTTCATGGTGACCGGGGTTCGGGGGAGGCGCGGATTTACCCGCGGGCTTGATACACCGGACACCTTACCCGAACGCGGTGGCGGGCACCACAGGCAGGCGGTTAAACATTGCCTCTGAATTGACCGGGCCCGGGGAATTCCCTGCGGGCGGGCGGGCGGTCACCAGCGGCGGGTCACGCCAAGCCCGGCCAGCAGGCGGGCGTATTCGCGGCCGGGGCGGTCGGGCAGGCGGGAGTCGCCCTCTTCCCAGGCGAGGGTGGCCTCGAGCACGGTGCCGGGGGCGAGGCGGTAGTCGGCGGCGACGGTGAAAGTGGTGATGAAGTCCCGGAAACGGCTCGCGCCTGGATACACGAAGTCGCGGCTGTCGCCGGTCGCGAACCGGGCGCCGGCGCGGGTGTTCAGCCGCTCGGAGTGGCGGTGTTTCCAAGTGACCTCCCAGGTCGAGTCCTCGTAGGCGCCGCGGCCGCTGGAACACAGCCAGACCCAGTGTTTGCCGCCGAGCGCGACCGTATCGGTGGGCGTGGGGGTCCAGGTGGCGGCCGCCTCGACGTAGGGCGAGACGCGGCGGGTGTCCAACGTGGCGGGGTGGTGGGGGTAGTGGCGGAAATCGGGGCCGGCCCGCAGATCGAGTTTCAGGGTTTTGCTCGCGGCGCCCTCCAGGCCGACCAGGGCGCGCACCAGGGTGCTGGAGGAGTTGAGGTTTTTCATCGGAGGGCGGTCCCCCTCGGTCTGGCGGCCGGCCCGCACGCCCGCCACCAGGGCGAGTCCGCCCGGGCGCAGGTCGCGGGCAAGGTCGAGTCCGGCGAGGCTCTCGCCCCGATCGACATAGGGGGCGGCCGCGGGGTCGAAGCGGGTATCGAAATCCTGATACAAATGGGCCACGGTGGCGCGCCACCAGCCCTGGGCGAGGCGTCGGGTGAGGCGGGCGTGGGCCTTGGTGCCGGACTGGTCGCGGCGCGCGCGCACCGGCTCGCCGCCGAGGGCGGGGCCGCCGCCCTGGCGGAAGTAGCCCGGGCCGAGGTCGCTGCCGTCGGTGAGCAGAAACGCGCCTCCGGCCTCCCAGCTCCACGCCTCGGACTCTCCGGCCAGGCCGGCCCGCACCCGGTGGTCGTCGTGGTCCTCGCTGGCAAAATCCCGGTAGCGCACGAGATCGGCGCGGTAATCGAGCGAGAGTCGCCCGGCGGGCGTGGCGGGGGAGGTGAAGCCCAGGCCCGCGCCGAGGGTGCCCACCAGGGTATCGGCCCGGGCGGGCGCGCCGGCCGGGGCGGAGGGTGCGGCCGGGCCGCTGTTTTGGAGAAAGACATTCGAATCGTGCTGCACCTGCGCGGCGGCCTCGGCCCGGAACCGCCAGCCCGGGGAGGCCGGTGCGGAGGCGAGGGGCGCGGAGAGCGCGGTGACGAGGGAGGCGGTGCGGAAAAGACCCGGAAACATGACGAGGGCAGGTTAACGCAAGCGGGCGGAGAAAGCCGGGCGGATCTTGGAAAGGACTGCGCGGGGCTTGCTTGGAAACGCCGGGGCGCCGAGCCCGGGGCGAGCCGGTCCCCGGCGCGAAGTCGCCAAAAAATAAGGAGGTGGGCGTCGGCGCGGCGTGTTATGGTCGGAGCATGGACTGGTTAATCCTCTTGTTCTCCAACGATTCGGTCGCCCGCACGGTGATCCTGCTGGCGGTGGCCGGAGCCGCGGGCACGGCGCTGGGCAAGGTCAAGATCGGCGGGGTCGGCCTGGGGGTGGCGGGCGTCCTCTTCGCCGGGCTGGCCTTGGGGCACTTCAAACTGGCGCCCGACCACCATGTGCTGGAGTTTGTCCGCGAGTTTGGGTTGATCCTTTTTGTCTACACCCTGGGCCTGCAGATCGGTCCGGGTTTTTTTGCGTCCCTGCGATCCCGCGGGCTGGTGCTGAACGGGTTTGCCGCGGCCATCGTGTTGGGCGGAGCGGCGCTGGCGGCGGGCCTGGTGCTGGCGGGCTGGGTGCCGCTGGCGGCGGGGTCGGGTCTGCTTTCGGGCGCGACCACCAACACCCCGTCGCTGGCGGCCGCGGGCGAGGCGCTCAAGCAGGTCGGGGCGCCGGCCGACGCGGCGGTGATCCAGGGGCTGGCCTACGCGGTGGCCTATCCTTTCGGCGTGCTCGGCATCATCCTCACCATGATCATCATCCGCACCATCTTTCGGGTCGATGTGGCGGCGGAGGTGCGGGCGGCGGAAGCCTCCCTGCAACCGGTGGCGCCTCCGCCGGTGGGGCGAAATTTCGAGGTGCGCAACACCAACCTGGCGGGCCGGCGCATCGCGGACATCCCGGGTTTGTCGAGTTCGGGCGTGGTGGTGTCCCGTTTTTCGCGCGGCGGGGCGGTGGCGGTGGCGCGGCCGGACACCGTCCTCGCCCCGGGCGACGTTTTGCATGCGGTGGGGCCGGCGGAGGGGCTCGAAGCCCTGCGCGTGGTGGTGGGCGACGAGGCGGCGGTGGATTTGCGGACGCTGCCGGGCAGCGTGCTCAGCCGCCGGCTGCTGGTTTCCCAAGGCGAGGTGTTGGGCAAGGCGCTCGGGGAGCTCCTGGTTCTGGTGGAGCATCGCGTGGTGGTCACCCGCGTGGTCCGGCAGGGGCTGGAGTTTACCCCGACGGCCGGCTTTCGCATCCAGTTCGGCGACCTTTTGATGGTGGTGGGCGAGGAGCCCGACCTCGACGCGGTGGCGGCCAAGCTGGGCAACTCGCCCAAGGCCCTGGCGCATCCGCAGCCGATCCCGTTTTTTATCGGCATCGCCTTGGGCGTGCTGGTGGGATCCGTCCCGCTGCTCGTGCCGGGATTGCCGGCGGCGGTGAAGCTCGGGCTGGCCGGGGGGCCCCTGGTCGTGGCGATCCTGTTGTCCCGTCTAGCCAACACCGGCCCGCTGGTCTGGCATCTGCCGCCGAGCGCCAACCTGGCCCTGCGCGAGATCGGCATCACGCTTTTCCTTGCGGCGGTGGGCATGAAGTCGGGCGAAAAATTCGTCGAGATCCTCTTTCAGGGCGAGGGTTGGCGCTGGTTGGCCTGCGGCGCGGTGGTGACGGCGATGCCCCTGATCGTCGTGGGGCTGGTCGCGCGGGCCTGGAAAAAGCTCAACTTTGCCGAGCTTTGCGGCCTGTTGGCGGGCTCGATGACGGATCCGCCGGCGCTGGCCTTCGCCCAGCAGACGACCCAGAGCGACGCGCCGGCGGTGGCCTATGCGGCGGTGTATCCGTTCGTGATGCTGTTGCGCGTGTTCAGCGCCCAGATCCTGGTGTTTCTGCTGTGGCGGACGATGGCTGGAGGCTGAGCCGGGCTTCGCCGGTGTCCGCCAGGCCGGCGGAGGCCGAGGACAGCCCGGGGGCGGTGGTGGGTGCGAAGGGGTCGCGGAATTCGGCTTCGGCGCGGATCATCGCCTCCTCGGAGGGGCGAAAGGATTCCGCCGCCGATTCACCGGCGCCAAACTCGGCCAGGGCATGTCCGGGCTCTCCGCCGTCGATGGAGAGCAGCGCCGCCCCCAGGACCAGACCCGCCCCCGCGGCGATCACCCAGGGGCGCAATAAAATCGCGAACCGGAGCCGGTGGCGGTTGGAGCGGCGGGAAAGCATGGGAGGGGTGACGAGGTCGCCGACGGGCGGGTTACCGTGGTAAGGGCGGGTTGGCGCGGGGTGAAGCCTTGTCGACGGGCGGGTTGTTAGTTGAATGCCGGCATGGAATCAAGACCGGTGGTGGAGGTCGTGTGCGCGCTGATCGAGGATGACGCGGGGCGGTTGCTCCTCGCGCGCCGCCCGGCGCACAAGCACCTCGGCGGCCTCTGGGAGTTTCCCGGCGGCAAGGTGGAGGCGGGCGAGCAGCCTGCGGCGGCGCTGGTGCGGGAGATCGGCGAGGAGCTCGGCTGCGTGGCGGTGCCGGGCGAGCCGCTGCGCGCGGTCACGCATGCCTATGCGACGGTGACGGTGCGTTTGTCCCCGTTCCTTGCTCGTCTCGTCCCGGTCGCGGAACCGGTGGCGAGGGAACACGAGGCCTTGCGTTGGGTGACGCGGGAGGAGATCGGCGGGGTTTCCATGCCCGCGGCCGACGAGCCCATCGTGGCCGAATGGGTGGCGAGGGGCGCGAAAGGCGGGTAAGGCCCCGCGACGCTTGCAATCGTGCGGGGAAGGACGAAGGTGGTCCTTCGTTCTTTCAGATCACCGGCACGAGCGGGCTCCGGCCCGTTCCCGGAAAATCGCCGAAAGTTTCAAACTTTTGGGGGTGTTCTGGATTCGACCCTTGGTTGGAGTGTTTGGCCGCCCTTCGCGAGTGTAGGTCTCGCGTTATAAACTCCTGCACACAAAAATAAACGGCACCTTCGAAGAAATGCCCCTCGCAGCCTAAGTGCTGTGACGATCGCCCAGTG
>CAMCHD010000160.1 GCA_945874545.1 Akkermansia muciniphila | reverse complement strand
GCACCGGAGGCCTCCGCCGGGGCCCGGACGGTGAGGGACTCGTAACCCGCCGCGTCGGGGGCGCCGGGCGGCGCGACGAGATGGCTTTCCAGATCGAAGGGGTGCCACGCGGCGAGGTCTTCGGACCATTCGACCCCGTAGGACACGAGGCGCGGGGAGACCTGACGGCGGAAAACGAGCGCGAGGCGCGGACCGTCGCCCGTGGCGATCCGGTCCGCCGCGGTGAGGGCGACATCCGGCGCCACGGGACCGCCGCCAAGGGCAAACTCGAGCAGGTTGGCGTGGCCGTCAAAATCGAGGTCGGCGTGGGGATCCGACAACGCTCCGGCCGCCGGGGCGGTGAGGAAGGCCCAGGCGGGGTAGGTGCGGGCGACTTCAAGCGGGTGGCCGTCGGTGTCGACCGCGCCGTCGACGACCAAGGCGCCGGTGAGGGCGACCGGCCCGCTCAGGGTCCAGGTCACGCCGGCGGGAATCCGGTGCACCCCGTGGGGATCCGCGACGACGAGCTGGGCGGCGCGCTCGGTGAAGGCGCCGTTCGACGCGGTGCGGCGGATGGTGAATGCAAAAAAGCCGCCTTCGGGCGTATCCGGTGTGCCGCTCACGATGCCGGTGGCGGGGTCGAGGGCGAGGCCGGGCGCGAGCGCGCCGGCGGAGATACTGTAGACCGGCGGGGCGTCGGCCGCGCCGCTGCGCAGGTCGGCGATGAAGGCGAGGTTGGCGGCGGTGTTGCCCGCGCCGGGGGTGACGCTGCCGGCGGCCGACGAGCCCACCGTCCAGGATGCGCGTTGATCCACCGCCTCGGTGGTGGCGCCGCCAAACACGGCGGCACGGGCGGAACCGACCGAGCCGAGCGCGGGCGCGTAGGTGACGTTGCCGTTGATGGAGAGGCCGTCCGCCAGGGTGCCGCTGGCATCGCGCACCGCCACGCCGTCGGCGGCGTTGTTGCTAAAGCCCGGCCAGGTGCCGCTGAAATACGGCGCGGACCCGCCGACGACCAGGCGTTTGTCGGCGGGATCGACATCGTCGGCCGGAAGGGCCGGATCCTTGGTCGTGCCTCCATTGTAGACCACGAGCAGGGTGCCGGTCGGGACGGAGCTCCAGAGGACGTGGTTGGAAAACGTGAGGACGTTGGAAAAATTCACGTCGCGCAGCACGTAGCCGCGCAGGTCGGTGGTGCGCAGCACCAGCAGCTCGACCCACTCGGCGGTGCCCCCGCTCGGGCCCTGGCTGAATTCGTTGAGCCAGAGGGACCGGTCATAGGCCGCGCCGGGCGGCACGGCGAGGGGCAGGTCGGGATCGTAGTGGTAGGGCTGGCCGTCGCGCGCGACCGGGTGGTGACGGCGTTCCAACCCGGTGGCGGCGGTGGCGAAGACCGGGCCGAGACCGCCGGCATCCGAGGCACGCACGAGACAACGCCAAAAACGGCCCGCGCGCGCGTCGGCGGGAGCGAGGGTGGTGGCGACGGCGTTGGCCTCGTCGGCCCAGGTGGAGCCGTCGGCGGAGGACTGCCATTGGTAGGCCAGCGAGGTGTCGTCGTTCTCGGCGTCGTTGACCATCACCTCACCGACCGCGAGCGCTTGATCGGCGTAGGCACGGGGCCCGGGGGCGATGCTCGCCGCGGCGACGATGGGGCGCTGGTTGCCGGAGGTGAAAGCGACGCTGAGCACGACGCCGCCCCCCACCCCGCCGGATCCGTCGACCGCGAGTTGATAGGTGGCGCCGGCGGTCACGGGAAAGGCGATACGACTCTGAAATCCACCGGCGTTGTCGTTCGAAGCGACCTCGGCGAGGCCGTTGACGGCGTCGCCGGTGTAGGCGGCGAGCAGGGTGTCGAATTCGCTGCCCAGCGTGTCGATCACGACGTCGCCATCCGCCGGAGCGATCCAGCTCCACCAGACCGAACGACCGCCGGACAGCCCGGCGTGGGCGGGTTCGCCGCTCTCCTTGGTGGCGGCGGTCGAATCGCCATTGGCGGAGCCGCGTCCGGCGGCGTCGGTGACGAGCGGCACGCGGGCGGCGAAGGCGTCGTTGGCCGGTGGCAGGACGGAGGTGCGGATGCCGAGGGTGACGGCGCCGGTGGCCCCGCCCCAGCCGTCGACCGCGATCTGGTAGACCGTGCCGGCGGTGGCCTGGAACGTGACGAGGCTGGTGAGATTGCCGCCGCCGTCGTCGTTCGTGCCGACGGTGGCAAGGGCGTTCACCGCCGTGCCGGTGTAAACGCCGAGCAGGGTGTCGAAACGGCTGCCGATGGTGTTGATCTCCCAAAGGCCGGTGCTCGGAGCCGTCCAGGTCCACCAGACGGAGGCGCTCGATGAGCTGTCGCCGTGGGCGGGTTCGCCCGTCTCGCGTCCGGCGCCGACCGTGGTGCCGGTGGTCACGGTGGCGGCGGAAGGCAGCGCGGCGCGGGCGGCAAAGGCATCGTTCGGGGGCGGGAGCGCGAGCGAGAGTTTCACCAAGCCGGTCGCGCCGGCCTTGCCGTCGACGGCGATGCGGTAGTTGACCCCGCCGACGGCGTTGAAGGTGAGGCGGCTGGTCGTGGCGGAGGCGGAGGCGTTGTCATTGCTGGCCACCACGGAAAGCGCCTCGACGGCGGTGCCGGTGTAGACCGCCAGCAGGGTGTCGAAAGAGCTGCCGGAGGTGGAGAGGGCGACCGGTCCGGAGGTGGTGGCGGTCCAGGACCACCACGCGGAGGCGCCGCCGGAGATTCCGGCGTGGGTGGGCTCCCCGGTCTCGCGCCCGGCGCCGATGGTGGTGCCTTCGGCGGTCGCGGGGGTGCCGTTCAAGGCCGCGGCGGCGGCGAAGGCGTCGTTCGTCGGAGGCGTGGTGAGGCGAAGCACCACCGTGCCGGTGGCGGAGGCCTTGCCGTCGACGGCGATGTGGTAGGTGGAACCGGCGGCGGCGTTGAACGTGACGCGACTGGTCGTCACCCCGAGGGCGGAATCGTCGTTGCCCGCCAACTCGGTCAGCGTGGAAACGCTGGAACCGGTGTAAACGCCGAACAGGGTGTCGAAGGAGCTCCCGGCGAGCGACACCGTGACCACCGCGGAGGCAGGCGCGGTCCAGGTGAACCAAATGGAACGGCTGGCGCTGATCGTGGCGTGAAACGGCTCCCCGGCGTCGGCGGTCGCGGCCTGGTTGGACGTGCGGAGGTAGACGGACGTGGTGGCGGGCAAGACCAGGCGGCCGGTGAAGGCGTCGTTCGGCGGGGTGTTGACCGTGCCGGTGAGGGCGTTGCGCAAATTCAGCCGGCCGCCGGTAAGGGTGAGGCCGGTCAGGGCGGGGCGCGGATCGGTGGCGCGGAGCAGGCGATGGATCAGCTGGGCGTAGGTATCGGAGGGGAACTGCGCGCGCATCAGGGCGAGGGCGCCGGCGACGTGTGGCGTGGCCATCGATGTGCCGCTGAGCGACTCGTAGATCGCGTCGCCGTCGGACGAGGCGGACGTGATGGCGACGCCGGGCGCGCCGAGTTGGACGGTGCCGAAGCCGCGGTTGGAGAACGATGCGAGGGCGTCGCTCCGGTCGGTCGCGGCGACCGCGGCGATATTGTCCAGCTCGTAGCCGGAGGGCGAGTTGAAGGTGACGTCGGTGTTGGCGCTTTCGTTGCCGGCGGCGGCGACAAAAATGATGCCGTCGGCGCGGCAGGCCGCGATGGCGTCGCGCAGCGCGGGGGAGTTGCCGCCGCCGCCCCACGAGTTGCTGAGGATTTTCGCGCCCTTGGCCCGGGCGTAGGCGATGCACTCGATGGCGTCGGAATCGGAGCCGGAGCCGGCGGCGCTGAGGAACTTCAAGCCCATCAGGCGCACGCGCCAGGCGACGCCGACCACGCCGAGGCCGTCGTTGCCGTGGCCGCCGATGGTGCCGGCGCAGTGCGACCCGTGGCCGTTGTCGTCGTTCGGGTTGCCCGTGCCGGTGATGGCATTGATGCCGTGGACGTCGTCGACGTAGCCGTTGGCGTCGTCGTCGAGACCGTTGGTCTCCTTGCCGCCCCCGCTTTCGCCGGGGTTGACCCAGAGATTGGAGGCAAGGTCCTGGTGGGTGGTGCGGATGCCGGTATCGATCACGGCGACGACGACGGAGGACGCATCGGTGCGGACGTCCCAGGCCTCGGGCGCATCGATGTCGGCGTCCGCGACGCCGGAGGACTGGCCGGTGTTGTGCAAACCCCAGAGCGTGCCGTCGGAGTAGCGGGGATCGTTGGGCGAGAGGCTGATATGATGCAGGTAATCAGGCTGGGCGTAGGCGTAGAGGCCGGAGGCGGTGAGCTCGGCCCGGGCGCGCTCGAAGGAGGCCCCGGGGACCACCTCGAGCACCTCCAAGCCGCCGAACGCCGGATATACGCGCCGGGACTTCAGCCCGAGTTTCGCGTTGAGGGCGGCGCGAGGCGCGGCCGAGGCCGCCAGCTCGGCGGCCGAGGCAAAACGCGGCGACGATGGGTCGGAAAGCGTGGCGGGTGAAACCCCGCCGGGCGCGGGTCGCACAATCAGCCGATCGGAGCGCTGGGTGACCACGGGCGGCTTCGGCGAGGCCAGGGCAAACCCAGAATGGCCGAAGACAAAACACCCGAAGAGGAGGGCGGCGACACACACGCGGCGGCGGGAAAAAAGGGAGAGCATGGGGGCTTGGCGTTACGCGCGGGAACGATGCGGTCGCGGAAGGACCGCCCACGGCAAGGAGAACCCCGACCCTCCGCAAAATTGATGCCGAAACGACACAAAGCCGCGGCGAATCAAGGTCGTGACGGCTCGTTACCGCCGGCGACAACCGAAACACAAACGCCCGTGCGGGCGTTAAACCGCGGTGGATATGGCCCTCACCGTTTGCTGAAATTCCTTGATTTCAAACGGTTTTTGAAGAAATCCAGCCAGCCCTTTCCCGGCAAAACGGGTCATCACCTCGTTTTGATTAAAGCCGCTCACCAGGATCACCCGCACTCCCGGACGCAGATGGCGGAGTTGGCGGAACGTTTCCTCCCCGTCGAGGTGCGGCATGGTGAGATCGAGCAAAACGAGGTCAAACTTCTGGGGATTGGCGGCAAACGACTTCACCGCCTCGCGGCCGTCATTGGCCAATTCGACGGCGAAGCCCATGCGCTCGAAAAGGCGCGCCGCCAGCACCCGCACGCTCTCCTCGTCGTCCACCACCAACACGGTGCCGCTGCCTTTCCATTCCGCCACCGGCGCGACCGACGGCGCGGGAACGACCAACTCGGAGGAGGCCCGGCAAGGAAACAACAAGCGGAAGGTGGAGCCTTTGTCGGGCTCGGAGTAGACCTTGATCGCGCCCTTGTGTCCGCGCACGATGCCCAGCACCGCCGCCAGCCCGAGGCCGCGCCCGGCGAACTTGGTGCTGAAAAACGGATCAAAAATACGGGAAAGCGTCTCGGCGCTCATCCCGCCGCCATTATCGCTGACCTCGACAAAGACGTAGTCGCCTTCGGCCAGGGTTTCCCCGTGGATAAAACTCCTGAGGTAGTCGGTGCCGACCCGGGTGAGCCCGGAGCCGATCGCGATGACTCCGCTGCGTTCCCCGATCGCCTCCGAAGCGTTGATGATGAGGTTCATCAGAATCTGGCGCATCTGGGTGGCGTCGGCCTCGATCATCGGCAGGGGATCGGTGAGCTGGAAACGCAGCACACAGTGCTTGCTGATCGAGATCTCCAGCAGGCGAGAGGTCTCCCGGATAATGTGGTTGAGGTTGACCGCCTGGATGACGAAGCGACCGCGACCGGAGTAGGCCAACATCTGCTTGCACAGGTCGGCCGCGCGGCGGGAGGCCTGCTCGATCTGGTCGACCAAATCGAGGTCTCCGGACTGGGGGCCGAGGTTGGTGCGCAGCAGCGAGGCGTTGCCCAGCACGGTGGTGAGCAGGTTGTTGAAATCGTGCGCGATGCCGCCGGCCAACACCCCGAGGCTCTCCAGCTTGGCGGTGTCGGCGATTTTTTTGTCCATACGCGAGCGGTCCGCCGCGTGTTTTTTCGCCAACGAAATGTCCTGCATGACGCAGAGGTAGCCGTTGATCGCACCGTGGCTGTCATGCAGGCAGGTGACCGAAAGGATCACCGGAAAGCGGGCTCCGTCGCGGCGGACCAGCGTCCACTCGTTGCGATCCGCCTCCCCGGTCAGGCGCGCCTTGACCACGAAGGTTTCGAAACCCGGCTCGACCGCTCGCCCGAGCTCGATCGAGAGCGCGACCGCGCGTGCGGCCACCTCCTCGGCATCGTGCCAGAGGACAGGAGTCTGGAGGCCCACCAACTCGTCCGCCGAGTAGCCCAGAAACACTTCTCCGGCGCGGTTAAAATGAGTCACGAGGCCGGTGGTGTCGGTCGCGACCACGATGTAGTCGGTCGAAGCGAGGATCGCCTCCTGCAACTCGTTCGACCGCCTGAGCTCCGCGGCCGCCCGCTTTTGCGCGGTGATATCCGTCTGGATCGTGACATACCGCTCCGGCCGGCCGTCCACATCGTAAAACGGAACGATGGTCGACGAAACCCAATAAAAATGTCCGTCGCGGGCGCGGTTGCAGATTTCTCCGTGCCAGACCTTCCCGGCGGTGAGGGCGGCAAACATCTCCTGAAAAAAACCGACCGGGTGGACCCCTGATTTGATCAAACGGTGAGTCTGGCCGATCAATTCGCTCTCGGAATAGCCGGAGAGTTCTTGAAACTTGCGGTTGGCGTGGACGATCACGCCCGCGAGATCGGTCATCGCCACGATGGAGTGTTGATCCATGGCGAACTGCTGGCGGCTCACCTGATCGAGCGCGGCACGCAAACGCTGGTCGGCGCGTTTGCGGACCGTCACATCGGTGATAAAGCCATGCCAAAGCGTGCCGCCGTCAACCTCGCGCTCCGGCACGGATTCGCCCAGCAGCCAACGCTCCGTGCCGTCGGGGAAACGCACCCGGTATTCGTGTTTCCACGTCTCCAGGGTGTCGGCGGACCGGCCGATCGACTCCACCACGCCAGGCACGTCCTCGGGATGGATCAAGGCGAACACCGGCGCGGCGTCCTTCACCACGTCTTCCGGCGCCACCCGGTAGATCTGCCGGATGCCTTCGCTGGCGTAGGGGAAACAACTGCTGCCGTCGGGCCGGAGCCGAAATTGGTAGATGACACCGGGCACGCGCGCGGAGATTTTTTCCAGCCGCTCCCGCAGCACGCGCTTCTGGCGTTTCGCGTGGCGGAGCGCGATCTCTCCGGCGGCCACCTCGGCCAAATCCCGCAGGGTGGCGATCTCC
This sequence comes from Akkermansia muciniphila, assembly GCA_945874545.1. Lineage (GTDB taxonomy): Bacteria > Verrucomicrobiota > Verrucomicrobiia > Opitutales > Opitutaceae > IMCC26134_A. Next base: position 1,541 of record CAMCHD010000160.1, on the reverse strand, counting down.
TCCACGCTCCACTCCCGGGGCCGGCGGTCGATGACACAAAACGATCCCACCACAAAGCCGTCGGGGGTGCGCAACGGAAACCCAAGATAGCTCAGCACGCCAAAATCGCGCACCGCGGGATTCTCCGCCACCAGGGGGTTCGCAAGCGCGTTCTGGATCACCAGGGGCTCCCCGCTGTTCACCACATGCTGGCAAAACGAGTGGGACAAAGGCGTCTGCCGCGTGCTGGCGAGGGGGCCTTCCAAGCCAGTGGCCGCCTTAAAAAACTGCCGGTCCTCCGCGACCAGACACACCAGCGACACCGGCACGGAAAGCAACCGTGCGGAGAGCCGGGTCAGGCGATCAAACGACTCCTCCGACGGTGTATCCAAAAGCCCCAATTCCGCCAAAGCGGCCTGACGCTGGGGGTCGCTAAGATAAAGCATAGGGGTTTACATCGGTAAAAATGCTGTGCGCTTAAACTTGGCAACCGCAGATTCTACCCGGAGGCCGCCCGGCCCATCTGGAATCGATGGTCGGCATTCAGCTTTGCCGCAAACGCGCCGATAGACCTCCCGCGCCATGATCCCGCCCCCCCTCTCCCCCGATGAAGACCGGCGGCTAGCCGCGCTGCGTGGATTTGGGATCCTCGATTCGCTGCCGGAGGCCCAATACGATGACATCACCAAGCTGGCCGCCCGCATCTGCGACGTGCCGATGGTGGCGATCAGCCTGGTCGACGGCGATCGCCAGTGGTTCAAGTCTATCGTCGGCCTCGACGTGTGCGAAACCTCCCGCGACGTCTCGTTCTGCGCCCATGCCATGCTGGGCGGCGAAGTGATGGTGGTGCGGGACGCCACCTGCGACGCGCGCTTCGCCGACAACCCGCTCGTCCTCGACGGCCCCCGCATCCGATTCTACGCCGGCGCGCCGCTGGAAACCTCCGATCACCATCCGCTGGGGGCGCTCTGTGTGATCGACACCGTGCCGCGTGAGCTCTCCCCCGCCCAACTCGACGCGCTTCAAGTTCTCGGCCGCCAGGTCATGGCCCAGTTGGAACTGCGCCGCACACTCGCCGAGCAGGCGGAGCTCAACCGGCGCTTGCGGGCCAGCGAGGCCGAGGCGCGCCGGCTTTCGTTCATCGCCCGGCAAAGCGCCCACGCCATCGTCATCACCGACCTCGCGGGCCGGATCGAATGGGCAAACCGCGCCTTTGACGAGATGACCGGTTACGAGGCGACCGAATACCTCGGACGCAAACCCGGCTCGCTCCTTCAGGGACCGGACAGCGACCCCGCCGTGATCGCACGGATGCGCGAGCACCTGCTTTTGCGGAAAGAAATCCGGTGTGAGATCATCAATTACCGGAAAAGCGGCACGCCCTATTGGCTGCAATTGGAGATCCAACCCTTCCTGGACGAGGCCGGCGCCCACGTCGGGTTCATGAGTATCCAGCTCGACGTCACCCGCCGCAAACTCGCCGAGTGCGCCCTGCGCGAGAGCGAGTCGCGTTTCCGGGCCCTCGCCGCCTCCTCGCCCATCGGCATTTTCCAGACCGATCC
>CAMCHD010000159.1 GCA_945874545.1 Akkermansia muciniphila | reverse complement strand
TGGTTGGTGGGCGCTCAACAGCACCTTCTTCGCCCTCGTCACCGTGCTCACCTGGGTGGTGGTCGATCCGCTGGTGAAGGCCTACCACGTGTTGCGGACCTTTTATGGCGAGTCACGGCGGACCGGGGAGGATCTGCGGCTCGAACTGGTGGGCGCGTCGGGGCCGGGCGGCGGCGCGGCGCAGGTCGCCCGGTGGGTGGCGGCGCTGACCTTCGCGGCGCTCTGTTTCGCGTCCGATGGTCGCCTCGCGGCGGCGGAAAACCCGTCGCCGGTCGCGGTGGTTTCGCCGGCGGAGGTCGACACGGCCCTCGACGAGGCCTTGCGCGACCGCGATTTTCGCTGGGGTTTGCAACCCCTGCCGGTGCTGGAGGCGGTCACGGACGAGGACGGCTGGCTCAAGCGCCTGGTCCGCCAGGGCTTCGAGTTTCTCGCCCAGCTCGTCCGCGATCTGCGCGACCTGTTCCAGGACTTTATCGACTGGCTCGACGGGCTGTTTGGCGGGGATAAAAAGAAGCCGGCGAAACCCAAGGCGCCGGTTGGCGGGGGCACGGATTTTGCCGCGATCGTGCGCGCCTTGCTCTACATCCTGCTCGGTGTGTGTGTGCTCGCGCTGGGCTGGGTGCTCTGGGCGAGTTGGAAAAAACGTCCGGTCGCTCCGCGTGCCCTCAGTCCCCTGGCGGCCGCGCCGCTCCCGCCCGATCTCAACGATGAAAAGCTGGAGGCCTCCCGGCTGCCGGAGGACGAGTGGCTGGCCCTGGCGCGGGCGCAACTCGGGCGTGGCGAGTGGCGGTTGGCCCTGCGCGCGCTCTTCCTCGCCTCGCTCGCCGGACTGGGCGCGCGTGGTCTGGTCGTCCTGGCGCGAACCAAGACCAACCTCGACTACGAGCGGGAGCTCGCGCGCCGGGCGGTGGCGCGGACCGCGTTGGTGGCGGGGTTTCGCAACCGCCGGCTGGCCTTTGAGCGGGTCTGGTATGGGCGCGCGGAGGCGGACGAGGCCCAGGTCCGGACCTGGCTGGCGGAACTCGAACGCGAGGGAGGCGCCGCGACATGAGGCGCGGGGGAATCTCCGCGGTGGTGGCGGCCGCCCTGTTGCTCGTCCTGGGCTGGGGCGTGGCCGAACTCTACCGCCTGCGGGTGGCGCGCGGAGACGTTTTTCCCGAGTATTCCAGCCTGCGGGCCGATCCTCTCGGGACCCGGGCGCTCCATGACGCCGTCGGCCTGCTGCCGGGCAGGGAAAGCGTGCGCTGGCTGCGGCCGCTGGAGCGTCTGGATGCCGGCGCGGGCGACGTGGTCTTGGTGGCGGGCTTGAATCGTTTTCGCCGCGATCTCGATGCCGACGCCTGGGCGGCCCTCGACCGCGCGGCGGTGGCGGGCGCGCGGGTCGTGGTGGCCTGGCGGGCCGAGGCGGCGGAGCCCGGTGATGGCGAGTCGGCGCGCCTGATCCGCGAGGCGCCCTGGGCGGACGCGCCGGTCGAGGAGGAGAAGACGACGGACCAGGGCAAGAAGGCACCGGTCGACGGGGAGAACGATGACGAGGACGACCTTGAGGCGGAGGACAAACCCGCCAAGGCCTCGTCGGTGCCGGACCGACCGCCGCCCGCGCGTTTCGCCGGTGCGCATGAGCGGCGCTGGGGCTTCCGGCTCGCGCGGCGGGAGTTGTTGGCGAAGGTCGCGGAAGACTTCGACGCCTGGCGCGCCGAGGGCGCTCCCGGGGCCTGGCCGGCCGTGCTCCCGAGCTGGGGCTCCGACCTGTTTTTTTTGCCGCGCCCGGGCGACGGCTGGAGAATCCTCTACAAGCGCGGCGGCGACGCTGTATTCATCGAACGAACACGCGGGGAGGGCTCGGTCACGCTGCTGGCCGACAGTTTTTTGCTGAGCAACGAGGCGGTGCAGCGCGAGCGGGCCACGGCGGTGCTCGCGGCCTTGCTGGGCGACGCGCGGCGGATCGTGTTTGTCGAATCCCACCTCGGGGTGGAGCGGGAGTCGGGCGTGGCGGTCCTCGCGCGGCGTTACGGCCTGGGCGGGGCGGCGCTCGTCGCGCTGGTCTTCGCCGCGCTCTGGATCTGGCGCCGGGCCTCGCCGCTGGCCCCGACCCTGCCGGAGGAGGCCGAGGTGCGGCTCGCGCTCGCGCCCACCGCCGGGCTCGAGGCGCTGCTGCGCCGCGCCGTGCCGCCGGCCAAACTCCACGCCGCCTGTGTCGACGCCTGGCTGCCGGGCGCGACCCCGGCCGACCGACAGCGCGTGACGGCCCTCGCGACCCCGGCCGACCCCGTGGCGGGCTACAACGCCGCCACCCGCGCCCTTTCCCGAAAATCCATCTCATGAACGAACAACTCCAATCCGCCACCCGCACGCTCGACGCGGCCCGCGCCGAGATCGCCAAGGTCATCATCGGCCAGGACGCGGTCATCGAACTCGCCCTCGTCACCCTGCTCACCCGCCAGCACGCGCTCATCGAGGGCGTGCCGGGCGTGGCCAAGACCCTGCTCGTGCGCACCCTCGGCCACGTGCTCGGCGTGCCCTCGGGGCGGGTGCAATTCACCCCCGACCTCATGCCGGCCGACATCACCGGCACCAACGTCTTCAACCTCCAGGCGAACAGCTTCACGCTCGTGCGCGGGCCGGTGTTCACCAGTTTTCTCCTGGCGGACGAGATCAATCGCGCCCCGGCCAAGACCCAGGCGGCCCTGCTCCAGGCGATGCAGGAACGGGTGGTCACGATCGATCGCGAGACCCACGTGCTCGACGAGGCCTTCACCGTCTTCGCGACCCAGAACCCGGCCGACTCCGAGGGCACCTACCCGCTGCCCGAGGCGCAGAAGGATCGCTTCATGGTCAAGATCCGCATGGAGGCGCCCGGGCGCGACGACGAGCTGATCCTGGCGCGGCGCGTCCTCTCCGGGGAGAGTCCCGAAAAACGACTGCTCGGCGGCGCGGTGTCGCCGGTGCTCGGCCCGGGGGAACTCGCCGCCCTGCGCGCCACGCTCGAACAAGTGCTGGTCCGCGACGAGCTCGCGGCCTACGCGGTCGACCTCGTCCGCGCCACGCGTTCGCACGAGACGGTCCTCAACGGGGCCGGCCCCCGCGCCACCCAGGCGCTCTTGCTCGGCGCGCGGGCGCGGGCGGCGATCGCGGGCCGGGACTTCACCACCCCGGACGACGTGCGCAGCCTCACCACCGCGGTGCTGGCCCACCGCCTCGTGTTGCGGCCGGAATTCGAGATCGAGGGCGTGACGGTCGAGGAGGTGCTCGGGCGCATCCTCGAACAGGTGGCGGTGCCGCGTTGAGGGCTTCCCCGCGTCGCGATTTTTTGCATCCGCCATGAACGTATCCAGCCCGCCTCCCGCCGCCGTCGCGGACCCGGCCGGCCGGGCGCGCACCCTGGTCGCGCCCGCGCCGCGTCTGCTCGCGTGGGTCGGCGGCGGGGTGGGGGTGGCGGCGGTGGCCGGATTGCTCCCCGGCCTGGGCGGGCTGGCGGTGGCGGCGGGCGCGGGGCTGGCGGCGTTGGTGTTGGTCGATCTCGCGCGCGGGCTGGGGCGGGACGACTGGCCGCGCGTGACCGGGTCGGACGTGGTCCGTCTGACCAAGGACCGGGCGGGGTCGCTCGGGTTGACCTTCGCCGGACTCGAGGGGTGCGGCGGCGGGGTGCGGGTGGCGCTGGCGGCGCCGCCGGTGCTGGCGGTGGAGGAGGCGGAGCGCGACGTCGTCTTCCCGGCCGGCGCGGAGCGGGCGCTCGGGGTGTGGAAAATCACCCCGGCGCGGCGCGGTCGTTTTGGTGGTTTGCTGGCGTGTCTGGCGCGACCGAGCCCGTGGGGCTTTTGGGAGCTGCGCCGGCGCGAGGAGCTCGCGACCGAGGTGCGGGTGATGCCCAATCTCATGACCGAGCGGCGGGCCTTCAGCGCGCTCTTCCTGGATCGCGGCCCGTGGGGCATGCGGGCGCGGAGGCAGGTGGGACGGGGGCGGGACTTTGAAAAACTCCGCGACTACCTGCCGGGGGACGGCTTCGACGAGATCGACTGGAAGGCCACGGCCAAGCGGGGCCGGCCGATCACCAAGGTTTTCCAGGTCGAGCGCACCCAGGAGGTCTACGTCGTCATCGACGCTTCGCGCCTGAGCGCGCGCACCCTCGAGCGCGATGGCCGGGAGGTCACGGCCCTCGAGCGTGGCATCACCGCCGCGCTTGTCCTGCTCCTCGCGGCGCAGCGGCAGGGCGATCGATTCGGGCTGGTGGTCTACGACGACCGCGCGCGGGTGTTTATCCCCTCCGGCGCGGGGGTGCGGCACTACGCCGCCTGTCGCGACGCGGTGCACGCGCTCCAGCCCGGCGAGGCCAGTCCGGACGCGGCCGAGGTCGTGCGTTCCCTGCGCCAGCGCCTGCGGCGCCGGGCGCTCGTTTTTATCCTCACCGACCTCAGCGATCCGGTGGTCGCGGAGGACTTTTCGCGGCACCTGCCGTTGCTCGCGCGCCAGCATCTCGTGCACGTCAACCAGCTCTGTCCGCCGGAGGTCGCGCCGCTCTTCGCCGGGGCGGAGGCGGGCTCGGCGGCGGAGGTTTACCGCCGGCTCGCGGGACACCTGCGCTGGACCGAGGCGCGGGCGCTCGAGCGGCGTTTGCGTCCGTCGGGCGTGACGGTGCGGCTGTTGCGCGACGAGGCCTATGCGGCGGAAATGTTGACCCAATATCTCAAGGTGAAGCAGAGGCAGGCCCTATGATCGTCAACCTCGACAAATTCATCGCGGAGGAGAGGCCCCGCTGGGAGCGGCTCGACGCGGCCCTGCGGCGGCTGGCGGATGATCCGTGGCGCGAGTTGCCGGTCGCGGAGGCGCGGGAGCTCGAGGGCCTCTACCAGCGGGCCTGCGCGGATCTGGCGCGCTTGCGCACCTACGCGGCGGACCCGGGCCTGCGGACCTACCTCGAGGGTCTGGTCGCGCGTGGTTACGCCGAGATCCACGGCCAGAAAACGGCGGGCGGGCGGGTGCGGCCGGGGTTGTGGCTGGCGAAGGGATTTCCGCAGGCGTTTCGCCGGCGGGTGGGCGCGTTCTGGTTCGCCTTCGCCCTGATGGTCGCGGGCGGGGTCTTCGGCGCGGGCGCGGTGGCCTTCGATCCCGAGGCGAAGGAGGTCATCATGCCGTTCTCCCATTTGTTGGGCGATCCGGCCGAGCGGGTGGCGAAGGAGGAAAAAGCGGCGGCGGAGGGCGAGGATCGCGGCGCGGACCGCCGGGCGACCTTCGCCGGCTCGCTCATGGTGCACAACACCCAGGTGACGCTCAACGCCATGGCCCTGGGGCTGACCTGGGGCGTGGGCACGCTGGTCCTGATGTTCTACAACGGCGTCATTCTCGGCGCGGTCGCGCTCGACTACGTCGCGGCGGGGCAGTCGGTCTTTCTCGCCGGCTGGCTCCTCCCCCACGGCTCGGTGGAGATCCCGGCGATACTGCTCGGCGGGCAGGCGGGATTTGTGCTCGCCGGCGCCTTGATCGGCCGGCGGGACCGCTTGCCGCTCGCGGCGCGGCTGCGTGCGGCGGGGCCGGACGTGGTCTCGCTCTGCGGCGGGGCGGCGCTGTTGCTGGTCTGGGCGGGGCTGATCGAATCCTTCCTCTCGCAGCACCATGAACCGGCGGTGCCCTACGCGGCCAAGATCGCCTTCGGTGTGGCGCAACTGGCGGCGCTGGTCTGGTGGCTGGCGCGGTCCGGCGTGGCGGCGGCCCCCGGGGGCGGGGCGGAACGGGCGAAGGGGGGCGGCGCGTGAGTGTATCCGAGCGCAGATTACGGGTGACCACGCCCGAGGGAGTCGAGTTCTCCTTTCGCATCGCCAGTCCGGTGCTGCGGCTGGGCGCGATGATGATCGACTGGGCGCTGATCTCCTCCGCGTGGAGCGTGCTCGCACTCGTGCTGACGCCCTTGAAAATCATCAGTTGGGACGCGGGTCAGGGCGTCATGATCGTGGCCTATTTCGTCCTCGCCCGAGGCTACGATGTCATCGCGGACTGGAGCTGGCGCGGGCAGACGCTGGGCAAACGCGTCATGCGGCTGCGGGTGGTGGACGCGCGCGGGTTGCGGCTGACTTTCGCGCAGTGTTTGGTGCGGAATCTCCTGCGGTTCATCGACTGCCTGCCCTTCGCCTACGCCACGGGCGGGATAGCGGCGCTGGTCAACGCCAAGGGCCAGCGGCTCGGCGATCTGGCGGCGGGAACGATCGTGGTGCACGAGCCGGCGGAGACGGCGCCGGACGCGACCGTCCTGGGCGACCAGCGTTTCAACACCCTGCGTGGCCAGGCGGCGCTGGTGGCGCGGCTGCGGCGCGAGACGACTCCGGCGGAGGCGCGGGCGGCGTGGCGGGCGCTGGAACGGCGCGAGCAGATCGAGCCGTCGGCGCGGCTGGCGCTCTACGCGGCGCTGGCGGCGCACTTTCGCCGGCGGGCGCAGATCCCCGACGCCCTGGTGGACGGCCTGACCGACGAGCAACTCGTGCGCAACGTGGTCGACGTGCTTTTCCGCGAGCGGGGTTGAGGCGACGGCGGGCGGCGTCGGCCGGTCGTCCTACATTTTGAAGTGTTTGCGGATGTCGGCCAGAACGGCCTTGGGGCCACGGTAGTCGCCGCCGGGGGTGTAGCTGTGCGAGAGTTCTTTGCCGTCGGCGTCCATGAACACGAGGTTGGGGATGCCGCGCTCGTTATCGGGGCGGCGGGCGACGCGGGCGGTTTTGACTTGGTCGAATTTCAACGCGGGCCAGGCCATGCGGTATTCGGTCATGTAGCCTTGCATGGCGGCGGGGTCCTCGTCGTGGCTGACGAAGACGAGCTCGAACTCGGGATGGGCGGCCTTGATTTCGTCGTAGGCGTCGACGAGTTCGGGGGTGAAGCCGCGGCAGGGCGGGCACCAGTGGGCGGAATAGTAGAAGGCGATGTAGCGGGCGCCGTCGAGGCCGGCGCGGGGCACGGGGGCGAGGGTCTTGCCTTTCACCGTGACGAGTTTGCCGGCGAGCGCGGACGGAACGGAGCCGACGCGGGCGGGCGGCGCGGCGGGGGCGGATTCGGAGGTGGCGGAGGGCTCGGCGGCGGCCGGCGCGGAGGCGCTGGCGGCGAGGGCGTCGATGCGGACGCGGTCGGCCTCGTTGAGTTTTTCGTAGGGGTAGAGGTAGCGGGCGCCGTCTTCTTTTTTGAAGACGACGTAATCGCCTTTGCGGCCTTGGAACTCGGCCTGCATCTTGGCCCCGTCGAGGTTGGTCCAGGTTTCGAGGGCGGCGGGGGCGGTCGAGGCGAGACCGAGGGCGGCCACGCAGGCGAGGAGGCGGGAAAGGTCGTTCATGGCGAAAGGAGGCTGAGCGCCGGGGGGCGGCGGGGCAATCCGGGCACGGGTGAAATCGGGGTGTCGGCGGCGGAGAGGGCGGGCGCGATGGTGTTTATTGCGCGAAGCTCCGACCTGCTAAACCCCGAGGGCGGCGCGGGCGGTCGAGACATGAGCCTCGATGGCGAGGTCCAGCGGCACGCGGACGGCGTCGGCCGGGGGCTGGAGGTCGGCGAGTTGGCTGTCGAGCAGGGCCGCGGGCATGAAGTGATCCGCTCGCGCGGCGAGGCGGGCGGCAAGCGCCTCACGGTTGCCTTCCAGGTAGACCAAGCGCATGCGGGGGCGGTGGGCCCAGAGGGCGTCGCGGTAGGCTTGTTTCAAGGCGGAGCAGGCCAGCACGAGGGGGCGCTCGGCGTCGAGGTGTCGCTCGATCAAGGTCCGCAGGGCGGCGAGCCAGGGGGCGCGGTCGGCGTCGTCGAGCGGGGCGCCGGCGCGCATCTTGGCCACGTTGGCGACGGGGTGGTGGTCGTCGGCGTCGGCGAAGTCGCAGCCCAGGGCGGCGGCGAGGGCACGGCCATGGGTGGTCTTGCCGGCGCCGGATACGCCCATGACCACGATCACGACCGGTTTCACCTCCCAGGCGCGGGTCGCGACGGGGTCGCGGCCCTCGTCGAAATCGATGTAGTCGAACATCGTGCTGATCGGGCGGCCGGTGACGGCGGGCTCGGCGGCGCGTTGGGCGAGGATGACCGCGCCGGCGTCGCGCCAGCCGCGTTTGCTCAGGAAGGCGCTGAAGATCTCGCATTCCTCGTCGGTGCGGGGCGGGTGGCCGGCGGCGACGGCGCGGGCCTCGACCCAGGCGAGGTGTTCGGCGTCGGACGCCGCGGGTTCGGCGAGCACGCGGGCCTGCAACTCGGCGAAGGGCACGCGCAGGAAACGGCAGATCCGGCCGTCGAACACGGTGGGTTTGGCGTCGCCGAGGTTTTCCAGATAATCGGGGGGCAGGGCGCCGGCGGCGTGCAGGCGGATTTTATCCAGCAGGCGACCGAAGTAGACGAGGCGACCGACGCGGGCGTAGGGACTGCGGAGACCGGGGATGGAGGGCATGGGGCGGAAGAAAACGCGGAAAGCGGAAAAACTGGAATGCGGAAAGGAGACAGGAGCTAGAGGCTAGGAGCGGGAGTCGAGGCTCTGGGAGCCGGAGGATGGGGCGGGGAGTTTTTGCAGGCCGAGGAGGAACTCGCGGTTGCCGTCGGTGCCGGTGATGGGGCTGTCGAGGGTGGCGATGAGGCGGGCGCCCGGTAGCTGGTCGAGGGCGAAGGTGCGGATGTCGTCCAGCACGCGCTGCTGCACGACGGGGTCGCGGATGATGCCCTGGCCCTTGTCCACCTCGGCCTTGCCGGCTTCGAACTGCGGTTTCACCAGGGCCACCAGGGTGCCGCCGGGGCGGAGGGCGGGCCACACGGCGGGCAGGACGCTGCGCAGGGAGATGAACGACAGGTCCA
>CAMCHD010000158.1 GCA_945874545.1 Akkermansia muciniphila | reverse complement strand
TGCATGAGTTCAACCCCATGCTCGGCTTCCGCGGTTGCCGTCTCGGCATCAAGTTCCCCGAGATCACCCGTATGCAGGCCCGCGCCGTGCTCGAGGCCGCTGCTGATGCGACCAAGGCCGGCTTCAAGGCCAAGCCAGAGATCATGATCCCGCTCGTCGGCTTCAAGAAGGAGCTCGATCTCCAGACCGCCATCGTCCACGAGGTCGCCGCCCTGGTGCAGAAGGAGAAGAAGGTGAAGATCGCCTACTCCGTCGGCACCATGATCGAGATCCCGCGCGGTGCGCTAACCGCCGACGAGATCGCGCAGACCGCCGAGTTCTTCAGCTTCGGCACCAACGACCTCACCCAAACCTGCCTCGGCATGTCGCGTGACGACTCCGGCTCCTTCCTGGGCGCCTACACCGAGAACGAGATCGTGAAGAAGAACCCCTTCGCGAGCATCGACCAGACCGGTGTTGGCCAGCTGGTGAAGATCGCCTGTGAGAAGGGCAACCAGACCCGCCCCGGCATCAAGCTCGGCATCTGCGGCGAACACGGCGGCGACCCCGATTCCGTCAAGTTCTGCCATAAGGTCGGCCTGACCTACGTCTCCTGCTCGCCTTACCGCGTTCCGGTCGCCCGCCTCGCCGCCGCCCAGGCCGCGATCGAGGAAAAGCGCGCCGCCGCGAAGAAGAAGTAAACCCAGGGAGCGTCGGGCGTCCGCCTTTCCTCTCTAAAAACCGAGCCCCGCTCGCGCGAAAGCGCGGCGGGGCTTTTTAACGCATCGAAGCATAAGGTTTCGGTATATCGGTATTCAGTTCCGTTAGTTTCAGGAAACGAAATGCGGAATCGCTCGCCATGAACCGAAGCCACTAGTGGGATTTACTATCTTTTACTCAGTTATATTACTAAACCCAAAGCATCGGCCACGCGCGCGCAGATCCCCCCACCCACACCGTGAAAAGCCTCCTTCGCTTTCCCTTCGCCTTCCTTGCGTTGGCTTTCCTCGCGACTCTCTGCACGGCCTCGGCTGCAGTCCGCTATGTGAACCAAGCCGCCACCGGCTCAGGCACGGGAGCGTCTTGGGCCAATGCCTATACCGAACTCTCCGTTGCGCTCAACGCCGCCGCTGCCGGCGATGAAATCTGGGTCGCCAAGGGCATCTACCGCCCCGACTACGACCCCGCCACGCAGACCCACACCGGCGGCCGCACGCTGCGCTTTGCCATCAAAAGCAACGTCTCCCTGTTCGGAGGCTTCGCGGGCACGGAAACCGCGCGCAGCCAGCGCGATTGGGTGGCGAACCGAGTGATCCTCAGCGGAGACATCGGAACGCAGGGAAACAAGAGCGACAACACCCGCACCCTGATGATCATGGAGACCGCCCAGGGATTGACCACACTGGTCGATGGCGTGGTCTTCGCCGGAGGCCAGGCCGACGATCCGGCCGAACTCGGCGGGGGTATCGTCGGGGGCAGTGGCGGCGCTGTTTACACCCTAGGACTGGGCTTGGCCTCGTTTCGGCACTGCGTATTTGTCGATAACTTCGCCGTTTACGGAGGCGCGGTCAAATCCGCCTATATTTCGACCTTCGTAAACTGTCTATTCGCTTCCAACAGCGCTCGTTACGTGGGCGGGGCGATTGACCAAGGCTACGGCGGCCAACTCACTGTCAGCCAATGCACGATGGTCAACAACTCTGGCTCCCGCGGAAGCGCCATCGGCGTCAATCAGCAGACCACCTGCGTCTACACCAACAATCTCATCCACTCCAACTCTTCGACCAGCTCGGGTTGGCAGACGGTCGAAACCAGTTCCGACGTCGCCTTCACCTCCGCCGGCAACGTCTCCCAAACCGCCATCGGCACGAGTCAGCCGACCGGCACGCTCGTGGTCGCCGCCCACGGCCTTTCAACCACTCCCACGGCGGGTGCCGACGGTATTTGGGGCACCATGGACGACGTGCTTCTTGCCCTTCCCGGCCCGACCAGCGCAGTGATCGGAGCAGGCCTTGTCGCCCGTATTCCCGCCGATACTACCGATCTCGATGGCGACGCGAACGTCGCCGAGGCCATCCCGCTCGATCTGCGTCGCTCGCCTCGCGCCACCGCCTCTTCCGTGGACGCCGGGGCCTTCGCCTTCGTCAACCTGCCCGCCACCGCAATCACGCTTTCCGGCACCGGCGTCGCCGAGAACCTGGCTGCCGGCGCCACGGTAGGCACCCTCGCCACCGTCGATCCCGACGGCGGCACCTTCACCTACACGTTGGTTGCCGGCGCGGGCGATACCGACAACGCCCGCTTCACCCTTAGCGGTGCCTCGCTCCGCACCGCCGAGACCCTCGATTTCGAGACGCGTCCCAGCCACTCCATCCGTGTGCGCTCGACGGACATCCTCGGCGTTCCTTTCGAACAAATCCTTACGGTCAGCGTCATCGACGGCGTTGATCCCCTGCCGACCGATTTCACGCTCGCCCGCTCCACCCTCCCCATCGCGTTGGTGCCTTCCACCAACCATTATCCGGTGCGAGTAGGCATCGTCCCTGCACTCTCCGGCTTCAACTTCGCTGGCCTGCAAGTCAGCTCCGACGCGAGCTGGGTGTCCGGCGTCATCGACGCCACGACCGGCGAACTGGTGTTGAACTTCGCCACCGGCAACCTGCTCAACGCCTCCAGCACCGCCACCGTCACCGTGGCCAACGCCGGCGTTTCCCGCACGCTCAGCATCACCGCCACCCTTGCCCCGCTTAACATTCTGACCCTTCAGGATGACCCTGCGCGATCGCGTATGTATGGTCTGCACCGGAACGCTGCCGGTCAAGGCTGCGTGGTCGTCATCAACCCCCTCACCGGCCAGACCCTCGGCACCGTCTCGGTGGGCAACAAGGCCGCCGATCTTGTGGTCCGTGCCGACGGCCAAGAGTTGCTGGTGCTCAACGCCGGCAGCAAAGACATCTACGTCATCGACACCGCCACGCTCACCGTGACCGGCAAGATCGCGCTTCCCGTCTTTGAGGAGTGGGACAGCAACATCACGACCGGCGACATCGCCTACGGACGGGCGAATACGCTATACTATGTCGATGGCTCCGGAGGCCCCGTGTTGCGGGTGCTAAACCGAACGACCGGCCAGGTCATTCAAACGATGGCCGCCGAAGGTCCGGTATCCGGTTCGGGGTCCAGCTACGGCTTCGGGGACATCGGACTCAATTCCACTCAAACGGTCCTCTTTGGCTGGGTCCAATGGGGTTGGACCGCCGGTTGGGCCGGCTCCTACATCGTCCGGCACAACGTCAACGCCGATGGCACGCTCACCTACTCGGGTAAAAACAACTCTTCCTATCCGGAGTTCTCCCGCGATCCGCTCAACACCCCCGTCCTGGTCAGCCAAGACGGCACCACCGTCATCGCCAAGACCCTCGCGGTGGACGCCGCCGCCATCACCACTACGCGGCGCACTTTCACCACCCCGGTCTTTGCCATGACCCCGAACGCCGAGGTCGCCTCCACCGCCACTGAACTCCGCGAGCTAGCCACCGGTAACCTTCTCCACACCCACGCCGCCAACTCGTCCGTCCAGGCCGTGACCTCGGACTACGCCCGCTTGGTTTATTTCAATGCCACCACCCGCACCATTGGCACGGTAAACCTGCTCCAAGTCGTCGGTGCCGACGTTCTGGGCCGCAACCTCTTGCCCGCCGATGGCTCGGTAGTGACCGCCCCCTCTGAACTCAGCTGGTCGTCCATCCCCGGCGTGGACCGTTATCGGATTTATCTCGGCACCTCCGCCGCTGCGGTCGCCGCCGCCACCACGGCCTCACCCCTCTACCTCGGCGAGGTTCAGGGCACCCGCCTCACGCTCAGCCAGTCTCTCGCGGTAGGCGTCACCTACTACTGGCGCATCGACTCCGTCACCGATGTAGAGGTCGGCGCGGGCACGGTGTTCAGCTTCACCGTTTCCAGCCTCTCGCTCGGTGCTCCCAAGATCACCGCCGCCACCGTCAAGGGTCACACCCATCTCGCCCGCACTCTCGACCTCGCTTCCACCACCGCAGGCGAGGCGTGGAGCGTCACGTCGCCCGATGCTTGGGTGAGCTTCGTCTCCACCAGCGGCACCACTCCGGCAACCGTGCAGATCCGCCTCGATACCACCGCGCTCGCGCCCGGCCTTCATCGCTCCAAGATCATCGTCACCGGAGCCTCCGGCCCCGTCGAGGTGCCACTCGAGTTCCAGGTCGATCCGCTCGCCGTCACCGCCCTTCGTTCCCGCCCCGGCACCACCCAGGTTTACGCGATCAGCGAAGCGGTCGTCTCAGGCACCACCACGCTGCGCGCCTATCTCATCGAGCTCGATGCCCTGCAAAAAACCATCAGTCGTATCGCCCCCGTCGGCCGGGGCGTGACCGACCTCGCCGTCCACGAGGGTGACCAACGCGTTTACGTCACCAATTGGGACACCGGTTCCCTACTCGCAGTCTCGCTCAATACTTTCACCACCGTCCGCTCCTATGCTTTCGACCTGCCCGCCACCGGCACTCGCGACGTTTACCGCATCTCCGCCGCCGGGGCTGGCCGCCTCATTTACGAGCCCGAGGATCAGTGGATTGAAATCGGTATTCTGGACACCGTCGCCGGCACCACCGTCGCCACAACCTTCCAGCGCGAGGGCGGTGGTGTCACCAGCCCGGACGGGCGCTATTACTACCATGGCGATAACAACAGCTCCGGCTTCTCTCTGCATAAACTGGATACGGTCGGAAACGTGTTCAGCGAAGTCGCCAACAAGACCGCCGCAGGCCTCAGCTACTACGGCTCAAGAATCATCACCGCCTCCGAAAACGGCGAACGCATTTTCTTCAACGGTCTCGTCTACAAAAACGATCTGAACACCGAGTGGAACACCGGTTTCACCATCTACTCCGCCTCGGCCGACGGCCGCTTCGCCTTCAGCGATAACGCCGTCTTCGATGTCGTCGCCCAGCGCAAGGTCGCCAACCTTCCCGCCACCAGCACCGTCAGCGCCTTCAACGCCGCGACCGGCCGCCTGGTCATTCCCCAAAGCACCGGCTTCCTCTACTACAGCCTTGCCGAGGCGGGTCTGACCGGCTCCGGCAGCACCCCGGAGAACGGTGCCGTTGTTTACGCACCCGAGCTGCTCGCCTGGTCATCCATGCCTGCCGCCACGGGCTACCGCGTTTATCTGGGCACCTCCCAGTCCGCCGTCACGTCCGCGACCCCCGCCTCCCCCGAGTATCTCGGCCAGGTCGCCACCTCGCACCTCGCGCTGAGCAACATCCTCGCCTCGGGCCAAACCTACTACTGGCGCATCGACTACGTGGTCGGCAGCGCCGTTGCCGCCGGTCCGGTCCAGTCCTTCCGTGTCGTCACCGTCGCGCCCGGCCAGACGCGTTTCGATCTTGGGACCGTGCAGGGTGACGTCGCCTACCCGATCGCGATTCCCCTCTCCTCCGCCGTGGACGGCAAGACCTGGAGCGCAACCGCCTCCGCCCCTTGGATAGAGCTGGAAGCCTCCTCCGGCACCACCCCGGCCACCCTCCGCGCCCTGCTCCGCATCGACCTCCTTCCCGCCGGTCTCAGCACCGCACAAATCACGCTCAGTCACGGCGCGGAGAGCATGACCATACCCGTCTCGATGACGCTTGATCCGATGACGATCAAATACTTCGAAAGCGCCACGGACTCCGCCCTCGTTTACGCGATCAGTGAGACGACCACAAGCGACGGTGCCTCCCGCGCCTACCTGTTGGAAATCGACAGTGCCACCGAGGCGATCACGGATGTTGTTCGCGTCGGCACGGGTGTCACCGACCTCGCCGTTCATCGTGGCGACAACCGCGTCTACGTGACGAACTGGCTGCTCGGCAATCTATATGCCGTCAACCGCGACACCTTCGAAGTGGACCGGATCTACGACGTCCCCGCCTTCTCCGGCGTGGGCTACAGCGATGACGATGTTTACGTCCTCTCCGCTGGCGGCCCCGGCCGCCTCGTTGTCGAGGCTAAAGACCAGTGGATCAACGTCTCCATCTTTAACACCGCCACCGGTTCGGTCATCACCACCACCGGGGAGCGCCAGGGTGGCGGCGCCCACGACGGCACCGGCCGGTATTACTACCATGGCGACGACAACAGCTCCGGAGCCGAGATTCATAAGTTTGATACGGTCGGAGACGTTTTCCAGGAGCTGGCCCACGTCCGCGTGAGCAGTGCCGGCTACTACGGCTCGCGCATCGTCACCGTTTCCACCGATGGCTCCCGTGTCTTCTGGAACGGCACCGTCTTCGACTCCAACCTCACTCCGCTCTGGACCTTCGCCCAGATCGTTTATGCCACCACGCCCAACGGTCGCTTCGGCTTCGGCGAGACCTCGATCTACGACACCGTGACGCAACAAACCGCGCTCGGCATGCCGGTGACGACCAAGGTCAGCGCCTACAACGCCACTTCCGACAAACTCGTCGTGCAAACCGCCGCGGGCCTGCGCTTTTTCACGCTCGGCAACGGGTCCGTTCTGCCCGCTCCCGTGCTACAGGCCGGAGCAATCACCAGCTCCAGCGTCGCCGTGACGTGGACCGATGATTCCCTCGAAACCAGCTTCACCCTTCAGCGCCGAGTGGTCGGGGTCTTGGACTGGACCGATGTCTCCAGCACCCTCGCCCAAAACAGCACCAGCGCCACCGCCACGGGCTTGGCGACCGCCACCGTTTATGAGTTCCGCCTCAAAGCCAATGCGGCGGCAGTCAGTTCCCCTTGGAGCGGCATTATCACCGCCACCACACTCTCCGCTCCCCTGCCCGTGCCACTGCCAGCCGGCACATCCAGCACCTCCACTTCCGTCACGCTCAACTGGTCGATCACCGGCACCGGATTCACCCAAGTGGTCGTCGAGCGCTCCATTAGCCCTTTCACGACATGGACAGAAGTGGCCCAATTCGCCGGCACTGCGCTGCAGTTCACCGATACCGGCCTAGACTCCGGGACCACTTACGCCTACCGCCTGAAAACCAGCAGCGCCACCGCCTCGTCCACCTACTCCACCACCATCCAGGTGCAGACCACGGTCCCCGTCGTAGCCGTGCCGCCCACCCTGTTCACCGCCCAGCCAAGCGCCGCCGATGCCCTGCGCCTCACTTGGGTTGCTCACCCCTCGGCCCTCGGCCACAAGATCGAGCGCAGCGAGAACGACGGCACCACCTGGACCGAGATCGCCAACATCCCCCTCGGCACGAATGCCTATATCGATTCGGGTCTGCTCGCCAACGCTCTCCGTGCATATCGTATCCGTGCCTTTAACGACACCAGCACCTCCGCCTACACCGCAACGATCTCCAGCCGCCTCGCCTCGGTGGTCAGCCGGCTCGCCGACGAGTTCGACGGCGGCTACAGCCTCACCGGCTGGCAAAGCGTGGCGGGCGCTACGGTCCAGAACGTCGCCGGAGCCACCGGCTTTGGCGGCTCCGACGTGCTGCGCTTCAGCCAGTCCGTAACTCGCCAGGCCGTCACCCAACCGTTTGACGTCTCCGGCGGCGGTCGCGTCGCCTTCAAGTTCCGCGCCGGCGATACCACCGTCGACGGCTCCGACTATTGGGAAACCTGCGACGGCGGGGAAGATGTAGTGTTTGAATACAGCACCAACGGCACCACCTGGACCTTACTCCAGACACTCACCACCACCCTGACCGCCAGCAAGACATGGGGCGAATACGCCTTCGATCTTCCCATCGGCGCACGCAGCGCCTTCACCTCCTTTCGCTGGCGCCAGCTCGCCCACAGCGGCGACTCGTTCGACATCTGGGCACTCGAAAGCGTGCTTATCACCGCCATCCAAATCCCTCCCGTCGCGCCTGATTTTATCTCCACCTCGACCATCGGAGACGTATCCATTGCCATCACATGGTCCGGCAGCCTCGGAGCGTCCTCCTACCTGGTTGAACGCACCACCGACGGCATGACTTGGACAGCAATCGTCACCCCCACCGCCGCCAATACCTACTACACCGACAACACCTGCATAGCCGACTCGTGGTATGGCTACCGGATACGAGCCGCCAACTCCGCCGGCATCTCCGCCCCCTCCTCAATCGCCTGGGCCAGGACCTTCCCGCAGTTGGAATTCTGGCGGCTTACTCACTTCGGCACCACTGCCCCCGTCGGCGCTGCCGCCCCGATGGCGCTCGACGTGGATGGGCGCACCAACCTCGAAAAATTCGGTTTTGGTCTGCCGGTTGGCCAAACCGCACCACTTCACGCCATCGGTTCCGACCAGGTCGGCGTTCCCGCCATCTGGGTCGATCCGACCACGCAGCGTCTCCGCATCGAGTTCCTGCGTCGCAAGCAGTCGGCCAAACCAGGCCTCCGCTACGTGGTCGAGTTTTCATCGGACCTCATCACCTGGGATTCTGGCGGCGTGCTCCTCGAACAGACTTCCATCAACCCGACTTGGGAACGCACCTGCTTCGAGGACCAGCATTCCGTGAATGACTCGACGCCCCGCCGTTTTGTCCGCGTCAAACTTAGCCAAGAATAACTAGAGGCTATCCCAAAACCTAAAGCACACGGGAAAAGGTCTGGGCTTGCCTCGATAAAATGGACGGAGGGTTAGGCGGCTGTCTTGATGTTTTGTTGGTGTAGTTTTTCGAAGGCCACAGGGGAAAGGTAATCCAGGGAGCGGTGGCGCCTCGTCGGATTGTAGAAGGTTTCGAGGTAGTCGAAGATGACAAGCTCGGCGGCGCGGCGGGTGGCGGGGACGTGGATGTCGATGCCGGTGTCGAGTTTGAGCGTGCTCCAAAACGACTCCATGGCGGCATTGTCGTAGCAAT
>CAMCHD010000157.1 GCA_945874545.1 Akkermansia muciniphila | reverse complement strand
GGCGATGTCCTTCATGGTCCCGCTGGGATTTTCCATCGCGCTGGGTGTGCGCACCGGGCGGGCGGTGGGCGCGGGGGAGCGTTGGCGGGTGCGCCCGATGGCGCTGGGCGCGACCCTCCTGACCCTCGCGACGGCGGGATTGTCGACCCTGGCGTTCGTGGTGGCGGGCGACGCGGTGGCGGCGGCCTTTGTCGAGGACGACCCCGCGGTGGTGGAACTGGCGGCGAAGGTCCTGGTCATCGCGGCGGTATTCCAGCTCTTCGACGGCCTGCAAGTCGTCTTCGCCGGCGCGCTGCGTGGTTTGTCGGACGTCAAGGTGCCGCTGGCGTCGGCCTTTCTCGCCTACTGGGTGTTGGCGCTTCCGCTCGGCTGGTGGTTCGGGGTGCGCGGCGGCGGCGGGCTCGAGGGCATCTGGGTCGCGCTGGCCGGCGGCCTGGCGGCGGCGGCGCTCGTGCTGGGCTGGCGCCTGAGGGTGCTCACGCGGGAGGCGTGAGGGCGGCGCGAACCAGGGCGGCGATGGGGGAGGGGAGGTCGAGCGCGAGGGCGGCGGACTGGGCGGCCGGGCTCATCTTGCGCCAGGTTTTGCGCAGGATATCGACGAACTTCGCCTCCGGGTAATCGGCGTGGGTGGCGGCGAAATCGGCGATCTCGTTTTCCAAAAACACCAGGCAGGCGGCGTCCTCGAGGGCCTGGGTGCCGGGGTTGGTTTTCAGGCCGGTCTTGGAGACCCACACCGCGACCTCGGCGGCGTCGGCCGGTGGAACGCCGGCGGCCAGCAGCAGGGCGCGGGCGCGTTCGGCCTGGCGGATGTAGAGGGCGCGGCGCCAGGTCAGGTAGCCGGGCTTGTCCATCGGAAAATCGGTGCGCGGGGAGGTCCAGCGTTCGAGGTGCTGGCAACGCGCGGCGACGCGGAGCAGGGGAGGCGCGGCGGGGTCGAGGCGGACGATCCACGCCTCCATGTGGTCGGCGTAGACCAGCTCGGCCGGGCGGCCGTCGGGAGTGCGCCGGGGATCGCCGGAATGGGCGGCGTCGATGGCCTGGCGGGCGAGGGCGAGGGGGGCGTCGCTCATGGCGCGGACGGGGGTTCAGCCTTTGGCGCCGCGCAGGAGGACAAAGTGGGCCAGGTCGTGTTTCTCGAACTCGTCCCAGTAGGCGTCCTCGATCTGCTTCAGGCGCGCGTCGGCGTCGATCGGCGGGCCGTCCTTGCCGGCGGCGTGGTCGCGGGCCTGTTCGGCCGCGAGGTCGCGATCGGCCAGGCGGGCGACCAGTTCGTGCCAGAAAACGTCGTTCGAGTAATCGCCTTCGATTTTGCGCAGGCGCTCGTCCTCGCCGAGTTTCTCCGAGGGGGCGAGCAGGCCGTTGCTGGCCACGGTCACGAGGTCGGCGGTCCCGAGCGGGGTGGCGAGGTCGAACAGCTTTTGCTGGAGATCCTCGTAGCGCGCGACGTAGGGATTTTCCTCCTCGGGCGGGCGGGCGCCGGCGACCACGCGCGAGCCGAGGTAGACCAGTTCGAGCAGGCGGGCGTATTCCTTGGCGGTAAACATGACCTTCATGGGCGTGGAACAGCAACGCCCCGCGCGCCCGGTGCAAGGCCCGAAGCTCCGGGCCCGGGTCGCGCGGGGCCTTGGCAGGTTTGCTGCTAGGCGGGGCACGACATGCCCAAAGCCCCTTCGTCGCTTACCCTCATCCTCAGCGCCATGCCCTCGGAGATCCTGTTGATCCAGGGGCATCTTTCCGGCGCCAAGGCCGGTGAGCTGGCGGGTTTTCCCTACAAGACGGGCCGCATCGGCGGGCGGCGCGTGGTCACGGCGGTGACCGGCGTCGGCGTGACCAACGGCGCGATGGTGACGGCCTTGTTTGTGCATCACTTCAAGCCGGCCGAGGTCGTGGTCTCCGGCACGGGCTCGCGGCTCAATCCCCGCATCCGCACCGGCGACACCGTCATCTCCCTGCGCACCATCCACCACGCGGCCGGCAGCCTGACCGACGCGGGCATGGTTTATCGCAAGGTGCGGGGGCCGCTCGCCGGCCAGATGACGCACTATCAGTTCAAGCCCGCCCCGCGCCTGCTCCGGCTCGCCCGCGCCGCCATCCCGGGCTACGTGGCCGAGCCGGTCACGGCCAACGGTGAAACCTACCGCCCGGCCGTGCTCACCGGTGTGGTCTCGGCCAGCGATATGTTCGGGGTCAACGCGGCCAAGATCGCCGACCTGCGGGCCAAGCTCGCGCCCGACATCATGGAGATGGAGAGCGCCGCGATCGCCCAGGTGTGCGAGCAGCTCAAGACGCCCCACATCGTTTTCCGGGCCGGTAGCAACCTCACCCAGCCCGATCCGGGCGCGGACTACCGCCTGCTCGGGCAGAAGGCGGCGCACGCGGCCGCGCGCTGGACGGTTTATTTTGTCGGCTGTCTGGCGCGGGCGGAGACGGTGGGGCGGTCGAAGGGAGCGGGCCGGCCATGAAGTTGGTGTCCAAGGGCGACGCGGAGGGTTTTGTCGCCGCCTTCGTCAACAACATCGTCCAGTTGCTCATCCTCGCGCCGCTGTGTGTCGGCGTCCTCGGGTTTTCGCCGGAGCTCGTCTACGGCAAGATCCTGCCCGGGGTCGCGATGTCCTTCCTGGTCGGAAATCTTTACTATGCGTGGCAGGCGCTCCGCCTGGCCAAACGCGAGGGGCGCGACGATGTCTGCGCGCTGCCCTACGGCATCAGCACCCCCGCCATTTTTGCCCACGTCTTTCTGGTCATGCTGCCCGCCAAGCAGCTGGCGCTCGCCCAGGGCGTGCCCGACCCGGAGCGCTTTGCCTGGCACGCCGGACTGGTCGCCTGCGCTCTCGGCGGCCTGCTCGAGGTGATGTTGTCTTTCTGCGCGCCCTTTATCCGTCGTCACACCCCCCAGGCCGCGATGCTCGCCACGCTCGGCGGGGTCGGCGTCGGCCTGCTCGGGTTGTCGTTTTTTTTCCAACTCTTCGCCGCCCCGGTCGTCGGCATCGTCACCCTCGTGCTGGTGTTTCTGGTCTTTTTCGGCCGCATGAAATTCCGCGGCGGCCTGCCCGCCACGCTGGTGGTGCTCCTGGTCGGCACCGCTCTCGCCTGGGCGACCGGTCTGGCGCCGGTGGGCGGACCGGAGGCGCGGCCGTTTGCCCACTTCGGGTTCTACCCGACCGTCCCCATGCCCGGTGAGCTCTTCGCCGCGCTGACCGGCGGCCACCTCGTCGCCTACCTATCGGTCGTGATTCCCATCGGCCTGCTCGGCGTGCTCGCCTCGCTGCAAAACATCGAGTCGGCGGCCGCCGCCGGAGATTCCTATCCGGTGCGTTCCAGTCTGCTGGCGAGCGGGGTGGGCAGCCTCGCCGCCGCCCTTTTCGGGTCACCCTTTCCCACCTCGATCTACATCGGCCATCCCGCCTGGAAAAAATTGGGCGCCCGCGCCGGCTATTCCTTTCTTAACGGCGCCGCCATCGCCCTCGTGTGCACCACCGGACTCATGGCCGCGCTGGCCTGGCTGATTCCCGCCCAGGCCGGCGTGGCCATCATTCTCTGGATCGGCGTCATCATCGCGGTGCAGGCCTTCGAGGTGACGCCGCCGCGTCACTATCCGGCCGTGGTGATCGGTCTTTTCCCCGGGGTCGCCGCCTGGGTGATGCTGGTGGTCAAAGGCTCCCTCGTCGCCGCCGGTGTGGGCTCGGCCGACGGCCCCGCCCTCGACGCCGCGCTGGTAGCCGCGGCCCACGCCGGCGGTGCGTTTATCGGTGGCGGCTTTGCGCTGGAACAAGGCTTCCTCTACGCGGCCATGATCTGGGCCGCCATCGTCGTGGGCATCGTGGACCGCGCCTGGCTCCGTGCCGCCGCCTGGTGCGGGGTGGGCGCCTTGCTCTCGGCCCTCGGCCTCATGCACGCTTACGCGCTCACCGGCCGCGACACGGTCATCAGCCTGCCGCTGCTCGACTGGCTCACCGGCAACTGGACGCCCGGGCAGACGCTTTTTCCCGCCGGTGGCATCGCCCTCGGCTACGCCTGCGCCGCGTTGATCTTTCTGGCCGCCCGCCGGGTCGCGGTTCCTCGCGCCGACGACGACCTCGTTTGAACCCGAATACCGCGATCTTCGCGGGTCGTCCGGCCCGGGCGCTTGGCCGGCCGCTCGGCGCCTCACCCGCGACCAGCACCTTCCAGGCGCAGGCCGCGGGTTTCCACACCGACGCCACGGCTCAATAACTTGGGCGATCCTCCGTCGGGCGGAGCGAGGTATCCGGGTTGATGTCCGGCCCGGCGCGCCCGGCGGTTTGGGATCGCGCGATGCGCCGATCTCTCCCGTGCCGCACGGCTGGGTGAATGGCATCGCGTCCGCGCCTCGCCTTCCGTCGCAAGCGCTCGCGTCTTGCGTGGCATCCGGCCCTGGTAAGAGGCCCCATCGGTGTTTCCGTGCCCCGAGGGCAGAAGCGAATCCAGCCTAAAATAGTTCGCATTTAGGTAGTTCTATAATTTGCAAAAGTCTCTGCTAATATCTCTGCAAAATTTAGCAAAATGCTGCAAGAAAACTGGCAAATCTCGGAAAACCAGCCAAGCCTACCCCCTTCGCCCCTTCCCCCTTGTGCTTGTTTCCTCCGCGTCTCCCCGCGCCCCCTCGTCGATTCCATGTTAAACGTCCTTGATTATGGCGCCCACTCCGGCGTGCCCGTCGTGCAAACCAACGCCCTGCAAGCGACCCTGGACGCCTGCGGCGGCGCCGGTGGCGGCACCGTTCTCGTGCCCGCCGGCCTCTATCATACCGGCACCCTTCGCCTGCCTTCGCGCGTCACGCTGCACCTGGAAAACGGCGCGATTTTGAAGGGTTCCGCCGATCTCGCGGATTACCCTGAAATCACCGGCAGTTTCACCGACGCGGTCGGCCAGAAACGCAATCGCTGCCTGCTCTATGCGGTCGGGGCCTCGTCCATCGCCATCACCGGGCAGGGCGTGATCGATGGCAACGGTTCGGCCTTTGGTTACGAGCAGGACGGCCGGCCCTTTTTGCTGCGCTTCGTCGACTGCCGGGACGTGCAGATGCAGGGCGTCACCCTGCGCGATTCGCCGGGCTGGGTCAGCCATTACCTGGGCTGCGAAAACGTGCACGTCCACGGCGTGACCATCCATAGCCACACCAACGGCAACAACGACGGGATCGACATCGACTCCTGCCGGCGCTTTCGCGTTTCCGCCTGCGACCTCGATTGCGGAGACGACGCGATCTGCATCAAATCGACCCGCGCCACCCCCTGCGAAAACATCGTCGTCACCGGTTGCGTGATACGGTCGGTCTGGGGCGCCTTGAAGCTCGGCACCGAGTCGGCGGGCGATTTTCGCAACATCATCATCAGCGATTGCGTGATCCGCGACACCCATGGCGGCGGGCTGAAGATCATCAGCATGGACGGCTGCCGCCTGGAGAACGTGCAGGTGAACAACCTGATCATGGACAACGTGTCCGGGCCTATTTTTATCCGCCTCGGCGCCCGCCTCCGCAAATATCACGCCGACCAGCCCGACCGTCCGGTCGGCATCCTGCGCAATGTGTCCATCCGCAACGTCTCCGGCCGCGTCTGGGAGGAGGGCTATCTGCTCTACGGGAAATTGAAGCGCAAAGCCGGCATCATCGTGACCGGCATCCCCGGGCACCCGATCGAGGACCTTCGCCTCGAGAATATCCGCTTCACCTTCCCCGGCGGCGGCACCCCCGCCGACGCCGCCCGCGTCGACGTGCCCGAGCAGGAGGCCGAGTATCCCGAGTTCCCCTCCTTCCACCCCATCCCCGCCTGGGGCCTCTACCTCCGCCACGTGCGCGGCCTGACCCTGCGCGACGTCCACCTTGGGCTGGAGAACGCCGACGCCCGCCCGCCCGTGTTCACCGACGACGTCGCCGGCATGCGCATCGACGAACTTCACGCCGAGGGTAGCCCTCTCGCCGCCGCCGACATCGTCTGCCGCTCCAGCGCCGCCCCCGTTTCCTGAACCGGCCAATCCCCAACCCTCCACCGTCGACCTCGGGCATCCCCCCTCCGCCCCGCTTCGTTCGTCCTCTCATGTCCCCTTTCCGCTCCCTCTGCGTTTTTGCGTCTTTTACGCTTTTTGTGGCTAACCCTCCGGACACCGCCCGGGCCGAGGTGACCATCTGGGTCTCGCCCCGCGGCGACGACCGCAACCCCGGCACCGAAACCGCCCCGGTGGCCTCCCTGCCGCGCGCGGCCGAGCTGGTCCGCGCCTCGCGCGCCGCCCAACCCGCCGAGCCCGTGACCGTCTGGCTCGGCGCGGGCGACTATCCCGTGCTTTCCACCCTCGTGCTCGGCGCGGCCGAGTCCGGCACCGCCGCCGCGCCCGTGACCTGGCGCGGCGTGGACCGCGAACGCGTCCGGCTCGTCGGCGCCCGTCCCGTCGCCAAGTCCAGCGTCCGTCGCGTCACCGACCCCGCCCTGCAGAAACGCACCTCGCCCGAAGCGCGCGGCCGCCTCGTCGAGATCGACCTCGCCGCCGAGGGCGTCCGCCATGCCGCGCCCTTTCCCGACTACCTGCGCGACACCGCCGATCTGTGCGTGCTTTTCCACGACGGTGTGCGCCTCCCGCTTTCGCGCTGGCCCAACGGACCCTACGGCTACGCCACCATGCAACGCGTGCTGAAGAGCGGCGATTTCAAGCCCCGCCAGCCCGATGGCGGGGTGTTTGAATACGCCGGCGACCGCCCCGCCCGCTGGCGTGCCGCGCTCGCGGAGGACGGCGTGTGGCTGCGCGGCTTCTGGCGTGTGCCCTGGGTGGCCGAGACCCTCCGGGTCGGCGCCATCGACACCGAGGCCCGCACCATCGCGTTCGCCGTCTCCACCTCCAACGGCATCGGCTCGAAGTATTCGAAACTGGTCGACGGCACCCGCGTCGGCGACGGCAAGGAGAACTGGTTCGCCCTCAATCTGCTGGAGGAGATCGACCAGCCCGGCGAGTGGTCGGTCGATTTTAAACGACGCAAGATCTACCTCCTTCCCCCCGCCCGGCTCGAGCCCGGCGCGCTCGCCCTGGCCGACAACAACCAACCGCTGCTGTCGTTTGCCGCCGCCCGCTTCGTGACCCTCCGCGACGTCACCCTCGGCCGCCAGATGGGCGACGCGGTCGTGATCACCGATGGCGAGTCCGTGCGGCTCGCCGGCTGCCGCGTCGAGGGCGTCATCCGGCGCGGCGTGGTCATCCGCGGCGGACGGGACCACGTCGTGCGGAGCTGCGATCTCACCGAGATCGGGCTCGCCGCCATCGACCTGCTCGGGGGCGACCGCGCCACCCTCACGCCTTCCGGCCACCAGATCGTCAACAACCACATCTGGCGAGCCGCGCTCCTCTCGCCCGTGCCCGCGCTGATCGCCGGGCTCGAGGTCCGCACCCAGCAACTCGTGGGCGCCCGCATCGCCCACAACCGCATCCACGACGTGTCGTATTCGGGCGTCCACTTCGCCGGGAACGACAACGTGCTCGAAAACAACGAGCTCTACCGTCTGGGCCTGGACGGCGGCGACCTCGGCGGCCTCTACACCACCGGCGGCTGGACCTC
Organism: Akkermansia muciniphila; assembly: GCA_945874545.1. Lineage (GTDB taxonomy): Bacteria > Verrucomicrobiota > Verrucomicrobiia > Opitutales > Opitutaceae > IMCC26134_A. The sequence continues at coordinate 1,309 of CAMCHD010000157.1, read as the reverse complement.
CCGGGGCAACGTGGTGCGCGCGAATTTTATCCATCATTCGGAGAACGCCAACGCCATCTACATGGACGACGGCGACTCCGGACTGCTGGTGGAGGATAACCTGGTCTACCGCGTCGAGTCCGGCGTGTTTATCGGCGGAGGCCACGACCACGTGGTCCGGCGCAACCTGATCGTGGACTGCACCCGCGCCATCCACGTCGACGACCGCGGGGTCGCCCGCAAATACACCGCCGACGACCCCCGCCTGCGCGGCGACCTCGACTCCGTGCCCTGGCGCGACTCCCCCTGGCGCGAACGTTATCCCGCCCTGCCCGGCCTGCTGGACGCGGATCCGGCCGTCCCGCGCGGCAACCGTTTGTTTGAAAACCTCGCGGTCGCCTGCGCGACCTTCGCCCGCCGCAGCGGCAAGGAGGCGACCCTCGGGGGCTTTTTGTTCGAGAGAAACACCGAGATCCCGGACCTCGCCGCGCTGGGCGACCCCGCCGCGCTCGATTTTTCCCCGCGTTCGCCCGCCGCGCGCGAGGCCCTCGCCGGCCTGCCGCCCGCCGACCTCGCGCGCTACGGTTTGCAGGTGGACGAGTTTCGCCCGGTGGTGGCCCCGCGCGATCTCGAGTTGCTCCGGGTCGGCGACACCAAACGCAAGGCCTTCGACTCGCAGCAGGACGTGAACGCCTACCCGCGTTAAACCGTGATGCGCTCCGCCGCCCTTCGTTTTTTCGCGCTCGGTTTGTTTGCCGCGGCGCCTGCATCACAAGCCGCCGAAGAGGTCACGCTGGCCGGGCTGATGCGCGGCCCGGCGCCCGAAGACGTGGTGTATGCCGAGAGGGCGGGGGAGCCTTTGTTGCTGCACACATTTCGGCCCGTGGACGCGACGACGGCGGAGCCTCGCCCCGCCATCCTTTGGATCCACGGCGGCGCCTGGGTCGGTGGCACCACCGAGGGCTTCATGCCGCTCGCCCGCTACTGCGCCACCCGCGGGCTGGTCGCCTTCAACATCACCTATCGCCTTGCCAAGCCCGGCGTCGTGACCCTCGCCGACTGCGTGGCCGACTGCCGCTCGGCCCTTCGCTACGTGCGTGCCCACGCCGCCGCCCTCGGGGTCGATCCCGGCCGCATCGCCGTGGCGGGCGATTCCGCCGGAGGCCACCTCGCCGCCGCGCTCGGCACCGACACCGGCCCGAGCCATCCCGCCGACGCGCCCGCCGTGTCCGGCCGCGCCGACGCGCTCCTGTTGTTCAATCCGGTGGTCGATCTCACCGAGGACGACTGGATCCGCTACGCCGTGGGCGGCTCCGCGCTCACGGACAAG
>CAMCHD010000156.1 GCA_945874545.1 Akkermansia muciniphila | reverse complement strand
TAGGCGAAGGGGGCGTGCATCGTTTCCTCCTTGGTGCGGTGGAGCCCGTGCTGGATCAGCAGGCCGGCGGTCGCGGCGACGACCAAAACGATGCGGGCGGGCAACTGCCCGGGCGCCGAGGGGTGGATGGAAACGAAGGCGGCGACGATCAGCTCCGCGCCGGCAAAGCCCCGCGCCAGATCCAGTGCGTTCAGGGGATGGAGCCAGCCCAGGCGGGCGCGCGGCCGATCCGCGACTTCGCTCAGCGTGAGCGTTTTAAGGTAACGCCGAATCAGTGGCCCACTGGGCAAGGCCAAAAGAAGCACCCCGGCGAGATACAGAACGTAGGTAGGCATTTGAATTTAGATAAATCATTCCGGGGTAAAAAGCAGGGTAACTATGGCAGCCGACGCAAATGCGAGTGTGGAGCAAAGACAACAATCTTACTTCAAGCAAATTGCGGGCCAGCCCCCGGGCGGCAATCCGGATATTGGCGGTGGTCCGGGCATTCTTCCCGGACGCTCTTCTGCGGACTCGATTGGCTCTGTTCGGATGCGCTCGTAAATCAGTCGAGGGTCTGCCGGTAGCGGGTCACGCCGATGGTCATGGCGACGGCGAGAAAAAGCACCAGAGGCCAGATTTCGGGGCTGATCTCGGCGAGCCCGTTGCCCTTGAGCAGGATGCCGCGCACGATGCGCAGGAAGTGGGTGTTGGGCAGGCAAGAGCCGATGGCCTGGGCCCACTCGGGCATGCCGCGGAAGGGGAACATGAAGCCGGACAGCAGAATCGAGGGCAGAAAAAAGAAGAACGCCATCTGCACCGCCTGCAGTTGGTTTTTCGCCAGGGTGGAAAACGTGATGCCGACCGCGAGGTTGGCGGCGATAAAGAGCAGGGAGACGGCGTAGAGCAGGGGCAGGCTGCCGACCATCGGCACGTGGAAAATGAACCGGGCCGCGAGGAGGATGAGGGTGACCTGAATGTAGCCCACCACGATGTAGGGCAGGATCTTGCCCACCATCACCTCGAACGGACGCACCGGGGTGGCGAGCAGGTTCTCCATCGTGCCGCGTTCGCGTTCCCGCGTGATGGCTAGGCCGGTGATGATCACCATGGTCATGGTCAGGACCACGCCCATGAGCCCCGGCACCACGTTGTATTGGGTGATGTTTTCGGGGTTGTAGTGGGCGTGGATTCGGAAATCGACCGGCCCGTTCTGCGCCTGTAGGTGCGCCAGCGGTCCGGGTAGGTCCCGGTTGAAGACGGTGTTCGCTAGCTGGGCGACGGCGTTGAGCGCCGGCCCGGTGGCGGCGGGATCGGAGGCGTCGGCCTCGATCAACACGGTCGGCCGCTCGCCGCGCAGGAGGCGGCGGGTAAAATCCACCGGTATGTTGACCACGAATTGCACCTCGCCGAGTTGCAAGAGGCGCCGGGTCTCCGCGTCGGTCTCGGCCACGTGGACGACGTCGAAATACTCGCTGGTGCGCAGGGCCTGGACCAGGGTGCGGGCGAAGGGGCCGGTGTCGGCCAGATGCACCGCGGCGGGCAGGTGGCGCGGGTCGGAGTTGATCGCGAAACCGAAGAGCAACAACTGCATCAGCGGGATGCCGACCATCATGCCGAAGGTCACGCGGTCACGCTTCATCTGGATGAACTCCTTCAGCACGATGGCCCAGAGGCGGTGAAAGGATAGGCGCGGCTGGCTCATGCGAAGTTGTCCTTGGCGGAATCCATCAGGCCGATGAACACGTCCTCCAGCCCCGCCGGGATGCGGTTCCACTCGTGGCGCGGGTCGCGCAGCGCCGCCACGGTGGCGTCCAGTCCGGCGGCGTCCCGTCCGCTCACGTGCAGGGTGTTGCCGAAGGCCGTGACCTGCTCCACGCCCGGCCGGCCGCGGAGCGTGGCGGCGAGCGCGTGGAGGTCGGGGCCGGCGACGCTCCAGGTGAAAAGCCGCGCCGACGCCAGCACCTCGGCGAGGGTGCCGCCGGCGAGCAGGCGGCCATAGGCGAGGTAGGCGAGGCGGTGGCAACGCTCGGCCTCGTCCATGTAGTGGGTGGTGATCAAGACGGTGAGTCCTCCGGCCGCGAGTTGATGGATCTCCTCCCAGAACTCGCGGCGGGCCTTGGGGTCCACGCCCGCGGTGGGCTCGTCGAGCAGGAGCAAGCGGGGTGAGTGGATGAGACAGGCGGCCAGGGCGAGGCGTTGTTTCCAGCCGCCGGAGAGCTGGCCGGCGAGTTGATCGCCGCGTTTTTCCAGGCCGAGGCGTGCGAGGCTGTTTTGCACGGCGGCGCGGCGGTCGGGGATGGCGTAGATGCGGGCGACGAAATCCAGGTTCTCGCGGATGCTCAGGTCCTCGTAGTAGCTGAATTTTTGCGTCATGTAGCCGACGTGGCGTTTGATGTCGGCCTGTTGGGTGCGGAGGTCGAAGCCCAGGCAGGTGCCGGAGCCGGCGTCGGGCGTCAAAAGGCCGCAGAGCATGCGGATGAAGGTCGTTTTGCCGGAGCCGTTCGGGCCGAGAAAACCGTAGATTTCGCCGCGGCGGACCTGCAGCGCGATCGCGTCGACCACGGTTTTGGCGCCGAAGCGTTTGGTCACGCCGGTCACGTCGATCGCGAGGTCGGAGGCGCTCATGGTGCGCGTGCGCGGTTCAGGGCAGGAGGGACACGTCCGCCGGCTGGCCGGGATGCAGCCCCCGCGCATCCTCCGGGGCGAACACGGCCTCCGCGAGGTAGACCAGCTTGGCGCGGTTTTCCCGGTTGTAGAGCACCGGAGGGGTGTATTCGGCCTGCGGTGACACATACGAGATGACGGCCTGGAGCGACGCGCGGCCGTCCAGCGCCACCCGCACCCGTGCGCCCGGCCGCAGGGCGGCGAGGGCGGGTTCGGGCGCGAAAAAGCGGACCTTGATGTTGCCGGGTGGCAGGAGGGAAACGACGGGCCGGCCGGCGGCGACAAACTCACCCGGCCGGTAAAGGGTGTCGTGCACCAGGGCGGCGGCGGGGGCGGAGACGGTTTTTTGCGCGACGGCCCAGGCGGCCTGGGCTTGGGCGGCGAGGGCGGCGGCGACCTCCTGTTCGGCGGCGGCGACGGCGTCCGGACGCGCGCCGAGCCGGGCGGTGGCGAGCTGGGCATCGAGATCCTCGACGGCCCGGAGGTCGCGTTCATGGGCGAGGCGGGACCGGTCGTAGTCGCTCACCGGCACGACCCTGTCGCGGAACAGGGAGGACTGGCGCTCGGCGTCGAGGCGGGAGAGTTCGGCGGAGGAGCGGGCGGCGGCGAGGCGCGCGGCGAGGGCGTCGAGTTCGGATGGGCGGGCGCCCTTGCGCAGGTCGGCGAGGCGGGCGCGGGCGGTCGACACGAGGGCGGCGGCCTGTTCGGCGACGGCGGTCTCGGCCGCGTGCTCGAGGGTGAAGAGCGGAGCGTCGCCCCCGACGCTCGACCCCTTGGCGACCGCGAGGTGTTCGAGCCGGCCCGCGAGGGGCGCGGCGACATAGACGAACTCGCCCTCCAGATAGCCTTGGAAGGAGGTGGCGACGGGGCGCGAGCAGGCGGCGAAGGCGAGCAGGGCTGTGCCGGCGAACGCTTGGGCGAAGGTGGCGAGTTTCATGCGGAACCCCGAAGACGAGGCGGACGGCGAGCTTGAGCGCATTCGCGGAGGCGGCAACGTGCTTCGCATGACCCTCGATCCGGCCGCTGTGTTGCCCGAAATCTCCGCCCTCGCTCAAGGCGCCGGCGAGATCATGATGCGTCACTTCGCGGCGCCTATCCCGACGACCAGCAAGACCAGCCGCATCGACATCGTCACGGCGGCGGATCTGGAGGTGGAGGTCTATTTGGCCGGCGAGCTGCGGCGCATGTTTCCCGCCCACCATATCGTCGGTGAGGAGGGGGGCGGGCAGGGGGCGCCGGCCGACGGGGCGGCCTATCACTGGTTTGTCGACCCGATCGACGGCACGGTGAATTTCGCCAGCAAGCTCCCGCACTTCTGTACCAGCATCGCGCTGGCCACGGCGGAGCGCGAGCCCTTGTTGGGCGTCGTTTACGATCCGAGCCGCCGGGAGTTGTTTTCCGCGGTGCGCGGTGGCGGTGCGCACCTGAACGGGCGGGCGCTTCGTGTCACGGGCACGGCGGAACTGGCGGACGCCGTGATCACCAGCGGTTTTCCCTACGACAAACACACCAATCCGGACAACAACCTGCGCGAGTGGGGTGCGTTTCTGACCCGTATCCGCGGCGAGCGGCGTTTGGGCAGCGCCGCGCTGGATCTCTGCTATGTCGCGGCGGGTCGGCTGGACGGATACTGGGAGAAGGATTTGAAACCCTATGATGTCATGGCCGGCCTGCTGATCGTGCGGGAGGCGGGCGGGCGGGTGACCGACTACGCGGGCGGAGCGTGGCCGCAGCGCGAGCAGCGGGGCCGTTTCGTGGCAAGCAACGGAGTCCTGCACGCGGAGATGCTCGGCGTTCTGGCGACGGCGTGATCGTTTCCACACCGACCGGAAGTGGGTGATCGCGTCATTTCCCCCGGCGGTGAGCGAGGTGTTGGGAGCGCCGTCCTGATGTCGACACCACGCTCGCTCGTCTGCGTTGGCCGTCGTGGAGGGGGTGGCGCCGGGGAATGCGGAAAGGCGAACCGCGGGCAACACCACAAAGGGTCGGATCGGGGTCGGATCGCCTCGGGCAACCCGATGGACGCCCCGCAACTCCTGCCCCTTGCGCCCGGCGCCGCGCGACCGGCATTGTGTAACCAATTTGGTTACACAATGAATTCGTTTGCGGCACGGCTCGGCACCGCTCGTTTGGCGGGAACCGGGGGGACGGGCGGGTTTTCAGGCCATCGTCTGCGCGATGACCTCTCCGCGCTGCCGCGCGGCGTTACCGACGCTGGATCAGGAAGGATCGTAGTCCAGATACGGCCCGAGCCACTTCTCGGCGTCCCCCAGCCTTGTCTCGCAGCGCCGGGCATAGTCCACGAGTTGATCCTTACCCAGCTTGCCCACGGCGAAATATCCGGCCTCTGGGTGGTTGCAGTAGAAGCCGCTGACGCTGCTCGCGGGATACATGGCGCAGGACTCGGTGAGTCGTATGCCGATCCGCTCCTCGATGGGGACGAGGTTCCAGATTTGCGGTTTGTGGCGGTGGTCGGGGCAGGCGGGGTAGCCGGGGGCGGGGCGGATGCCGCGGTATTTTTCGCGGATGATTTCCCGGGGGGTGAGGTTTTCGGCGCGGCCGAAACCGCAGAGGTCGCGGGCGCGTTTGTGGAAACACTCGGCCAGGGCTTCGGCGATGCGGTCGCCGAGGGCCTGGACGAGGATGGCGTTGTAGTCGTCGCCGGCGGCCTTGAACTCGTGCGAGAAGGCCTCGACTCCGGGGCCGGCGGTGACGGCGAACTGGCCAAGGTAGTCGATGCGGCCGGAGTCGCGCGGGGCGAGGAAGTCGGCGAGGCAGAGGTTGGGTTTGCCGCCGTCGTGTTCGAGCTGCTGGCGCAGGAAGTGGAAGGTGTGGAGGGTGTGCGAGCGCTGTTCGTCGGCGTAGATCTCGACGGAGTCGCCGGTGGAGTTGGCGGGCCAGAAGGTGAGGACGGCGCGGGGTTGGAAGCGGTTCTCGGCGATGATGCGTTCGAACATCGCGAGGGCGTCGGCGTGGAGTTTGGCCGCCTCGACTCCGACGACCTCGTCGGTGAGGATGTCGGGGTAGCGGCCGTGGAGTTCCCAGGCGCTGAAGAAGGGGGCCCAGTCGATGAACTCCTCGTCGAGTAGGGTTTTTACGGATACGTCGTCGAAGACGCGGGTGCCGAGAAACTCGGGGCGGGGAATGTCGAGGGCGGGCCAGTCGGACTTGAAGGCGCGGGCGCGGGCCTCGGCGAGGGGGAGGAGGGGTTTGCGGGCGCGGCGGGCGGCGAAGTCGTCGCGTTGTTTGTCCTGCTTGGCGGTGTTTTCGGCGAGGAAGGCGGGTTTTTGCTCGGGGGAGAGCAGGGAGCTGACGACGTTGACCACGCGGGAGGCGTCGAGCACGTGGACGACGCCGTGGGGGTATTCGGGGGCGATCTTGACGGCGGTGTGGGCGGGGGAGGTGGTGGCTCCGCCGATGAGGAGGGGGACGGTGAATCCCTCGCGCTTCATTTCGCGGGCGACGTGCACCATCTCGTCGAGCGAGGGGGTGATGAGGCCGGAGAGGCCGATCACGTCGGCGCCGACGCGGCGGGCCTCGGCGAGGATCTTGTCGCACGGGACCATGACGCCGAGGTCGATGACCTCGTAGTTGTTGCAGGCGAGGACGACGCCGACGATGTTTTTGCCGATGTCGTGGACGTCGCCCTTGACGGTCGCGATGAGGAATCTGCCCTGGGCGCGGGTGGCCTCGCCGGCGGCGGCGGCGCGGGCTTTTTCGGCCTCCATGAAGGGGGTTAGGTAGGCGACGGCGCGCTTCATGACGCGGGCGCTCTTCACGACTTGGGGGAGGAACATTTTGCCGGCGCCGAAGAGGTCGCCGACCACGCGCATGCCGTCCATGAGCGGTCCCTCGATGATGTCGAGCGGGCGGGGGTAGCGGGCGGTGTTTTGGCGGACCTGCTCGGTGTCGGTCTCGACGTATTGGTCGATTCCCTTGATGAGGGCGTGTTTGAGGCGCTCCTCGGCGGGCTCCTGGCGCCAGGCGTCCACGGGGGCGGCGGCGGCGACGGCGCCGCCGGCCTTGGCGGCGTCTAGCTCGGCCTTGATGGCGTCGGCCTTGACGATGAGGCGTTCGGTGGCGTCGGGGCGGCGGTTGAGGATGACGTCCTCGACGAGGTCGCGCAGGGCGGGGTCGATCTCGTCGTAGTTGCCGAGCATGCCGGCGTTGACGATGGCCATGTCCAAACCGGCGCGGATGGCGTGGTAGAGGAAGACGCAGTGGATGGCTTCGCGGACGGGGTTGTTGCCGCGGAAGGAGAAGGAGACGTTGGAGAGGCCGCCGGAGACCTTGGCGTGGGGGAGGGTGGCCTTGATGACGCGGGTGGCCTCGATAAAATCGACGGCGTAGTTGTTGTGCTCCTCGATGCCGGTGGCGACGGTGAGGATGTTGGGGTCGAAGATGATGTCCTCGGGCGGGAAGCCGTGCGCGACGAGGAGGTGGTAGGCGCGGGTGCAGATGCGGACCTTTTCGGCCCGGGTGGCGGCCTGGCCCTGTTCGTCGAAGGCCATCACGACGGCGGCGGCGCCGTAGCGGCGGATGAGGCGGGCGCGGCGGAGGAACTCGGTCTCGCCGTCCTTGAGCGAGATGGAGTTCACGATGCCCTTCCCCTGGAGGCACTGTAGTCCGGCTTCCAATACGGACCACTTGGAGGAGTCGATCATCACGGGCACGCGCGAGATGTCGGGCTCGGCGGCGATCAGGTTGAGGAACCTGACCATGGTGGGTTCTCCCTCGATGAGGGCTTCGTCGACGTTGATGTCGATGACGTTGGCTCCGGACTCGACCTGTTGTTTGGCGATGGCGAGGCAGGCGTCCCAATCGCCGGCCTTGAGGGCCTTGGCGAATTTCGGGGAGCCGGTGATGTTGGTGCGTTCGCCGATGACGAGAAAGTTGGAGGCGGAGGAGCTGGCGGCGGGGGAAGTCATTTTTTTACCACGAAACACACGAAAGACACGAAAGGAGGCGGCCGGGGAACCCGATCAGGCGGTGAGGGGTTCGAGGCCGCTGAGGCGTAGGGCGACGGGCGGGGTGGCGGGGACGCGGGGCGAGAGATCGCGGACGGCCTCGGCGATGGCCTGGATGTGGGTTGGGGTGGAGCCGCAGCAGCCGCCGACGAGGTTGACGAGGTTGGCGGAGGCGAACTCGCGGAGGATGGCGGCCATGTCGGCGGGGGTTTCGTCGTAGCCGCCGAAGGCGTTGGGCAGGCCGGCGTTGGGGTAGCAGGTGACGTGGCACTCGGCGATGCGGGCGAGTTCCTCGATGTAGGGTCGCATGGCACGGCCGCCGAGGGCGCAGTTGATGCCGACGCTGAACGGGCGGGCGTGGCGGATGGAGTTGTAGAAGGCCTCGGTGGTCTGGCCGGAGAGGGTGCGGCCGGAGGCGTCGGTGATGGTGACGCTGACCATGACTGGCAGGCGGAGGGCGCGGCGCTCGAAGACCTCGTCGATGGCGTAGAGGGCGGCCTTGGCGTTGAGGGTGTCGAAGATGGTCTCGACGAGCAGGACGTCGGCGCCGGCGTCGATGAGGGCCTCGACTTGCTGGGTGTAGGCGGTGACGACCTGGGACCAGGTGACGGCGCGGTAGTCCGGCCGGTTGACGTCGGGCGACATGGACAGGGTGCGGTTGAGGGGGCCGATGGCGCCGGCGACGAAGCAGCGGCGGCCGGGGGTGGCGGCCTCGGCGGCGCGGGCGGCGCGGCGGGCGCAGGCGACGGCGGCGTGGTTGAGCTCGGTGACGATCTCCTCGAGGTGGTAGTCGGCCATGCCGATGGTCGTGGCGGAGAAGCTGTTGGTCTCGACGATGTCGGCTCCGGCGGCGAAGTAGGCGGCGTGGATCTCCTCGACCACGGAGGGTTTCGTGAGGCAGAGCAGGTCGTTGTTGCCCTTCAGGTCGTGGGGGAAGTCCTTGAAGCGTTCGCCGCGAAAGTCGGCCTCGGAGAGGCCGTAGGTCTGGACCATGGAGCCCATGGCCCCGTCGAGCACGGCGATGCGCCGGGCGAAGAGCTCGCGCAGGGCGGGGAAGGAGGGGTGCTCGGCCGGAGGTGGCGACGCGGGTGCTGTAGCGAGGTCGGACATGTGGGTGGACAAGGAGGAGGACGGAGAGGCGAGTCAGAAAGGCCAGTTCCGGCCTAAGGTCAAAAACATATCTACAAATCAAAATATGTTGATATGAAATTCAAAATCGACGAATCGAACTGGCAAGCGGCGCGCGTTTTTTGCCAAGGCGTGCGGTCGAACGAGGCTCGCCTTGGTCGAGCGGGGTCGCAATCTCGTGATGTTCGCGTTCTTTGCACGTTTGGGAAGCGGGGAAGGCCGTGAGATCCGGCCACAGTTGCGCTGCGGTATCGTGCCACAGACTCCCACCGCGTCGGCGAACGACGTGGGCAGAGCCAATCGGGTTAGCACCCCGGTGAAGGCGGGAGCGAGGAAAC
>CAMCHD010000155.1 GCA_945874545.1 Akkermansia muciniphila | reverse complement strand
TATCGCGAAGAGTCATCCCCTGCCTCGATGTCCACGCCGGCCGCGTGGTGAAGGGCATCAAGTTTCTCGAACTGCGCGACGCCGGAGACCCCGTCGAATCCGCCAAGGCCTACGACGCCCAGGGCGCGGACGAACTTGTTTTCCTCGACATCACCGCGTCGTCCGACGGCCGCGGCATCATGCACGACGTCGTCGCCCGCACCGCCGAGCAGTGCTTCATGCCCCTGACGGTCGGTGGCGGCCTGCGCACCGTCGGCGACATCGAGGCCATGCTCAAAAGCGGCGCCGACAAGGTCTCGCTCAATACCGCCGCGATCAAGGACCCGGAGCTCATCCGCGCCGCCTCGGAACGCTACGGTGCCCAGTGCATCGTGCTCGCCATCGATGCCAAACGCGAACCGGACGGCCGGTCCTGGCGGGTCTACACCCATGGCGGCCGCAACCGCACCGAGCTCGACGCCGTCCGCTGGGCCGAGCAGGCCGTCGCGCTCGGGGCCGGCGAGATTCTGCTCACCTCGATGGACGCCGACGGCACCCTCGCGGGCTTCGATTGCCCGCTCACCCGCGCCGTCAGCGACGCGGTGAGCGTGCCGGTGATCGCGAGCGGCGGGGCCGGCAAACTCGATCACTTTGTCGACGTCATCCAAGACGGCCACGCCAGCGCGGTGCTCGCCGCCAGCCTTTTCCATTTCGGCACGTTGACCGTGCCCCAGGTAAAGCAACACCTCGCGGTCGCCGGCATCCCGGTGCGGTTGTAGAGGCCGTCCCGCTTTCCGTCTACGCCGCCGCGTAGGCCCGGCCGAGCTCGGCGGCGGCCGCGTCGATGCGTCCGTGCGCGGCGGCCAGGCCGAGACGCAGCACCTTGACCGCACGGTCCTTGCGCCCGCGCCCAGCCCAGTGCTCGGCGAGGGCGTTGAGCGCGCGTAGTTTCATCGGTCCGAGCGCCACCGGCGGCAGGTGGGCCACGTCGGGGCAGGAGAGCAGACGCTCGCGCCAACACCGGGCCTCTTCGACCCGCGCACCGGCGTCGGCCAGCGCGGCCTTCAACTCGCAAACCAGCGGATGCGGTGTCTCCGCACCTTCCGGCAGCGCTCGCTCGGCCTCGGCCGGCCGGCCGGCCAGCCAGAGACACTCCGCCTGCTTGATCCGGGCCGCCGCCTCGAGACGCCGGCGCCGGCCGGCGGAGCGGCGGGCGCATTCCGCGTAGAGATCGGCCGCGCGGAGGTGGTCGCCGTCGTCGAAAAAACTCGCGGCGTGGAAAAACCAGAGATTCGGGTCGCCGTCCGGATCGCGCGCGAGGGCACCCTCGATCAGCGCCCGATTGCGGCGATTTTTCGCCGGCAGCGCGCCGGCGGTGGCGTAGCCGGTGTGGACGAAGGGGATGTCCGTATCCACGATCCGGATGCACTCGCGCTCGAGCGCGGTGTTGACCTGTTCATGGATCGGACGCTCGAAACGCACCCGCGGGTGACGGGGAAACAGGCGCACGATGGCGACCGAGACGTGGCCGGCCGCCTCCGGCAGCAGATTCCGCTGCACCAGGGAACAGGCGTGGTCGGCCGGGCCGGCGACGATCCCGCGCAGCGCCTCGCGGCTCGCGGGCGGCAGCGTCTCGTCGGCGTCGAGCACGAGGATCCACCGTCCGCGCGCGAGCTCGAGCCCGGCGTTTCGCGCCGCGCTGAAGTCGTCGGGCCAGGTGATCTCGAGCACCCGCGCCCCGGCCTCGCGCGCGAGCTCGGCCGTGCCGTCCGTCGAGCCGGTGTCGACCACGACGATCTCGTCCGCCAGGCCGCGCACCGACTCGAGACAGGCCGGCAGGCGCGCCCGCTCGTTGCGGACGATCAGACAAAGGGTGAGCGAGGGAGAAGTAACCACGGGAAGCGGGACCAAAGGGCGTTGAACGGTTTATCGGCTCCTGCCGTCGGCGACTTGAGCGGGCGGCGCGGCCCGCCGGGCACCAGGAAAAAAAGAAGCCCCGCCCGCTTGCGCGGACGGGGCCCTTTGGAACCCAATCAGGATGTCGTCATGCGTTAGCGGAGCAACGAGAGCGCGGTCTGGGAGGAACCGTTGGCCTGGGCGAGCATGGAGGTGCCGGCCTGGACCAGGGTGTTCCAGCGTGCGAGCTGCGTGGACTCCGACGCCACGTCGACGTCGATGATCCGGCTGTTGGCGGCTTCGAGGTTGGCCTTGTTGATGGTCAACAATTCCCCGGCGAAGTCCAACCGGCTCTGCTCGGCGCCATTGGTGGCGCGCATGGTCGCGACGCCCTCGATGGCGGTCTTGATGTTGTCGAGCGACACCGCACCGAGGTTGGCGGCGCCGGTCACGGCGGTCACCCCGGCGTTACCGGTGAGGTTCTTGTTCGAGAGGCTCACGGTCTGACCACCGTCCTCGGACACCTGCGTGGTGAGCGCATTGTTGAAGACGTTGATGTTATTGAACTTCTCGGCCGCGATCGACGTGATCTGAGCCTTGAGCTGGGTGAATTCCGCGTCGTAGTTCGCCAGGTCGGTGCTGTTCTTGGTGGGATCGGCATAGAGGGTCTTCAGCTCGCTCACGCGATCGAGGACCTTGCCGGCCACCTTGAGGGCGCCGTCCTGGGTTTGGAGGAACGACATGGAATTACCGATGTTGGTATTGGCCGCACCGGAACGCTTGGCGGCGGCCGACAGTTTCATGGAAACTGCGAGACCGCCCGCGTCATCGGCGGGGCTGACGATTTTCGAGCCGCTGGAGAGCCGGTTCAGGCTCTTTTGCAGCATCGAGTTCGAGGCGGCGAGGTTGTTGGAGGCAACGGTCGCCGTCGTGTTGGTGTTAATTACGACTGCCATGGTGGTATCTTTCCTTGATGAACGCGACGTCCGTCGTCGCCACGGATCCGGCTGGCGGGCCGCATCAGACCGTCCGGGGCGGTGAGCCCCAAAGCGTTACCCTGCGGGGAAAGCTGCTGGCGCTAGTGGTAGGGCAAAAAGGACAAGGCCACGGTCGGGCGTGTAATTCCGGTAAGAGGTCAGGCGGGGGCCGCCGTTCACGACGGCGCGCCCCCGGCGGCGGCCCCGGGGGGCCGCGGGACGTCGCTTAGCCCCGGAGGAGCTGAAGCACGTTCTGGGAGCTCTGATTGGCCTGCGACAGCATCGAGGTGCCGGCGGAGACGAGGGTGTTCCAACGGGCCAGCTGGGTCGATTCCGCCGCCACGTCCACATCCACGATGCGGGAGCTGGCGGCCTCGAGGTTGGCCTTGTTGGTGGTGAGCAGCTCGGCCGCGAACTCGAAGCGGCTCTGCTCGGCGCCGTTCTTGGCGCGCATGGTCGCGACGCCCTCGGTGGCGGACTTGATCTGGGTCAGCGTGACGCCGGCCAGGTCGGTCGCACCGGTGATGGCGGCGACGCCGGCATCGGCCGCGAGGTTCTTCGCGCTCATATCCACGGTCTGGCTGCCGTCCTCGCTGACCTGGGTGGTCAGGACGTTGGCGGAGAACAGATCCTTGGTGTTGAACTTCTCGGCCGCGATCGAGGTCAGCTGCGCCTTGAGCTGGGTGAACTCCGCGTCGTAGTTCGCCAGATCGGAGGCGTTCTTGGTCGGATCGGTGTAGAGCGTCTTGAGCTCGCCGATACGCTCGATGACCTTGCCGGCGACCTTCAAACCGCCCTCCTGCGTCTGCAGGAAGGAGATGCTGTTGCCGATGTTGATGTTGGCCGCGCCCGAGCGGCGGGCGGCGGCGGTCAGTTTCATGCTCACGGCCAGGCCGCCGGCGTCGTCGGAGGGATTGACGATCTTGGAACCGCTGGAGAGCCGGTTGAGGCTCTTTTGCAGCATGGCGTTGGAGGCGGCGAGGTTGTTCGAGGCGGAGGTGGCCGCCGAGTTGGTGTTGATGACGAGTGACATGTTGGGTTCTTCCTTGATTAAACTACCCTGTCCGTAGGGCGACGGGCCGATTGGGGGATCCGGGCCGATCCGGCCGCGAAACTTTCCACGGTTGCCCCTTTCTACGGAACCGGCGGCGAAGGACTTTAGCGGACCAAGGGACTTTTTCGGTATCCAGGGTTAAATTACGCAGGCGCCCGCGGACCGACCCCGCCGGGCTAAAGCCGGACCCGGGTCGTGTCGATGACGGCCTCGCGGGCGCCGCGCGCACGCGTCGCATTCCCCATCCTTTTCACCCTCGACCCTCACCCACCATGCCCGGCATTCAACTCAGCGGACTAGCCTCGGGCTTCGACTGGAAAAGTTTCGTCGACACCATCATGGAGCTCGAGCGCGCACCCGCCGACCGCCTCGAGACGGAGAAGACCAAAAACCTCACCCGCGTCTCCGCCCTCTCCGGCCTCGAGACACGGTTAAACGACCTGCGCTCCGCCGTCGCGGCGCTCAACGCCCCCGAGGCCTTCGGAGTGCGCAGCGCCACGGCCGGCGCCTGGACCGCGACCGCCGCGGCCGGCACCGCCGTCGGCACCCACACCTTCAACGTCACCCGGCTCGCGACCGTCAGCCGCCTGCAAGGGGCGGCCGACATCGGCGCGCCACTCGCGTCCACCGCCGACGTATCCGGACTCACCCTCGCCTCCCTCGGCGCGTCGGCCACGCCCACCGCGGGTTTTTTCTCGGTCAACGGCGCACGGGTGACCATCGCGACGACCGACTCGCTGCAAGACGTGTTCTCCGCGATCTCCACCGCGACCGGGGGCGCGGTCACCGCCGCCTACGATCCCGCCAACGACCGTATCACCCTCGCCTCCGCCTCGCCCATCACCCTCGGCGCCTCGAACGACACGTCGAATTTCCTCTCCGTCGCCCGTCTCGCCGCCAACGGCACCGGCGCGGTCGCCAGCGCCACCCGCCTCGGCGTGGTAAACCCGGTGGCGACGCTCGCGGCCGGACGGCTCTCGACCGCCGTCACCGCGGTCGACGGCGCCGGTGCGGGAGCCTTCACCATCAACGGTGTCGAGATCGCCTACAACGTGAACACCGACTCGTTGAACGCCGTCGTGGCGCGCATCAACGCGGCCGGCGCGGGCGTGACCGCCGCCTACGACGCCGCCGCCGATCGCTTCACCCTGTCCAACGCCACCACCGGATCCCTCGGCATTTCGGTCTCGGAATCGGCCGGCGGCCTCCTCGGCGCCCTCGGCCTCACCACCGGCGCCACGCTGTCGACCGGGCTAGACGCCGAGTTCACGGTCAACGGCGGCGACGTCCTCACCAGCCACAGCAACACCCTGACCGCGGCCGAGCATGGTCTCGCCGGCTTGAACATAACCGCCACGTCGCTCGCGTCCCAGGCCGTCACCGTGACGGCCGACACCGGGGGTATGCGGAGCCGGATCGACAACTTCATCACCCGTTTTAACGCCGCCCAGTCCTACCTCGAGGAGCAGACCCGGGTGACCAGCAGCAATGGCAGGGTGTCCACCGCCACGCTCGCCTCCAATCGCGAGGTGCAATCCTGGGCCACCGCCATGCGCTCGAGCGCCTTCGCCTCCGTGCCCGGCCTCGGGTCCGCCATCTCCAGTCTCGACGCGCTCGGCATCGATTTTGTCTCCGGCACGTCGAATCTCGCGATCAAGGACGCCACCAAGCTGACCAACGCCTTGAACAACCAGCCCGCGCAGGTGGCGGCCTTTTTCCAGCAGGCCTCGACCGGCTTCGCCGCCCGGCTCACCAGCCTGACCGACAACTACCTGGGCGTGAACGGCGGCACCGGCCAGCTCGCCTCGCAACGCACGGCCATCACCAATTCAAACGCGAACATCGACCGGCAGATCGCCGACATCGATCGCCGGCTGGTGCAGCGCCGCGCCATCCTTGAGTCGAGCTTCATCGCGATGGAAACCGCCCAATCGCGGATCAAAAACATGCAATCGCAGCTCGCCAGCGCCTTCCCGGTCACTACCTCCAAATAATCCATGCGCCGCTCGCCCCTCGTCCTCGCCGCCCTGCTCGCGCTCCTGGCCGGCTGCTCCTCGGTCCCGCGCAAATTGGAGGACGTCGGTCCGGTCTACACCCCGACGAACGTGCGCGGCCCGGCCGCCTGGCCCGAGACCGTGGTCCGCGTGGCGGTGCTGCCCGCCCACGACATCGCCGGCCGCCTGCCGTCCGAATCGCTCGCGACCTACGACCCGCTCTGGCAACGCGCGCTCGGCGCGGCGCAACGCGCCGAGCTGGTCGCGGTGGCCCGTCCCGAATTGTCCGCCTGGACCGGCCGCGAGTCGTTCGCGTCCACCGGCCTGCTGCCCGCCGGCCTGCTCGAGCGCCTGACCCGCGAGACCGGCGCCCAGGCCGTCCTGTTCCTCGATCTCACCACGGTGAAATCCTACCCGCCCCTCGCGCTCGGGTTTCGCGCCCGGCTGGTCTCCCTGCCCGGAGGCGAGACGATCTGGGTCGTCGACGAATTGTTTGACGCGGCCGACGCCGCCACCGCCCGCGGAGCCCGCCGCCACGCCCGCACCAACTCGTCCGCCCCGGGCGACGCCGCCCACGGGGTGCTGCAGAGCCCGTCTCGTTTCGGCGAATACGCCTTCCACGCGGTGGCCGCCCTCCTGCCCCCCCGCCCGCTCCCGACTCCGCCTCCCGCCAAACCAAACAGCTCGCGCTAAACTCCCGTCACGACGTGCCGATACACCTCTCGTCTGTTAACCAACGGCGTTCCCTTCCTCTGATCCAGGGCTGACCGTGCAACCCAACGCCTAGCCATGATCACACCCTCCCACCAGATCGGCGCCACGCCGATCCCATCCGCCGATTCACGGCGGGTCCGCGCCGAAAGGCCGGACTCCGCCCGCTCCGAGGACACCCTGTCCACGGCCAGCGCGACCGGACTCCACGCCGCGCTCGCCGCCACCCCCGAGATCCGCCCCGAAGTCGTCGCCCGCGCCGCCCAGCTCGCGGTGGACCTCAATTACCCGCCGCGCGAGATCATCGACCGCGTCGCCAACCTGATCGCCCTCTCGCGCGATCCAAGCGCCGAAGTGGAGTAACCCGCCATGATGTCGCCCGCCCACTCCTACGCCCGCGCCTACCAGTCGCAATCGATCCTGACCGCCAGCCCGGGCCAGCTCGTGTTGCTCCTGTTCGACGGAGCCCTCCGCTTCATGCACCAGGCCCGGGCCGGTTTCGCCCAGCCCGAGGATACACCCAAGCGCCTCGAAACCATCAACACCTCCATCCTGCGCGCCCAAGCCATCCTGAACGAGTTGCGCGCCAATCTGAACCACGAGGCCGGCGGCGAGATCGCCCAAAATCTCGACCGGCTCTACGACTATTACCTGCGACGCCTCTTCGAGGCCAACCTGCGTAAACAGGAGGCCCCGCTGATCGAGGTCGAGGGTCTCGTGCGCACCCTGCGTGACGGCTGGGCCGAGATGCTGCGCTCTTCCGAGGTCAAGGTCGCCTAGCGCCGGGACCGTCCCGGCCTTGCCGCCATGCATGCCCCGCCCACCCCCGCCACCCTTCGCCTCCTGGCCTGCGCCGAGGCCTTTGGACGGGAGGAGGAGGGCGCGGTCGGCCACGAGGACTGGCCCGCCCTGGCCGCGTTGCTCGATCGTGAGCTCGCGGTCCTGACCCGCCTCGCCGGCGAAGCGCCCGCGCGGGACCCCGATCTCGAGGCCCGCGCCACCGCGCTGGCCGATCGTTACCGACGCCTCGAGGACGTCGTGACCGCGGCGCAGACCCGCGTCGCACGCGAGCTGGCCGAGCTCGGCTCCGCCGCCCGCCGCGCCCGCGCGGTGCAGGGGGCCTACGCGCGGTCCTGATCGCGACTCGCGCCCACCACCACGGTAAACCGGCGCAAACCGGCACGGAACGGGATGGAAAAAGTTGGCCCGGCCCGAGGTTTTTAAAGAGCCTTCGCCGATCCCATGGCCCGCCCCACCCGCCTCCTTGCCGCGCTCGCGCCCGCGTTTGTCCTGATTTGCGACGCCGCCCGCGCCGCGGCGGTGCCCGAGGGTATGGTGCTCCTGCCCGGAGGAGAATTCACCATGGGGAGCGAAGCACCCTACGCCTTCCCCAACGAAGGCCCGGCCCATAGCGTGCGGGTCAAACCCTTCCTGATCGACATCCACCCGGTGACCAACGCCCGGTTCGCGAAGTTCGTCGCCGCCACCGGCTACATCACGCTGGCCGAGCGTCCGGTCGATTGGGAGGAATTGAAGAAACAAGTCCCGCCCGGCACCCCTCGCCCGCCCGAGGAACAACTCGCGCCCGGCTCGCTCGTTTTTCGTCCCACCGCCGGCCCGGTGCCGCTCCACGACCTGAGCCTTTGGTGGCACTGGACCCTCGGCGCCAACTGGCGCCAACCCGAGGGGCCGGGCTCGTCCATCGCCGACCGCGCCGATCACCCCGTGGTGCAGGTCGCCCATGCGGATGCCGTCGCCTACGCCAAATGGGCCGGCAAGCGCCTCCCCACCGAGGCCGAATGGGAATTCGCCGCGCGGGGCGGCCTCGCCCGCGCCCGTTTCTCGTGGGGCGACCGGGATCCCCACCCCGCCGAAGGCCCCCACCTTGCGAACACCTGGACCGGGAAATTCCCGTATCACAACACGGCCGCCGATGGTTACGTCGGCACATCGCCGGTCGGCGCGTTTCCGCCCAACGCCTACGGCCTGCACGACATGGCCGGCAATGTTTGGAATTGGTGCGCGGACCGCTACGCCGCCGACACCTACGCGGTGCGCGCCGGCCAACCGGAAATGTGTGGAAACCCCTCCGGTCCCGCCGCCGGAGCGGGAGTGCGGCGCGTGCCCGGCGACCCCTCGCCCGAGGATGTGCCCGGCCAGCTCCGCCACGTCATCAAGGGTGGGAGTTTCCTCTGCCACGCGGACTACTGTGAGAGCTACCGGCCCGCCGCACGGCGGGGCAGTCCGCCTGACACCGGCACCAGTCACGCCGGCTTTCGGTGCGCCGCCGACCCGGCGCCTTAGGCGGCTCACCCCCTCCGCCACGGCACCGCCTACTTGGCGATGCCTTCCTCGATCCGATACTCGTTCAACTTATTGCGCAGGGTCCGGATGGAGATGCCGAGCAAATCGGCCGCCTTGGTGCGATTGCCTTCGGTCGCGACCAGCGTGCGCAAGATGGCCCTTTTTTCCAACTCGCCCAGGGTCATCACCGGCTCTTC
>CAMCHD010000154.1 GCA_945874545.1 Akkermansia muciniphila | reverse complement strand
ACCTCGTCCCAGGTGCGTTTGGGTTTGGTGCCCTGGGAGAGGTAGTAGCGGATCTTGTCGAAATCGATGTTCTCCAGGTCCTTGGTCGCCCAGTGGGTGGGCATGGGCTTGGCCAGGAAGGTCTGGTAGGCCTTCAGGCGGAAATCGAGAATCCAGTCGGCCTCCTTTTTGACCGAGGAGATGTAGCGGATGACGTTCTCGTTGAGGCCGTTGCCGGCATCGAACTCGTATTTGACGTCGTAGGTGAAGTCGCCGGCGGACTGGTCGATGCCGACAGTGGGGTTTTCCACGGCGGAGGCGTCGGCGGCGGGCGAGTCGAGCTCGGGCGCGGCGAGGAGGTCGGTGGGAGGCGTCATGTTTTTAAAGTTTAAGGGGGAGGTTTAAGTTGAAGGGGGGAGTGCCGTGCGGAGGAGGGTCGGGTCGCGGAGGGTTTGGTCTTACCTTAACCTTGTATCTTCAACTTCGAGGCCGGTCTGCGCCGGCCTCAGACGACGGCCAATTCCTGTTTCACCCAGTCGTAGCCTTTGGCTTCGAGCTCGAGGGCGAGGGACTTGTCGCCGGACTTCACGATGCGTCCGTCATACATCACGTGCACAAAATCCGGGACGATGTGATCGAGCAGGCGTTGGTAGTGGGTGATGAGCAGCACGCCGAGTTTGTCGCCGCGCATGGCTTCGACGCCTTCGGCGACGATGCGGAGGGCGTCGATATCGAGGCCGGAGTCCGTCTCGTCCATCAGGGCGAAGGTGGGCTCGAGCATCGCCATCTGCAGGATCTCGCAGCGCTTTTTTTCGCCTCCGGAGAAACCTTCGTTGACCGAACGGGAGGTGAACTTCCGGTCGATCTTGAGCATATCCATCTTGGAGTAGAGGCGTTTGTAGTAGGCGGTGGCGTCGAGCTCCTCGCCCTCGGCGAGGCGGGCCTGGACGGCGGCGCGCAGGAAATTGGCGATGGAGACGCCCGGGATCTCGCTCGGGTATTGGAAGGCGAGGAAAAGGCCGGCCCGGGCGCGCTCGTCGGGCTCCATCTCGAGGATGGACTTACCCTCGAGCAGCACGTCGCCCGAAGTGATGGCGTAGTCGGGGTGTCCGGCGATGGCCTTCGAAAGGGTGGATTTGCCGGTGCCGTTCGGACCCATGATGGCGTGCACCTCGCCAGTGCGGATCGTCAGGTTCAGGCCTTTGACGATGGGCTTGTCGGGAGTCGCGGCGAGAGCGACATACAGGTCACGGATTTCGAGGGAGGGCATGGAAAAAGTTTAAGAGGAAAGATTAAGTTGAAGACAGGAGCGGAGAATTGGCTGGGACTCTGATGATGAAGGACTGGGTCGGTGGGAAATCGGAGGGGATTGGCCTTAAACTTAATCTTTCATCTTCGGCCCTGAAGTCGGCGTCCGCCGGCTTCAGGCGGTCGGCGATTGGCCGTGGAAGGTGATTTCGACCGTTTTGGCGTCGTAGCCGGAGGGGAGGACGCCGCGCACCTGGGCCAGCACTTCGGGCGGGAGGGGGATGTCGTAGGTCGCACCGGTTTTTTCGTCGTGGAAGTGGGCGTGCGGATGGAGGTTAGCACAATAACGGGAGGGGCCCCGCTCAAAGTTCACCTGACGCACGAGGTCGCACTGCACCAGTGTCTCGAGGCAGTTGTAAACCGTTGCCAGAGAGATTGAAGGCATCTCGGGGCGAACCCGGGTATAGACCTCGTCGGCCGTCGGATGGTCGCGTCGGTCGAGCAAGGCGTGGTAGACCACCTCGCGCTGGGGAGTGTTGCGCAATCCGCTATGAGCCAAGCGTTCAGCAAGGTTGGCGGGAGTTTCTGGGGTTTCGGGGCGCATGGGTGGGAGAACCTGAATTTTTACGCAGCGAATGAGAATCATTCCAATCAGCAAGCGGTAATTGGAATAATTACAATTTTGAGGACACCCACCCGCATTCGACCGCGAGGAGCGTGTTTTTACCCGGTGTTCCGGGCGGATACAAACGAGGGGGGACTGGCGATGCCGTCCCGCCTGGCGGTGGGTCAGCCCTCGTGTTCGGCGAGCCAGCGTTCCGCTTCGATGGCGGCTTGGCAGCCCATGCCCGCGGCGGTGATGGCCTGGCGATAGACGTGGTCGGAGCAGTCGCCCGCGACGTAGATGCCGGGCACTCGGGTTTGCACTTGCGAGCCGGCGGAGGGTTTGAAGTAGCCGCCCTCGTCCACCTCCAAGGCAGGCACGAAGGGGCCGGTGTTGGGCACGTGGCCGATGGCGACGAAGACGCCCTTCACCGGCAGCACGGATTCGGCGCCGGTCTTGAGGTTCTTCACCTTGAGACCGGAGACGGCGCCCTCGGGCACGCCGAGCACCTCGACCGGCACGGTGTCCCAGACCATCTGGATCTTTTCGTGGGCCATGGCGCGGTCCGCCATGATTTTGGAGGCGCGCAGGGTGTCGCGCCGGTGCACGAGGTAGACCTTGCTGGCGAATCGGGTCAGGAACAGCGCCTCTTCGGCCGCGCTGTCGCCGCCGCCGAGGACGGCCACCTCCATCTTCCGGTAGAAGGCGCCGTCGCAGGTCGCGCAGGTCGTCACGCCCTTGCCGCCGTAGAGTTCCTTCTCTCCCGGTATTCCGGTCATGCGCGGCGAGGCGCCGGTGGCGATGATGACGGCCTTGGCTAGGATTTCGCGGTCTCCGAGCTGCAGGCGGCGGGGAAAAACCGAGAAATCCACCGCGGTGACCAGCGCCTGTTCGAAGCGCGTGCCGAAGCGGGTCGCCTGTTCGCGCATGTTTTGGGTGAGTTGAAAACCGTCCACGCCGTGCGCGAAGCCGGGGAAGTTCTCCACCTCGCTGGTCGTGGTCAGCTGGCCACCGGGCAGTGGGCCTTCGAGGACCAGCGGATTGAGATTGGCGCGGGCGGTGTAGATGGCGGCGGTGAGTCCGGCGCAGCCGGTGCCGACGATGACGACGTTTTCGACGGAAGTGGACATGGTGATAAATGGAAGGAAATAGCTCATCCTGGACGTGGCAACGCGCAAGGCTCGGGATCGCTTGGGTGCGACCCGAACCCGCAGGCGCGCGGGTTCAGAAAAGCCGCAGCAGCGAGCGCGGGCCGACCGCGATGAAGGTCTCGCGGGACGGATCGGGCCGCGGCAGGGAGCGCAGGAGGCGTCCGCGCTCGTCGAAGACCCCGATGCCGGTGCCGTCGGCCAAGGAGGCGAAATACCGGCGCGCCTCCGGATCGTAGGCGAACGAGAGGCCGCGCACCGCCTGTTCCAGTTTCAACTCCGAGCGGAAGCTACCGTCGGTCCCATGGCGTCTCACCCGGTCGGTGGTTTCGGCCGCGAGGATGAGCAGCTCCCCGCTCACCTGGTCGTGGGCGATGCCCCAGACCGGCGATTCCAGCCCTTCCAGCAGGAAGTAGTCCTCGAGATTGCCCCGCAGGTCGGCCTCGATCAGGGCGGGCGCGGTGGGGTCGGCGAAAAAGAAGTGGCGGTCGAGCGAGCGGATGGCGAAGTCGCGGCCGCCCAGGGGCAGGCTCGGCACGGCGACCTCGCGTTTGATTCTTCCGGCCGGGCGGTCGATCACCCGGATGCGGTTGCCGGGGAAAATCCGGATGTAGAGGTGGTCGGTGTAGGGTTCGTAGTCGAGGCCGACCACCAGCTCCCCGCGGTCGACGAAGGCGGCGATGACGGCCCGTTCGTCGCCGTTGACCGGATTGATGTCGCGCACGGTCGGACCGAGGGTGGGCGAATAAAGGTAGGCGTGGCTCGGCCCCGGGGTGCTGCAGGCGGCCAGCCCGAGCGCGAGCCCGGCGAGGGCGAGCGCGGCGAAAAGACGCGACCGCGCCTTTGGTTTTGCACGCCCGTCGCGGGCGGATAACCCGGACGCATGAAGTTCGCCCTCGTGAGTGGAACCAGCATCAATCATTCGCCGGTATTTTCGTCCTGGATCCCGCGGACGGTCGAGACGAAACATGGTCCGGTGACCCTGCGCACGCGGGGCGACCAGGTGGTGTTGAACCGCCACGGAGCCGGGGCGGCGCCGCTCCCGCCGCACACGATCAACGCCCGGGCCAACTTCGCCGCCCTCGCGCAGCTGGGTTTTGCGGACGTGGTGTCGTTCAACTCGGTGGGCTCGCTCCGGCCCGACCTGCCGCCGGGCACCTTCGTATCCTGTTCCGACTACGTCGCGATCCAGCAGCCGCCGGCGACCTACCACGACGAGGTTCTCCACGCCGGCGCGCCCGGTATCGCGAACAACCTCCTGCCCGTCGTCGCGGCGGCGCTCGCGCCCGAATTCACCTTGGAAACCGGCCTGACCTACGTCCACACCCGGGGGCCGCGCTTCGAGACCAAGGCGGAGATCCGGGTGATGAAAACCTGGGGGGACGTGGTCGGCATGACGCTCGCGCCCGAGGCCGATTTGTGCACGGAACTGGGGCTGCGTTACAACTCGTTCGGCATGGTGGACAACTACGCCAACGGCATCGAGGGCGCGGCCATCGACTACGCCAGCTTCAAACGCATGGTGCACGACAATCAGGAGAGGGTGAACCGCTTCATCGCGCGGCTGCTGGAGGTGCTCTCATGACCGCGCCGGCCGCCTACGCGGGGCCGCGCGTGGGGATCCTCGGGCTCGGCATCATCGGGCGCATCTGGGCCGGGCACTACGCGGCGGCCGGCGCGCTGGCCGGCAGCTGGAACCGCACCCCGCGTCCGGACGCGCCCGGCTGGCGGGATACGCCCGAGGCGGTGGCGGCCGAGGCGGAGGTGATCCAGATCGTGGTCGCCGATCCGGCGGCGGTTCGGGCCATTCTGGAACGTATCCGGCCCTTTCTGGGACCGGCCAGGACGGTGGTGCAATCCAGCACCATCGATCCCGCCTCGGCGGACGAGTTTCGCGCCGCGACCCTCGCCACCGGCGCGTCGTATCTCGAGGCGCCGTTCACCGGCAGCAAACCCGCCGCCGAGCAGCGCCAGACCGTGTTTTACCTCGGCGGCGACGCGGCCCTCGCCGCCGCGCTCGACCCGCTCCTCGCCCTCGTTTCCGCCACCCGTCTTCTGATCGGCGACCACCGGCAGGCGGCGGCGCTGAAGCTGGCCATGAACCTGAACCTCGCGGTGCAGCTGCAAGGCTTGTTGGAAGCCCGCGCCTTGGCCGCCGCGGCGGGCATCGGCGACGAGATCTTTTACGGCGCGCTGGCCCGCAACGTCGGCTATTCCGGCCTGGTCAAACTCAAGGAGCCCAAGCTGCGGGCCGGGGATTTTTCCCCGCAGTTTTCGGTCAAACACCTGCACAAGGATCTGCGGCTCGCCTCCGCCGCGGCGGGTTGCGCGGAGCTGCCGGCGCTCGACGTCGTGCGCGAGCAGCTGAAGACCGCCGAGGCGCGCGGCCATGGCGACGAAGACTTTATCGCCCTGGCGAAAGTTCTTGGCGCCTGAACGGGGGCGGACCACGGCGGCGTGGCACGCCTGTTGCTCGGCGCAGGAATGCGTTTTCCTTTTCGACCCGCCCTGGGCGTTTTGTTGGTCCTCATCGCTGTTCGGCAGGCCGGCGCCGCCGAGGAGGCCCCTCTGCTCCCCTTCGCCGACGCGCCCAAGGCCCGGGTCGCGGTGGTGGGCGGCACCTTTCTCAACGATGCGCTGATCGACTCCGGCCTGCTGAAGCGCAGTTTCCGGGTGGATACGGCCACCGGTCCCTCCCCGGAGATCCACCTCGGGGAGGTCGACGGCGTGGCGTTTTATTACGTCCACATGCACGGCTCGGGAAAATTTGTCGGCACCTGGCTGGCCCTGCACCACCTCGGCGTGCGCGAGGCGATCGGCGGGGCGACCGCCGGAGGTGTAAACGTGGCGTTCAAAACCCTCGATTTTGTGGTCCCGGACGACGTCATCGACTTCAACACCGATCGACCGAAGATGTTGCCCTACGGTTCGCTGCGAGACCAGGGGCTGGTCCTGGCGCGATTGACCCCGGCGGTCGATCCGCTGCTCCATCGTATCCTGGTCGAGGAAACGCGCGCGGTGATCCGTCCGGACCGGCAATACGACGCGATCAACGTCCACGAGCGCGGCGTGATTCTCCAGGCGGCAGGCGGCCGGTTCGAGAGCGCGGCCGAGATCAGGCACTTCCGGTCCATCGGCGGCGACCTGGTGACGATGAGCGTGGGCACGGAGGTGTCGTATGCGCGGCAGGCCGGCATCAACTACGCCTGCCTGGTGGTGATCTCGAATCCGGCCGAGGGCCTGGGGGAATGGGGCTGGGATATGTTGCCGGCGGTCTATCGGCGCTTGAATCCTGTTTGTCTCGAGGTCGTGAAGCGTGCGGTCGTGCGCGCTGCGGCTTTGCCGGACGGGGAAAGGGTGGGGGATGGCCTTCGTATCCATCCGGAAATGAGCAAACACTGAGGCCGGAGGCCGCGGCGGCGCGCACGTAGTTTTTCACGGGAATGGCGCGCGATCGCCGTTGCACCCGCCCGCCGCGGCCGACAGGTTTCCGGGGTGGAAACGGAGTGCTTCAGTCCGGTCGCGTGCGAGACCTTCGCCACCCTGCTCGACGATCCGAGCCCGGCGGTGCGTCGTGAGCTCCTGGCCCACTTCGCCGCCCGCGCCGCGCCGGCGCGCCGCTTCCTCCTCGAGGTGGCGGACGGCCGGAATCGCGCCCTGGCCTGGCATGCCCGCTGGTTTCTCACCGAGCTGCGCTTCGCCGATCCGGTGTCGGAATTTCGCGGTTTTATCCAATCGCTCAACTACGAGCTGGAGACGGGCGCCGTCCTGCTGGCGCGGACGGTGCAGCCGGAGATGGATGTCGCCGCCTGCACGCGCGAACTCGACCGCCTCGCCGCGCGCTGCCGGGAATTGGTGGCCGAACCGGCGACCACGCGCGAGCGCTGCCGGATCCTGAATCGGGTGCTTTTTCATGAGGCCGGTTTCCGCGGCAACAGCGAACACTACACCGATCCGCTGAACAGCTTCCTCCCGGCCGTGCTGGAGCGTCGCAAGGGCATCCCCATCAGTTTGGGCATCGTCTACCTCCTGGTCGCCGAGCGCATCGGCCTCCGGCTCGAGCCGGTCGGTTTGCCCGGCCATTTTTTGGTCGGTTGTTTCGAGGGGGGGCCGCCGTTTTTTATCGATGCGTTCGAACAGGGCGTCTTCCGAACAGCGGCCGACCTTCTTTTTATGCTCCGCACCCAGGGTATGGAGCCGACCGCCACCGATCTGGCGCCTATTCCGGTCCGGGAGGTGCTCGCCCGGTGCTGCCGGAATCTCGTCGGCCACTACGCCGCCGCGGGCGACCCGATGCGCTCGGATTTGTTTGCTCGCTTCGTGGCCGAGTTCGACGCGGCCTACGAACGCAATCAGGCCTGAGCGACCGGCCCGGCCCGGTCCGAGCTGGCGCGTCGCCTGCTTTCCGACCCCATGCCCGCGCCCGTCATCTCGATCCGGCCCGCCTCCTTCACCACCAAGGCCGAGGTGCTTGCCGAGATCGCCCGCGATGACTTGTGGCCGGTGACGATCCACCAGGGCGCCTTTCCCGCCGCTCCCCTGCACCGGCACGCGGAGGCTGTCCGCATCTACGTTTTTGTCGGCGCGCTGCGCGTCGAGGGCGGCCCGCGTTTTCCCCCGCTTTGGGTGCCGGCCGGCGGCCGCATCGATTTTCCCGCCGGGGCGGTTCACACCGTGCTGGCCGAGGCGGAGGTTGTTACCGTGGTTGCGTTCGCCTCCTCCTCCGCCACTGCCGGTTTGCCGCAACTCCCTTTCGAGGAATGATAAACGTCTTGACGTTGCGCCGGGAAGGCCGGCGGGTCGCACCGACCGGTTTAACCGTCTTCCAAGCGGCGCCTCGAGAGGCCACCCTGGCCAGGTCTGCTTTTGCAGGAAACAGACGGTAAAACACGGGCTTTGCGTCCACCTGCCTTTATTGCAAGTCCATTGCTGTGTTTAATTTGTCCAGTATTAACTCAACTCATACCTTTGCAAAGAATAGGAAAAATATCTGCATGGGGCTTAGGTTTTGCTAGTTCGCGTGTGCCACAAGAAACGCGCTTCGCGCTCTGGGCGGAGCGATATCGGTCCAACTAACAACCTGTAGTCGTATGAAATCCAAACCAACCCGCACCCCACGCAAACTCTGGAAGACCGGCTGTCTGGCCGCCTCCCTACCCGCCGCGACCCTCCTCCCGGCCGCCGAAACGACCCCGCCCGCCACCCCGTCGGAGACCACCTCCGCCGACCAAGTCGTCACCCTCGAGACGATGCAGGTGACCGGGTCTTACCTGCCGTTTGCGGCCGATGCGGTCGCGATCCCGGTCATCACCATCAGCGCCGATCAGGTGAATTCCGCCTCCAGTCGCTCGAACATCGGTGACGCCCTGCGTCGTCGTATTCCTCAGCTTTCCGGCAATTCCAATCTCGGCACCGCCAACGCCAACGTCGGCAGCGGTTCCACCAACGGCGGCACCCAGCTCGCCCTGCGCAACGCCGCGACCCTCGTGCTCATCAACGGTCGTCGCATGGCCGCCGCTCCCGTCGGCGCCAGCGGCGGATTCATTTTCACCGACGTCAACCTTGTGCCCTTCGCGGCGGTAAAGTCCATCGAAGTGCTGCCCGACGGCGCCTCCGCCATCTACGGCACCGATGCGGTGTCCGGTGTTATCAACGTCCTCATGAAGGACGATTTCGACGGGTTTCAAGTCGGTGGTCGCTACGCCTGGACCGACAACACCGGCAACGCCATCGAGCGTTCGGTCTACGCCGTCGGCGGCGTCAGCGATGGAAAGACCAAGATCACCATCGCGGCCGAGTTCGCCAATCAGGACCCCGTCCTGAATTACGAGCGTCCCTATTCGGCGGAAACCTATGGCACTCCGACCTTTGCGGGTTCGGTTAACATCGGGGGCGATTACTACCTTCTTAATCCGTCCCTTAACGCCCCCACCGTGGTGGGCGGCGGGCAGTCCGCCGCCGATTTGGTCGCCGGCGGTGTCTACGCCGGCCCAAGATCCGTCGGCGAACAGGTCCTGGCGTTTAACCTTTCCCGTTACGTCACCCAGATTATTGCCAACGAGCGTTCCGGCGTCACCTCGGCCTTCTCCCATGAGTTTAACGACCGCCTGAAACTCTTCGGAGATATTCTGGTTTCGAAGACCAACACCTCCTCCCAGATCAACGCGCA
>CAMCHD010000153.1 GCA_945874545.1 Akkermansia muciniphila | reverse complement strand
CGCGCCGCCTCCGCCGCGCACGGCGGCCGTCTCGTCCTGCCCTCCGGCGTGCCCTTCGTCACCCCGGGCCCGGGCGACGCGCCCAACGTCGCCTTCACCTCGCAATGGGACAACTACCCGCGCGAGCTTTCGGTCCCCCTCACCGGCCGCGCTCGCCGCGTGCACCTGCTGATGGCCGGCTCGACCAACTGGATGCAGAGCCGCCTCGACAACGGCGAAGTCGTTGCGACCTACGCGGACGGCACGACCGCCCGCCTGCCCCTGCACAACCCGACCACGTGGTGGCCCATCGACCAGGACTATTTCATCGACGGCCTCGCCTTCAATCGCCCAGAGCCCGTGCCCCTCCGCGTGGACTTGAAGACCGCCCGCATCCGCGCCGGCACCCCCGCCGACTTCGCCCAGCGCAAGGCGGTCGTCCCCGGCGGCGCAGCCACCGTGCTCGCCCTCCCCCTCGACCCGCAAAAGGAACTCCGCTCCCTCACCGTCCGCACCCTCGCCAACGAGGTCGTCATCGGCCTGCTCGCCGCCACCCTGGAACGCTGAGCGGCCGCGCCCGCGGTGCGGCGTTTCCCAGCCCGCACGTTCGGTTTCGCTCCGCAAAAGGCGCGGAAACGGCTCCTGCACGGAAAAACTCCGTAACGCCGACGCGAGAAGGTCGTATTATCCCACGACGGGCGACCCGCGCCCCGCCCCGCCCTTCGTTTCATCACCCATCCCAATCCTCATGACCCTCCGACGCTCCCTCGCCGTTTTCCTAGGACTCGCCGCGGCCAACGGCGCCCACGCCATCGCGGTTCCGATCACCAACCCCGGTTTCGAGGGCCCGGCGACGCCTGCGGACTCCTTCATCACGAACGCCCCCCCGACGGGTTGGACCACGTTCGGGTCGATCAATTTCGCGAACCGCGTCGTCGGGGTGCTCAACCCGGCCACCACCACCCTCTATGCCGACCCGGTTCCGGAGGGCGCCAATGTCGGCGTGGTTTTCCTCTCCAACGGAGCAACCGGGATCGAGGGCGGCCTCCAACAGACCCTCGCGGCGACCTTGCAGCCGTTTACCCACTACACCCTTCAGGTCGAGGTCGGAAACCTCGCGAACGACGTCGACGCGCCTCACAATTCTTTTCAATTCAACGGTTTTCCAGGCTATCGGGTAGACCTGCTGGCGGGCGGCACGGTGCTGGTGTCGGACACCAACTCGCTGACGCCGGCCGAGGGCCGCTTTCTCCGCTCCACTCTCACGCTGTCCATCGGCGCGAGTCACGCCCTGGCCGGTCAGGCGCTGGGCATCCGACTGGTCAATCTCGACGCGGCCGCGGGCATCGAGGTGAACTTCGACGACGTGCGACTGGATGCCACCGCCATCCCCGAACCCGCCGGCGGCGCCGCCGTGGCGGCCGTCCTCGCCCTCCTAGCCGGCGCGAACCGGCGGTCCCGCGGCGCGAAGCGCACGAACGGCTGAGCCGGGCCCGGTTGGCGCGAATCGGCGGGTAATACCGCCGCCACTACGACCGCCGCGTCGAACGGCCGGAACGATCAGATCGAAAAATCCACCCGTCCGCTGAGTTCGTGCAGGCCGCACTCCCGTTTCAGGCCGCCAAACCGGGTTTCTTCCTCGGCCTGGCCGGGGCGGAGAGGCGCGCTGCTATGCCAGTCGCCGACCGAGACGTAATTCTGTTCCCAGAGCGGATGATAGGGTAATCCATGCGCGGTCAGGTAGCGGTGGACGGCACGGTTGTCCCAGTCGAGGATGGGATGGATTTTGGTGATGCGATTCTGGCTTTGCACGATGGCCAGCGCCTCGCGGGTCGACGCCTGGGATCGCCGCAGACCGGCCAACCAGGCGGTGGCCCCGAGCTCGCGCACGGCGCGGTCCATGGGCTCGACCTTGTTCTCGAAATTATAGGCCTTGAGCCCCTCCAATCCCTGTTCCCACCGTTTACCCTCAAGGGCCTCCTGGCGCGCGGCGGTGCGCAAGGGATTATAGGTGAGTAAATTAAGCTGCAGGCGGGCCGTCAACTCGGCCGCGAAACGGT
Source organism: Akkermansia muciniphila (assembly GCA_945874545.1). Classification (GTDB taxonomy): domain Bacteria; phylum Verrucomicrobiota; class Verrucomicrobiia; order Opitutales; family Opitutaceae; genus IMCC26134_A. Next base: position 7,172 of record CAMCHD010000153.1, on the reverse strand, counting down.
AGGTCTCGGGAAAATGATAACCCGTATCGATGAAGACCACCGGAAGGCGCGGGGCGATCCGCGTCGCGAGGTGCAGCATCACGGCGGATTGAATGCCGAAACTGGTGGAAAGAATCAGACCGTCGCCAAACTCCTCGACCGCCCACCGGATCCGCTCTTCGGCGGTGGCGGTGGTGAGGTCGGGCATCGAAACACTGATCGGCATCGGGAACACCTGAGTTACTTTACCCACAAAGTAAAGTTAACAACCGAATCGACCGGATCCCAGGCCGCGTGGGCTCGTTTAGGCGCTGCGCTGCGGCGCCCCGGCCCGCCGGTCCTGCCACCGGTAAAGGCTGGCGCGATTGATACCGAGGAGACGGGCGGCGCGGGACAGATTGCCCTCGGCGACGGCGACGGCGCGGGCGATAAGGATGTCCTCCGCCTGCGAAAGGTTAAGCGGAAGTTCCCCCAAAAAACGGCGGCCCGGCTCCCCCGCCTCGCCCGTCCTGGTCGCGTCGGCGGCGCCCCCCGCCCCCGCCGGAACGGCGGTGGGAACAAACTCGATGTGCTCCGCGCCGAGTTCGTTTCCCTCCGCCTGCAGGAGGGCGCGTTCCAGGGTGTGCCGGAGTTCCCGCACATTCCCCGGGTAGGCGTGGGCCAGAAGGCGTTGCATGGCTTCGGGGCGGACGCGGACTTCGGGGCGGCCCAACTCGCAGGCCAGCCGGGGCAGAAAATGGCGGACCAGAGCGGGCACGTCCTCCAACCGGTCGCGCAAAGGCGGCACCGCGACGGGAAACCGCGCGAGGCGGTAATAAAGATCCTGGCGAAAACCGCCGGCGGCGATCCGCCCGGGCAGGTCGGCGTGCGTCGCGGCGATGACACGGGCGGCGAGCGGCCGCGGCGTGCTGGAGCCGACCGGGAGATAGACGCCTTCCTCGAGAAGAAGCAGGAGGCGGGCCTGCAAACCCGGCCCGAGCTCCCCGATCTCGTCGAGAAACAAGGTGCCGCCGGCGGCCTGGGCGCACCAGGCCGGCGCCGCCCCGTCCGGAGCGGGCTCCACGCCGAACAACAGCCCCGCCGCCTCGGTTTCGGTGGACGGCAAGGTCGCGCAATCGACCCGGACAAAGGGGCCGGCCGCCCCCTCACCCGCGTGGATGGCGGCGGCCGCGAGGGCTTTCCCGGATCCGCTCTCGCCGGTCAGCAGCACCGGAACCCGCGGGGCGGATCGCGCGGCGTGGAGCGCGCGCCGCAGGCGGACGAGCGCCTCGCTCGACCCGATCAGGCCCGGCAGCGGAGCGACCGCGCCGGACCGAGGCGCGGACGGCTTAAAATCGACCGCGATCTCGATCGCCGGCGGCGAGGAGGCGGGCGAAAAGGGAGCTAAGGGGGAATCGAACATACGACCGGGGCGGCGACGGGTAAGCAGGTTGGCTGCCACGGCGGACGCCGGACGGGGATCAACCGGCCAGCACCACCAGCGCCTCGCCGGCGTTCACCGGTCGTCCCTCGGCGCAGCGGATCTCGCGCACCACGCCGGCGCGGGTGGCGGCCACGGTCACCTCCATCTTCATCGACTCGAGCACGACGAGCGCCTGGCCCTCCGTGACGGCATCGCCCGGCGCGACCAGGATTTTCCAGACATTGCCCGGTATGTGGGCGGGCAGCGCGATGCAGCCGGCGGGGATGGCGGCCTCGTCGCCCGAGGGGGCGGCTTCGTCGCTGGCGGAAAAATTGATCTGGCCCGAATCGACCCAGCGCTGGCGCTCGGCCTCGAACGCGGCCTGCTGGTGGGTCTTGAAGGCGGTGATCGACTCGGCGTTGTCGGTCAGGAAGCGCTGGTAGTCGCGGAGTTTGAACTTCGTTTCCTCGATCCGGAGCTTCACCCGGCCCTGGGGAAAGTCCTCCCGGAATCGGGTGAGCTCGGCGTTGGATACGGGGTAGAAACGAATCTGGTCGAAAAACCGCAGCAACCAGGGCTTTCCGGCGGCGAAATCGGCGGTCTGTTTATACCGGTTCCACATCTGGCAGGTGCGCCCGATGAACTGATACCCGCCGGGACCCTCCATGCCGTAGATACAGAGATAAGCGCCGCCTATGCCCACCGCGTTTTCGGGCGTCCAGGTGCGGGCGGGATTGTATTTGGTCGTGACCAGGCGATGCCGCGGATCGATCGGCGTGGCCACGGGGGCGCCCAGGTAGACGTCGCCCAAAGCCAGGACGAGGTAGCTGGCCTCGAAACAAATCCGATGCACGGCCGCGCGGTCCGGCAGGTCGTTGATGCGACGGATAAACTCGATATTGCTCGGGCACCACGGGGCGTCCCGGCGCACGATCTGGGTGTATTTCCGGATCGCGAGCAGGGTGGACTCGTCCTCCCAGGAAAGCGGGAGATGCACGATCCGCGAGGGCACCTCGATGTCGTCGATGGCGGGCAGCTCGCGTTCGGCGCGCAGGAGAATTTCGAGCAGGCGCTCGGAGGGCAGCAGGCGTTGGTCGAAATGGACCTGCAGGGACCGGATGCCGGGGGTGAGGTCGAGCAGACCGTGGACACGGTGGCCTGCGAGCCAGGTTTGCAGCGCGTGGACCCTCATGCGCATCGCGATGTCGAGCTGGAGCGGCCCGTATTCGACCAGGAGATTGGCATCGCCCTGGCGGCGATAAACGACGGCGGGCGCGCCGGGCCGTGCCGGGAGCGAATGAAGCACCGCCGGCTCGAGCCCGCTGTAACCAATTTGGTTACACTTGGGTTGGGACGCCAACCTAAGCGTCTCGATGGTGGACTCCTGGGCGTAGGCGAGTTCGCGGGCGGTCTGGGCGGTGAGGGCCACGAAGCGGACCCGGTCGCCGGGCTTGAGCTGGCCCATTTTCCAAAGTTCCGCCTGCACGATGGTGAAGGGGCACACGAAGCCGCCGCAGCTCGGGCCGTCGGGGCCGAGGATGATGGGCATGTCCCCGGTGAAATCGACCGCGCCGATGGCGTAGGCGTTGTCGTGGATGTTGGACGGATGCAGGCCGGCCTCGCCGCCGTCGCGCCGGGCCCATTCGGGCTTGGGGCCGATCAGGCGCACGCCGGTGCGGGCCGAGTTGTAGTGGACCTCGTAGGACGCGGTGAGCAGCACCGTGATGTCGTTCTCGGTGAAAAAATCCGGCGCGCCATGCGGGCCGTAAAGGACGCCTATCCGCCACTCGCGGGTGAGAGGCGGGCGGACGGCGGCGGGCACGCGCAAAAGCGGGGCGTCGGTGGCGACCCCGGCGGGGTTGGCCTCGCGCACCCGGAGGACGTCGCCGGTGCGCAGGGCGCGGCCGGAGTGGCCGCCGAAGAGGCCGAGGGTGAAGGTGGCCTTGCTGCCGAGGTAGTCGGGCACGTCGAAGCCGTGCCGGATCGCGAGGTAGGCCCGCAGTCCGGGGCCTTCCACCGAGCCGATGCGCAGCGTCTGACCGGCCTTCACCCGGAAGGCGCGGTGGGAGGCGACGGGTTTTCCGTCGAGGGTGGCGGGCATGTGCGCGCCGGTGAGGGCGGCGATGGCCGGGGTGTTGAAGCGCAACGCGGGCCCGTTGACGGTGAGCTCGAGGCCGGCGGCGGTGTCGGGATTTCCGACCAGGCGGTTGGCGAGGCGGAAGGACAGGTTGTCCATCGGCCCGGAGGGGGGCACGCCGACGTCCCAGTAGCCGATGCGGCCGGGGTAATCCTGCACGGTGGTCTGGGTGCCGCCCTCGAGCACCTCGACCGTCGAGGGCGCAAAGGGCAGGCCGCCGAGATACTTTGTCGTGACGGAACCGATACGAAAGCCCTCGCTGGCGACGATCTGGCGGAGGTAGGGCAGGTTGGTCTCGAGGCCGTGGACGCGGGTGTCGGCCAGGGCTTCGGCGAGGCGGGCGAGGGCCTCGGCGCGGTCCGCGCCACGGACGATGATCTTGGCGATCATGGGGTCGTAGAAGGCGGAGACCTCGCCGCCGGTCTCGACCCAGGTCTCGATGCGGGCGAAAGGCGGGAAAGACACCTCGGTCAACGTGCCGGCGGCGGGTTGGAAGTTCTTGCCCGGGTCCTCGGCGTAGAGGCGCACCTGGATCGAGGCGCCGCCGGCGGCGGGCACGTAGGCCGACAGGTCGAGTTCGCCGGCGGCGGCGCGGACCATCCATTCGACGAGATCAACGCCTGTAACCTCCTCGGTTACACCGTGCTCGACCTGGAGGCGGGTGTTGACCTCGAGAAAATAGAAACGGCCGGTGGCGTTGTCGTAGACGAACTCGACCGTGCCGGCGTTGGTGTAGCCGGCGGCGGTCCCGAGGCGGGCGGCGCAGGCGAGCAGTTCGGCGCGTTGGGCGGCGGTCAGGCCGGGCGCGGGGGTCTCCTCGACCACCTTCTGGTTGCGGCGCTGCACCGAGCAGTCGCGTTCGCCGAGGGCGACGACGTGTCCCCGCGAATCGCCGAGGATCTGCACCTCGATGTGGCGCGCGTGCTCGACGAATTTTTCGAGGAAAACGCCGCCGTCCTTGAAGTTGTTTTTGGCCAGGCGGACGACGGACTCGAAGGCGGGGGCGAGCTCGGCGGGTTTGCGGATGAGGGCCATGCCGATGCCACCGCCGCCGCCGGTGCTCTTCAACATCACCGGATAACCGATGCGGGCGGCCTCGCGTTTGGCGGTGGCGAGGTCGGGGAGGAGGTCGGTGCCGGGGAGGAGCGGCACGCCGTGGGCCTTGGCGAGGGCGCGGGCGGAGTGTTTGGGGCCGAGCTGGCGCATTTGCGCGGCGCGAGGGCCGATGAAGGCGATGCCGGCGGCGTCGCAAGATTCGACGAAAGCGGCGTTCTCGGAGAGGAAACCGTAGCCGGGGTGGATGGCCTGGGCGCCGCTGGCTTTGGCGGCGGCGAGGATTTTATCGGCGTCGAGGTAGGATTGGGCGGCCGGGGACGGTCCGATATGGACGGCCTCGTCGGCCTGGGCGACGTGGAGGCTGTGGCGGTCGGCGTCGGAGTAGACGGCCACGGAGGCGACGCCCATTTTCCGAAGGGTGCGGATGATCCGGCAGGCGATGGCACCACGGTTGGCGATGAGGACTTTTGAAAACATGAAAGGCGGAAACGGAACTGAATGTAGAAGGCTGGAAAGTCAGGAAACGGAGCCGGAGGTTTTATCCAAATTTCCAGCTTTTCACATTTACGGATTTAGCGATTCCAGATCAGCACCTCGACGGGGGTGGGGTTCCAGCCGTTGCAGGGGTTGTTGAGCTGGGGGCAGTTGCTGATCAGGCAGACGATGTCCAGGCGTGCGACCATCTCCACGTATTTGCCCGGCGACGACACCCCGTCGGCGAACTGGAGGCCACCCTCGGGCGTGACGGGCACGTTCATGAAAAAATTGATGTTGGCCGGGATGTCCCGCTTGTTGAGGTCGAAGGTGGAGCCGGGCCAGGTCATGAGGCCGAGCAGGAAACTCTGGCGGCAGGAGTGCATGTGGCGGGTGCCGTGGCCGTAGCGCATCGTGTTGGCCTCGCAGGAGCAGGCGCCGCCGAGGGTATCGTGGCGGCCGCAGGTGTCGGCGGTGATCTCGGCGAGGACGTTGAGCTCGTTCGAGTAGAGCTTCGTGCCGGTGGTGAGGTAGATGCCGCCGTTTTCTCGGATGGTATCCTGGGCGCTGTAGCGTTCGCGGAAATCGTCGGCGCGGTAGAAGAGCGTGTCGGCGGCCTGGTTGCCCTCCAGGTCGAGGATGCGGAGGGTCTGGCCGGCCTTGATCTCGTGCATCCAGAAATCGCCGGCGGGGATCACGCGGCGGTAGACGGCGAGCGCGGGGTCGAGGAGGGATTCGGTGTAGTTTAGGACGGACATGGCGGAGGACGGAGTTTTGTCGCGCGAAGGACGCGAAGGACGCGAAGGGTTCGGAGAGGGAAGGGGGATATGAGCTCTTTGATTGGAGACGCCGCGTCCTTCGCTTCCTTCGCGCGACAACGTTTTTAGAGAGAAAAGAGTTCGGAGTTGTAGAGGGCCCGGGCGTTCTCCGGGCGGTAGGTGCGGCAGTAATCGTCGGCCGCAGGTGGAGGCGTGGCGTGGATTTGCAGCAGCACCGGAGCGGGGCCGTAGGCGGGGCGGGGGTCCATCGGATGATGACAGGTGGTCAGGACCACCAGCGCGTCGAGTTCCGCGCGCAGGTCGAGGTGATCGCCGGCGCGGGAGTGCCCGGCCACGTAGGCGAGCCGGCCCTCCGTGTCGGTGCTCAGCTTGCTGAAAAAATTGACGTTGGGAACGAGGTCGCGGGCGTTGAGTCCGTGTTTGCCCAGTTCGATGAGAAAGTGGTCGCGCGAGTTGCGGTGAAACCCGTTGCGGGCGGTCTGGAAGTTTTTGACGCCCCATTTCCGCTCCACGTGCGCGACGGTGTCGTGCCCCCCGAGCGGATCGTGCCAGCCTAGGGTGTCGCCGGTGATCGAAAACAGGGCGCGCCCCATGTCGGAGTAGAGCATAAAGCCGGTGGTCAACCGCGCGGTGTGCTGGCCCTTGAGGGTGTCCGCCATGTTGTAGCGGTCGACGGGCTCGGCGCGGTTAAAACACAGGAAGGACACATTCGCCCCGGCTTCGAGGGAGGTGAGGCGCAAGGTCTGGTGACGGCGGACCACGAACGACAGTCCCGCGCCGCCGGGCACGGTCTCCTCGTGCAACAAGCGCCCGGGGCCGATCGGCGCGGGCAAGGGCGCCGGACCGGAGGGCCGTGGGGTGGTGAAGGACGTGCCGGAGGGCGGAACAGGGAGCGACATGGCAGTGTTACGAAAATCTAAATTCGTATTACTGCAAGAACGGTGCCAGCCGACGGGGCGGAACCCGGGCCGGAACCGACCGGGCCGCAAGACCGTCGCCGGCGCTTACACGCCCTCTTTTTCGAGGAAGCGGCGGACCGGGCCGTTGATCAGCAGACGCAAGGCGGCGTAGGCGGCGCGGCGGACCGGGGGCAGGTGGCGGGTGTAGAGCGCGTTGAACTCGATGACCGGGATCGCGCCGCGGTGGCGCTTAAAGGCGCCGGCGCCGGAGCTGTAATTGAGCACCCGCCCGGCGGTGGCGGTTTCCTGAAGCAGGCGGGCGACGAGCAGGCGGTAGAGCCCGAGCGCGGGCGGCTGGGCGGTGTCGTGTCCAAAAAAAGGCGTGGTCGCGACGCCATCGGCGAGGAAACAGCCGCAGACGCTGTCGAGCCGGCCGGAGACGTGGC
>CAMCHD010000152.1 GCA_945874545.1 Akkermansia muciniphila | reverse complement strand
CTGGTGCCTTGGGTGGTGCCGGTCCTGCCGGTGCCGGCGGTGGTTTTTTTGGTGCTTTGGTTCGTGGTGCAGGCCTATGCCGGGGTGGGGTCGTTGTTGGCGGGGTCCGCCGGGGCAGGCGGGGTGGCGTGGTGGGCCCACGCGGGGGGATTTTTGGCCGGGGTCGGGCTCGCGCTCGTTTGGCCCAAGGGGCGCCGACGCTGAACCGGGCCGCTGCGGAGTTGCCAAGGCGGGGGAAACGGGAAACGGTCGCGGCAAAGTCATGCTGAAGAAAATCCTCTCGAAGCTGCGCGCCGCGCTCGCGCCTTCGTCCGCCCCCGAACCCGCCGCCCCGTCCACTTCATCCCCTCGCCCTCGCGGCCCTTCGTCCGAGGCGCAGGCGCCCCGCCCGCCACGCGGGCGGGATGTTTCCGGCCCGGAGGCGGGCCGCGGTCGCGGTCCCGGGCGAGAAGGTCGTCGCGAACCGCGGGCCGAACGCGCGGGGGGGAGCGCCCCGGGCCGGGGTCGCGGCGGTGAGCGTCGCGACGGGCGCGGAGGCCCGGGCGGCGCGCCGGAGCGGGGTGAAAAACCGCGCACCGACCACACCTTCGACCATCCGCGCACCGAGTCGATCAAGCCCAAGGTCGCGGTCGAGATCCCGCCGCAGGACACGGCGTTCACCCGGCTCGGTTTGAACGACGCGATCGCCTTTGCCGTCGCCGAGATGGGCTACAACGACCCGACCCCGATCCAGGCGCAGGCGGTGCCGGTGGTGCTGGCTGGTCGCGACGTGATCGGTTCGGCCCAGACCGGCACGGGCAAGACGGCGGCCTTCGCCCTGCCCATCATCCACCGGCTCGGGGCGCACCAGCGGCCGACGCGCTGTCTCGTCCTCGAGCCCACCCGCGAGCTCGCCTTGCAGGTCGAGGAGGCGATCCAGAAATACGCCAAGCACACCGATCTGACCGTGACCGTGGTGTATGGCGGCGTCGGCTACGGCAAACAACGCGAGGACCTGGCGCGCGGCGTCGACGTGATCGCGGCCACGCCCGGGCGTCTGCTCGACCATCTCGAGCAGGGCACGGCCAACCTCGCCGGGGTCGAGATCCTCGTGCTCGACGAAGTGGATCGCATGCTCGACATGGGCTTTCTACCCGACGTGAAGCGCATCATCGAAAAGTGCCCGCAGGCGCGGCAGACCCTGTTCTTCAGCGCCACCATGCCGCCGGAGCTGGCCCAGCTGGCGGGTTGGGCGCTTCGTGAGCCCCAGGAGATCAAGATCGGCCGCACCCGCTCGGCGGCGGAGACCGTTGCGCACGCTTTTTATCCGGTGGTGGCGACGCAGAAATTCGACCTGCTGATCGAGCTGCTCAAGCGCACCGACTTCAAGAGCGTGATCATTTTCACCCGCACCAAGATGGGCGCGGACCGCATCGCCCACCGGCTCCAACGCGAGTCGCACTCGGTCGGGGTCATCCACTCCGACCGCAGCCAGCGCGAGCGCGTCGAGGCGCTCCAGGGTTTCAAGGACGGCACCTTCGAGGTCCTGGTGGCGACCGACATCGCGGCGCGCGGCCTCGACATCGCGGGCGTCTCGCACGTGGTGAACTACGACGTGCCGGAGAACGCGGAGGACTACGTGCACCGCATCGGGCGCACCGGCCGGGCCCAGAGCACGGGCGACGCCTACACCCTCGTCACCGAGGAGGACGTGCGCGACGCGCGCTCCATCGAGCGCTTCATCGGCGCGAGCATCGAGCGCAAGAAACTTGAGGGATTCCCCTACATCTACTCGGCGCTCTTTGACGAGAAGGCGCTGGCCGAGGCCGAGGCGGCGGCCCCCAAGCCGGCCGGACGCCTCACCCGGGGCACGCGCGGCGGCCGCCGCTAGAGCCGCCGTCCGAAGCGGCCGCGGGAGCGGACAAAGACGCCAGAGCGGGCGTCTTTTTTGTTGCGAGATCATATTCCTTGATTGGAATATAGAGCCATGCGGCTCGTTCAAATCTACCAATGCCTCTGCGACGAGACGCGGCTGCGCCTGTTGAACCTCCTGCTGCGCGGTCCGCTCTGCGTTTGCCACTTTCAGACCGTGTTGGGCGAACCCCAGGTGAAGATCTCCAAGCACCTCGGCTACCTGCGGACGCGGGGGCTGGTGACGGCGACGCGGCGGGGCAACTGGATGGTCTACGCCCTGCCCGAGGCGGCGGCGCGGTCGCCGGAGCTGGCAGCCAACCTCGCCTGCCTGCAGGATTGCGCGGCCGAGCAGGCGGTCTTCCGGCGCGATCTTGCGCGGCTGGCCAGGCTGGACCTGACCTGCGGCCCCATCCAGGCCGGCGGCGCCGCGAGCGGCGGCTGCTGCGCCCCGGCCAAGACTTTCCCGAAAAAATGAATACATCCCAAGAAACGCCCACCCTGTTGCTTTCCGGTTTGCGCGTGGCCCTCGAGGCCGCGCCCGACCTGCCCCTCACCGTGATCTGGCCGGACGGAGAGGCCATCGAGGCCCACTTCCATGTGACGGAAGTCGGGCGGGTGCAGCGGGACTTCGTCGACTGCGGCGGGACCCGTCGCACCCTGGTGACCTGTCTCCTGCAGACCTGGGTCGGCGACGACACCGATCATCGCATCACGGGCGCGAAGCTGTTGCGCGCGCTCGCCCACGCCGCTCCCATCCTGGGCGGCGAGGACCTGCCGGTGGAGCTCGAATACGAGGCCTGCAACGTCGTCCAGCTCCGGCTGGTGGCGATCGCGCCGGAGGACGGCGCGCTGGTGATCCGGCTCGCCGGCAAACACACGGACTGCCTCGCGAAAGACCTCTGCATTCCCTCCGCCCGTCAGGCGGGGGCCGAGACGGCGGCCTGCGGCCCCGGCTGCTGCTAACCCGATTTTTCCCATCATGAGCTCCGAAAAACCCATCGTCCTGATTCTTTGCACCGGCAACTCGTGCCGCAGCCACCTCGCGGAGGGCGTGCTTCGCGCCGCCGCGGGGGATCTTTTCGAGGTGGCCAGCGCCGGCTCCAAGCCCGCCGGCTACGTCCATCCGCTCGGCATCGCGGTGATGAAGGAGATCGGCATCGATATCTCCGGGCACCACTCGAAACACATGAACGAGTTTCTCGACCGCAAGGTCGAGACGGTCATCACCGTCTGCGGCAACGCGGACCAGGCGTGCCCGATGTATCCGGGGCAGCTCAACCGTCATCACTGGCCCTTCGTCGATCCGGCCCACGCGACCGGCACCGAGGAGGAGAAGCTGGCCGTCTTCCGTCAGGTGCGGGACGAGATCAAGGCTGTCTTCACCGCCTATGCCGAGGGTCGGCGGGACGAACGTAAACGCGCGACGGGGGCCGGGTCGTGAGCGAGGGAATCGCCGGAAAGCTCTCGTTTCTGGACCGCTGGCTGACCGCGTGGATCTTCGTGGCGATGGCGCTCGGGGTCGCGCTCGGTCGCTTCGCGCCCGGGCTGGCGACCACGCTCACCTCGTGGAGCGTGGGCACCACCTCGATCCCGATCGCGATCGGGCTCATCGTGATGATGTATCCGCCGCTCGCGAAGGTGCGCTTCGAGGAGCTGCCGGATGTTTTCCGCGACCGGCGGGTCCTCGCGCTCTCGCTCTTCCAGAACTGGCTGGTCGGGCCGTTGCTCATGTTCGGGTTGGCGGCGATTTTTCTCCGCGACCAGCCGGAGTATTTCGCCGGGCTGGTGCTGGTCGGCATCGCCCGGTGCATCGCCATGGTCATCGTGTGGAACGATCTCGCCGGCGGCAGTCGTGAATACTGCGCGGGGCTGGTGGCGGCGAACGCGATTTTCCAGGTCTTCGCCTTCGCGCCGCTGGCGTGGCTGTTTCTCAAGGTCCTGCCGCCGCTGGCGGGCGTCGATCTCGGCGCGCTCGACCTTTCGGGCATCACCATCGGCAGCATCGCCTGGAGCGTGTTCATCTATCTCGGGATTCCATTCCTCGCCGGCTGGTTGACGCGTCTGATTCTCCGGCGCGGGGCGCGGAAGGAGTGGTTCGACAACCGTTTCCTGCCCGCGATCAGTCCGTTCACGCTGGGTGCCTTGCTTTTCACCATCGTGGTTATGTTCAGCCTGCAGGGCGAACAGGTGCTGGCGCGTCCGCTCGACGTGTTGCGCGTGGCCCTGCCGCTGGCGGTGTATTTCGCGATCATGTTCACCGTGACCTTCTGGATGAGCGTGAAGGCAGGCGCGGACTATGCGCGGGCGGCGACGCTAGGCTTTACCGCGGCGGGCAACAACTTCGAGCTCGCGATCGCGGTGGCGGTGGGGGTCTTCGGCTTGAGTTCGGGCGCGGCCTTCGCGGCGGTGGTCGGACCGCTGGTCGAGGTGCCGGCCTTGATCGCGCTGGTGGCGGTGGCCCTGCGGTGGAAACGCCGGCTGGGCGCGGCTTAGTCGCCGGGCGGGATCTCGATCCATTCGCCGAGGCCGGTGGCGTAGACGAGCCGGCGCACGCGGCAGGTGGGAAACATGGCGGCGAGGCTCCGGCCGTAGGCGTGGAGCTGGGGCGCATACTCTGCGGCGAGGCGCGCGAGAAAAGCCTCGTTCGGCTCATCGGTGCGGCGGCGGTTGGTTTTCCAATCGAGCACCCAGGCCTCCGCGCCCTCGGCGTCGTGCAGGACGAGGTCCATGACGCCGTCCATCCAGCGATCCTGGTCGAGGGGCGCGAGCACGGAGAGCTCCGCGAGGCGACGCCAGCGCGGATGCCGCAGTTCTCGCCAGGCCGGGCCCGATCGGAACAAGCTCCACTCGCGACGCGCGCGCTCGCCCGCGCCGAGGGCATCGGCGGCGGCGAAACGGCCCGCGACGTAGGCGTCGATTTCGGACTCGGGCGCCAGCCAGGGGATGAACTCGACCGTCTCGTGCCACCACAGACCGTAGGCGATGGGATCCTCCCCGGGGCGGGGCGGGGCGGGGGCCTCGTCGCCGGTCTCGTGGCGGGCGGCGCGGATGCCATCCTCGGCGGCGTGCTCCGCGAGTTGATGGGGCAGGATGCGGCGCGGCGCGGTGGGTAGACCGGCAAAGGCGTCGGCCGTGGGTGGCGTCAGGATGATGCGCGGCGTCGGCGCGGGCGGCGGGGGGACGGCGACGGGTTGGGTTTCCCCGGCAAAGGCGGGCAACGCATTCAGGTCGTGGCCCCAGAGCGCGGCGAAGGACTGGTCGCCCGGCGGCGGCATCTCCTCGCCCCAGGGGAGGAGCAGGGTCTGGCGGGGGCGGGTGAGGGCGACGTAGAGCAGGCGGACGAGTTCGCGGCGGCGCTCGCGTTCGCGGGAGGTCTTGGTGTCGGCGGGGATGTCGCCGGATTGCAGATACACGACGGGCGCGCCGGCGGCGTCGCGGAGGACCTGAAGACCGCGGCCGGTGTCGAACTGAATTTCGCGCCAGAGACCTGGCACGAGCACGGCGGGCCATTCCAACCCCTTCGCCGAGTGGCAGGTCTGCACGGTGATGGCGTCGGCCTCGCCGCGCGTCTCGGCGCGGGCGGCGTCGCGGCCGGCGACGAGGCGGGCGGCCCAGTCGCGGACCGGGACACCCTCGGCGGCGGCGGCGCGGGCCTCGGCGCGGAGGCGGGCGAGTTCGCGCAGGTTGGCTCCGCCGGGGTCGGCGGCGCGGGCGCGGGCCTCCAGTCCGGCGGCGGAGGACAAGGCGTCGAACCAGAGGTCGAGTTGCGCGCCCTCGTCGTCGACCGCTTCCACGCTCGGACGCAGGGGCTCCAGCGCGGCGGCGAGCGGGGCGGCGTGGGCCTCGGGGCTTTCCCACTCGAAACGGCCACGCCGGAGTTTTTCGCGGGCGAGGAGATCGTCGCTCAGGGCGAAGATCTCGCGCAGCACGCCGAACCATTCGTAGTCGTCGTCCGGTTCGCAGCAGACGGTGGCGAGGGCGGCCACCCAGGCGTAGGCGGGCAGGTCGCCGACGAGTTGTTGTTTGCTCTGGCGGGCGGCTTTCAGGCCGGCGGCCTCAAGGGCCTCGACGGCGGCGTCCATCCATTTGTTGCGTGCCACCAGAATACAAAGCTCGCCCCAGCCGGACAGGCCGAGCCCGGCGGGACCGCGCGCGCTCAGCCACGCCGCGACCTGGCGCATCTCGGCGGCGAACATGCCGGGTTTGTCTCGGCCGTCCGCGCTACGGATCGACGCGAGCGGGATGCGGGCCACGCGACCGGTGGCGTTGGACGGGCCGGCGACGAGGGGTTGGTAGGGAACCTGGAGAAAAGGGGCGGGGGCGTCGTCGGTGGGCGGGAGGCCGAGGTTGTGTTCGCGGTCGGGCGAGAAGGCGGCGGGCAGGGTTGTGTTGAGCAGCTCGACCGAGGCGCGCGGGGCGCGGAAGGTGACCTCGAAGGCGAGGCGATCGCCGGCCGCGCCGCCGTCGAAGGCGGCGAGGTAGCGTTGGAAGGTGCGCACCGAGGCGCGCGAGCTGTAGATCGACTGCTGGCCGTCGCCGACCATGCAGAAGCGGCCCGGCAACGGGGGTGCGCCGGCGCCGGGCCAGCCGCCGACGCCGGCGTCCGGCGGGCGGGTGAGCTCGACCAGGATGGCGAACTGCGTCTCGTCGGTGTCCTGGGCCTCGTCGAGCAGCACGCGCCAGCCGGCGGCGCGCACGGCGGCGAGGGTGGCGGGGTGGCGGAGCAGGTCACGCGCGGCCGAGACCTGGTCGGCGAAGGTCTGCACGCCGGCGGCGCGCCGCCCGGCGGCGAAGCGACCGGCGATCTCGCCCGCGACCGCGCCGGCGGCGCGCGCGGCCCAGCGCGAGAGCGGACGCATCCACGCGTCGCTCGCCGCGACCACGGCCTTGGCGGTGCCGTCGGGCTTGAAGATGCCGAGGTAGGCGCGATCGTCGGGACCGGCGGAGGCGCGAGCGAACCAGTCGGCGGCGCGCGTTTTGGTTTTGCGCAGGTTGGCCGCGCCGGAGCCTTTTTCGGGCAGGGCCAGGATCTCCCGCAGGCCGGCCTCGGTCGGGGCGGGCGGGAGGTCGCGGGGGGCGTCGGCGCGGAGGCGGGCGGCGTCGGCGGGATCGAGTTCGCGGGCCTCGACGAGCACGTCCTCGAGGCGGACGAGGCGGAAAAGCCAGCGCGTGGCCTCGGGCGCGAGCGCGGTCAGCTCCAGCGGGTCGCCGGCGAGGAAATCCTCCCAGGCGGCGTCGGCCGCACGGGCGTCCAACACCTCCGGGGCGAGGTCGAGGCCGGCTTCCTGGCCGTGTTCGCGGGCGAGTTTCAGGCAGAAAGAATGGAGGGTGCCGAAGAAGGTGCGTTCGAGGTGTTCCAGCGGGGCGAGGTCGGCGCCGGGGCCGCGTTCCTCGAGGCGGCGGAGCAGGCGTTCGCGGGCGCGGGCGCCGATCTCCTCGGCGGCCTTCAGCGTGTAGGTGACGACGGCGGTGCGGCGCAGCTCGGGGGCGGCGAGCGGGTCGAGGGCCATGGCCGCGAGTCGCTCCGAGATCGCGGTCGTCTTCCCCGAGCCGGCGTTGGCGGACACGGCGAAGTTGCGACGCCACTCGACACGGAAGCGCTCGCGCGCGGCGTGGTCGGACGGGAGCGGGGCGGGGTCAGGCATCGGACGGGCCCTCCGCGTCGGGGTTTTCCGGCGGGGTGCCGAAGGTCAGGGTGTATTTCGCGAGCAGGTCGCGGGCGGGGATCGGGGTGCAGGCGAGGGGCCAGGGCCAGGGTTCGCGGCCGCCGTGGGGATTGCGGTCGGGCGTGAGCGCGCCGTAGTGCCCGGCGCGCATCGCGTCCATCAGCGGGGGCAGGGCGGCGAGGGCCGTATCCAATGCTTCGGCACCAAGGGAGGAGGCGTCGTCGGCGGTGATCTTCCACACGGTGGCGTCGGCGACGCCGAGGGAGCGGACGGCGTCGAGGTAGACGGCGAGTTGGAGCGACTCGGCTCGCGCGGCCATGCGCTCGGCGTCGAGCGATTTTTCGGCGCCGCCGGATTTGTAGTCGCAAAGGTGGACGCGGGCGCCGGTCCACTCCGGGCGGTCGGCGCGGGCGATGTCCATGCGGCCGCGCACCGGGATGGTCCAGCCCGGCAGGGTCAGCCGAGCGGCGTCGGGCAGCCAGCACTCCACCACCACGTGGTCGCCCTCGCCGGTGGCGTAGAAGCGGCGCAGCAGGGCGCGGCAGAGGGTCTCCAGGCGGCCGTGTTCGGCGTTCCAATACCAGCCGCCGGCGTGGCGGGCGCGTTCGGCGGCGAGGGCGTTTTCCAGGGCGGTCCGCGCCTCGTCCTCCGATTTCAGCGCGCCCCATTCGCCTTCGCGGCAGCCGGCGGGGCGCAGGGCGGTCGCGAGCAGCCCGTGGGCGACCTGGCCGCGGCGCAGGGGCATGGCGCGGGCGAGCGGTTCGCGGCGAGCGGGTTCGAGGCGGAGCAGGCCGCGGAACCAGAGCACGGCCGGATCGACAAGGCTCTTTTCCAGTGTGCTGGGCGAGAGGCGGAGCGGCAGCGGGAACGGTTCCGACGCGGGGTCGAGGCAGAGGAAAAACGCGTCGAAGGCGCGCGCGGGGTCGCGGCGGGCGGCGCGCACGCCGGACCACGCCGCAAGCTCGGCGGGGGCGGGCGTGGTGGGAGGTTCGGACGGAGCGTGGACGGCGCGGGCGGCAAGGGCTTCCTGCGGGCGGCGTTCGCCGCCGGCCCAGAGCAGGCGTTCGAGCGGGCCGTTCGGAGCGAGGGGGCGGTCGGGCTCGGCTTCGTCGATGGCGGCGGCGGACAGGGCGCGGCCGAGGGTGGGTTCGGCGAGCAGGGCCTCGTGGCCGGCGCGTTCGAGGGCAGAGGCGTCCTCGCTGGTCAACAGGGCGGCGAGGCCACGGACGGATCGGTTCAGGGCGAGGCGGTCGGCGTCGCCCAGCCACGGGTTCGGCTCGCGGCGGCGGGGCCAGTCGCCGGCGTTGGCCTGGGCGAGCAGGAGGCGGGACCACGGCGCGCCCTCCGCGCGGCGGCGGGTGGCGAGGATGATGCGGGCGAAACCGCCTTGGTGCGGGGCGCTTTCGATCGGGTCGGCGACCTCGGGCAGAAAGGCCAGCAGCAGGTCGGCCACGAGCTCGCGCGGCCATTCGCGGGATTCGCGGGCGGCGAAGGCGTCGAGCCCGGCGAAGCCCTCCGGCAGGGCGAGGTCCCAGCGGGCGGCGACGGCGCGGAGGCGGGCGGCGGCCGCGGCGACCGACAGGGTTTCCGGCCAGCCGGGCAGCAGGGCGGATGCAAGGCGGTCCAGATCGGCGGCGCCGGGCGCGGCGGTTTCGTTTTCGGCTTTGCGGCCGGCGGCGGGATCGGGCGCGGTCGGCAGGGCGGCGGCGAGGGCGTGGTCGCAGGTGGCGTGGAAACACTCGTCCACGTGGGCGCGGAAATCGGCGGGGCGGGCGTCCAGACCGGCGAGGTTCAAAGCGCGCAGGCGGGGCCAGAGGGCG
>CAMCHD010000151.1 GCA_945874545.1 Akkermansia muciniphila | reverse complement strand
CGACAAGGCCCTCGCGCGCACTCCCCGCTGGTCGCCCGACGGCCAGCGCCTCATCTACACCAGCTATTTCAAGACCGGTTTCCCCGACCTCTTCGTCATGGACCTGGGTTCGCTCCAGCGTAACACCTTCGCGAGCTTCAAGGGCACCAACAGCGGCGGGCGTTTCAGCGCGGACGGGAAAAATGTAGCCATGGTCCTCTCCGGCGAGGGCAACCCCGAGATCTACGTCGGCAACGCCCAGGGGCGCCAGATCACGCGCAAGACCCGCACGACCGCGATCGAGTCCGGCCCGTGTTTTTCGCCCGACGGCGCGCAGCTGGTCTTCTGTTCCGACGCGGCGGGCGGGCCCCAGCTCTACGTCATGCCGGCGGCCGGCGGCCCGGCGCGGCGTCTGCCGACCCGCATCAGCGGCTACTGCGCCGAGCCGGATTGGAGCAAGGCCGACCCCGCGCTCATCGCCTTCTCCCTGCGCAGCGGCAAGGGCTTCCAGATCGGCGTCTACGATTTGAACAAGGGTGTCGCCGAGGTGGTTTCCAAGCAGCCGGCCGACGCGGTCGAACCCAGCTGGCTGGCCGACGGCCGGCACATCGTCTTCAGCTCCCGCGCGGCGGGCACCAGCAGTCTCTGGATTCTGGATACGGTGAACAAAAAAGCCACCCAGCTGAGCGGCGCCGCCGCCGGCAAGGTGTCCCAGGCCAGCGTGCTCGACCCGCGCTGAGCCCACCACGGCGGCGGGTTTGCGGTTGTAGCGCGGCGAGGGACCGGCGAGGCTCGCGGCATGGGCGCCAAATACCTTCCGACCGTAAAAGACCAGCGGGCCAACCAGCGTTTCCTGGCCAAGCAGACCGCCGCGCCCAAATTCAAGAACGCCCCGGGCGACAAGCCGGCGCGTAAAAGCAAAAAGAAGTGACCCCCGCGCCCGCGGGCTTCGGTGGGTGAGGGGGCGCGTGAGGCACCGATCCGTCCCCGCCTTAAAACCGGATCAACTCGGACGTCGGCGGGACGTCCTTGATGATCTGGGAGGGTTCGGGGCCGACGCCGAGGTAGCGCAGGTTGGGCAGGCGGCTCTCGTGCGGCCAGCGGTCGCCGTGGTAGGCGACGGCGAGCAGGCTGCGGACCATGCCGGCCACGTAGCGCTGCGCGTTCCGGGGCAGTTCGGCGAAGTGGCGCACGTGGGACACGTCCTCGCCCCAGCCGGCGTAGCGTTCGTAGACCGGCCGCAGGGTTTTGCGCACCGCGTCGTTGCGCGGCACGTGGTGGTGGCGCACCCCGGCGGCGTCCTCGTAGGCGACGCAGAGCAGCAACTCGGAGTTCCACTCGCCGCGGTGGGTGAGGGCGTCGAGCTTGTTGATCATCACGTCCTGGAACCCGCCGTAGCGGAGGGCGTCGCCTTTTTCCACCGCGTCATACCAGCCGACCATGCGCTGGCGGCCGGTGCTGGTGCCGAACTCGAGTTTTTTCAACAGGACGGCGAGCGGGTGGGCGTCGTCCATCTGGGTGAGGAACACGTGGGTGCCGACCTTGGTGTCGTAGGCCTTGGCGACGCCGAAGGTGTGGATGGCCTGCACCGGGATGCCGGCGCTCTCGAAAAACTCGGGCGTGAAGGTGTGCGAGGCGGTGACGTTGGGCGAGTAGCCGTGGCGTTTGTCCAGCCAGTAGGCCTGGCCGAATTCGCCGATGATGGTGTGGCCGGCGTGCAGCTCGCGCAGCACCAGTTCGCGGACCTCGCCGATATTGCCCGCGAGGCGGCGGCCGGCTTGCCAGTAGGTCTCGATCAGCGCGTCGAGCGCCAGGGTGAAGGGTTCGGCGCCGCGGAAACGGGTGAAATCGAACTCCTCGTCGCCAAAGACGCCCAGCTCCCGCGCCTCGGCGTTGGCGCGTTGCTCGGCCTGGGAGAGTTTGTCGAAAAAACCGGCGAAGGACTCGGGCGACACCTGGCAAACGTGGCGGATGGTGCGCAGGGCGCGGTCGGCGCGCTGGGAGAGCTTGCGGGCGAAGTCGGCCCGGTCGCCGAGGAAGTCGGCGTAGGTGATCTGCCACTGCCCGACCTCGTCGGCGTAGGCCGGGGTGATACCGCGACCGGTCGAGCCGCGCGGCTCCTCGGCGAGCACCTTTACGCGGTAGTCCTCCCAGGCGAGGTCGAGCAGCCGGTGGGTGAGGTCGGAGACCAGGGTGCGTTCGTCGAAGAGGAGGCGGGCGAGCACGTTGTAGCCCTTGCGTTCCAGCGGAAGGGCCTCCCACCAGGCCTTGCGCGGGTCGGCGACCACGCCGGCGCCGATCGCGAGGTGCCGGACGCCGTGTTCGACCACGCCGGAGGGGAGCAGGTTGAGCTTGATGCCGGCGGCGGTGTGGCCGGAGTTGGCGCCGCCGTTGACCTTCAGCACGACGGTGACGGGGTGGGGTCCGCCGCGCAGCTCGTGTTCCACCTCGGGGATCAGGCGGCCCTTGCCTTCGTCGCCGAGGGAGATGCCGACGTCCGCGATGAGGCGACTGGTGAAGGGGAGGAGGGGCATGGCGGAAAAAACGGAGAGCAAAAAGCCCGCACGGGCGGCGGGGCAAGGCTGGAACCGTAGGCTTGCGGACGGGGTGTCGTTGCGCGTGCTAGGCGCAGGCCTCGATGCGGCAGGTGGTCCAGGTGGCGCGAACGCCCTCGGGACCGGCGAAAAGCGTGTCGTAGCGGCGGATCAGGTCGCGCATCGCGCCGGGGCCGAGGCGGGAGTCCGAAGGGGTGGTGCCGGTGCCGTGGAGCTGGCGCAGCAGGGAGCGGGCGTCGGGGTAGTGGTAGGCGCGGGTGCGGTCCTCCACCCGGGTGACGGTCCAGCCGGCGGCGCGGAAGTGGGCCACCCACTCGTCGGCGCCGCGCCAGGGGAAGGGCCGGTGGTCCGGCAGCAGTTCGCCGAATTCCGGCAGAGACGGGTGGATGTAGATGCCGGCCAGCACGCGGGCATCGGGGGCGAGCCCGGCCCGCCAGCGGGCGAGGCACGTGGTGGGGTCGGGCGCCCATTGCAACACGCTGCAGGCGCCGATGAAATCGAGGTCGGGTGGAGGAGGGGAGGGCGCCCAGGCGTCGTTTGTCCGCCACTCGGCGGCGGGCACGGCGAGACGGCCTTGCTCGACCATGGCCGGGGCCAGATCGGTGGCGACGACGGCGTTGAAACGACCGATCAGGTGGCGGGTGAAATTGCCGGTGCCGGCGCCGAATTCGAGGCAGCGGACAAAGCGGCCGGGGGCGGGCAGCCACTCGGCGACCCAGGCGGCGGTCTCGCGTTGCACGTGGGCGTGGGCATCGTAGGAGGCGGCGCGGCGGTCGAAGGCGGGCGTGACACGGGTGGAGCTCATACGGTGCCGACGGAGCCGGAGGTGGTGGGCGCCCGGGGGGCCGCGTCGGGGGGAAGGGTGATGGTCTCCGGGGTGGGCATGAGCAGTTCGCGGCAGCGGGGCAGAAACTGGCGGTCGAGCAGCAGGAATTGGGCGAGCCGGTAGCCGGTGGAGTTTTCGATCCGGCCGTGATTCAGCCAGGCCAGCACGTCGAAGCGCCGCGCCGAGAGCAGGAATTGTTTGTCCCCCTCGAAGTGCCAGCGGGGCAGGGGCAGGCCGGCGTGCGGCGGGTGAAGGGCGAACGCGGGCGCGGGCGGATGCAGGGCGAGCGCGCCGGGCGGGCGGAGTTCGTTCCAACGCTTGATCTCGGCCGGGCCGCAGGTGGGTTTCCCCAGATCGATCTTGAAGCGCAGATTATCCCACGCGATGGAGCGCACGCGGCGTTCGAAACGCTGACGAAACTCGGCGAGCGAGCCGTAGTGGAGGCCATGCATGGCGGCGTGCCGGGTGTGCAGGATCGGGTAGCCTCGTTCCGGGTGGAGGGAGGTCCCCAGCACCTCCAATACGCCGGGTTCGTGAAAGTGGGCCAGCAACTCCAGGTATTCCGGGGCGCGCACGCCCATGCCGATGAAGGGCGAGCGGCAGGGCAGGCGAAGATCCGAGTAAAGCCGGCCGGCCCAGCAATCGTCCGCCACCACGGTGACGGGGCGCGCCAGCAGGCGCCGGCGCAGGAACCACCCGGCGAGGCGGTCGCGGGTGCTTCGAATGACTTGCAGCCGGGGTGTCATCGCGCGGGCAACCGGGAGGAGGAGGTCGGCGGCCCCGGGTCAGCCCTTGGCGCCCGCCTTGATCTCGATCACGTCGTGCGGGACGGCCTCCTTTTGCCCGGCGGGCGAGACGCGGATGTAGCGGGCCTTGGCCCGGAGGGACGGCAGGTCGGCCGCGCCGAGGTAGCCCATGCCGCTCTGCAGGCCGCCCACGAGGTTGGCCAACACCTCGTCGGCGCTGCCGGAAACCTCCTTCAACGCCTCGATGCCCTCGGCGGTGAGTTTGCGGGTGGTATCGGTTTTGTCGTGACCGTAGCGGGCGGCGCTGCCCGCCTTCATCGCGGCGAGCGAGCCCATGCCGCGATACTGTTTATAGAGTTTCCCGTTGATCTCCATGATCTCGCCCGGGGCCTCGCGGCAGCCGGCGAGCAGGCCGCCGAGGATGACGCCGTCGGCCAGGGTGAGGGCCTTGACGATATCGCCCGACTTGGTGATGCCGCCGTCGGCGAGGATGCGCACGCCGCGGGCGCGGGCCGCCCGGGAGGCGACATACAGCGCGGTGAGCTGGGGGATGCCCACGCCGGCCACGATGCGGGTGGTGCAGATCGAGCCGGGACCCTGACCGACCTTGATGGTGTCGGCCCCGCACTCGGCGAGGAACTCGACCCCCGCGCCGGAGGTGACGTTGCCCGCGATGATGGCGAGCCGGGGGAAGGCGGCGCGGATCATCCTCACCATGTCGCCGACCCCGGCGGTGTGGCCGTGGGCGGTGGAGATGGCGACCGCGTCGATGTTTTCCGCCACCAGATTGCCCACGTGGGCGAGGATGGTCTCGCGGTCGAGCGAACCGTCGGGCAGGCGGATCGGGGCCACGGCGGCGCCGACCACGAGCCGGAAATCGGCGTCGCGAGCCGGTTTGCGGCGCGACTTGGCGTCGGTCATGATGCGGTCGACGTCGGAAAAGGTCACCAGGCCGCGCAGACGATCCTCGTCGTCCACCACGAGCATTTTATGGATGCCCACGTGCTCGGTGAAAAACGCGTCGGCGGCGCGGATGGGGTCGGGCTGGAGCTGGCGGGCGTTGAGGGTGAGCAGTTCGCCGCGCGGGGTCATCGCCTGGGCGACGCTGCGGGCCTTGTAGCGTTCCCGCACCGCCGAGCCGGGCAGCAGGCCCACGAGGCGGCCGCTGGCATCGAGCACGGGGAAAGTGCGGAAGCCGTATTTTTTCGCCTCCACCAAGGCGAGGATGTCGCCGACCAGCTGTTCGGGGGTGACGGTGATGGGGTCCTGGATCAGGCCGTGGATATGGCGCTTCACCCGGGCGACCTCTTTGACCTGCTCCTTGGCGGGCATGTTGTAGTGGATCAGGCCGAGGCCGCCGTTGAGCGCCATGGCGATGGCCATGCGCGACTCGGTGACGGTATCCATGTCCGACGACACCACCGGGATGGAGAGGTGGAGGGCGTCGGAGAGGCGGGTGCCGGTATCGGCGTCCTTGGGCAGGATGTCCGAGTAGAGCGTGGCGAGGGACACGTCGTCAAAGGTCAGGGCGACGGGCAGGTTGGCCGGGAAAAAACGCTCGGCCGGCAGATAAAAATCGGCGTCGGCGCCGGGTGCGGAGGACGTGGCAACTGGATTCATGAGTTGCCGACGGATGAGGGGGCGGCCGGGCGGCGCGCGCAACCGCATTTTCGGCGGCGTGCCGGAGGGTGTTTTTTTAGGCGAAGGCCAGGGGCACGAAGCGACGGGTCAACCGGCCCTCGGGCGACGCGTGGACCAGGAAGTAACCCTTGGTCACCGAGCCGTCGTGGTTTCCGGCGACGCGGGAGCAGCAGACGTTGGTCACCAGTTCGTAGGCGCCGCGATCGCGCCGGGTTTGGGCGTGGTGGTGGCCGGAGAACGTGCCACGAAGCGCAAAACCCGCGAAACGCGCGAGCACCTCGTCCGCGTTGAGTGGGCACATCGGGGCGACATTCGATAAAGGAAAATGGGTGCCGATCACGGTCGGGCGGGCGCGATCGAGCTGCGGGAGGGTTTGGTCGAGCCAGGCGAGCGTGGCGGCCGGCACATAGGTGTCGACCCACTCGCTGCCCTGGGTCGTGTCGATCATCACAAACTGCCAGTCGTCCTGCCGGAAGGTGTAGTTGAGGCGGCCAGGAAAGCTCTCCAGGTAAAGGCGGGGCGTTTGTTCCAGATCCTGATCGTGGTTCCCGGGCACGGGCAGAAAAGGCACGGGCAGCCTCCGGGCGGCGAGTTGAGCGAGGGCCGCGAGGCACTCCGGTTTGCCGCGATGCACGAGGTCGCCGAGGGCGAGGCAAAACTTTACGGACGGGTGCTCCCGCGTGATCTGATCGAACAACGACGTGAACCACGGGTCGCAGGCGGCGGGTTCGGCGTGATGCAGGTCGTTGAGCACGACAAAGGTGAAGCCGGGTCCGGGTGTTTCGACCGGATCGGGGCGGGTGGGCTCTTCGGGGGCTGCGGCGCCCAACAGGGGCGCGAGGGCGAGGCTGGCGGCCCCGCAGCCGAGCCGGCCGAGGGCCTGACGACGCGTGGGCAAGGCGAGGTTCGATCCGGAGATGGGCATGCGTGGGATTGGGCTCTTTCCAGCAAGGGCGAGCGGAGGCGTCGGCGCGAGCTCCCGCCGGCTGGGTCGCGCGAATTTTTCACGCGACCCGATTCGCACCGGCGGCGGCGGCGCCTCGCGCGGGCGACTTGCGCGCTCCTTGACCGCGGCGGGTCGGGTGCGTCATGCCTTGGGGCCACCACTTCCACATGAGCACCGCGCGCAAACCTGTTCTTCTCATCATCCGCGACGGCTGGGGCTGCAATCCCCACGCCGAGCAGGCGACCACCAACGCCGTCGCCTTGGCGAAAAAGCCGACCGACGATGCGCTCCAGGCTTCGGCGCCGGTCGCCTACGTCTCCGCCAGCGGGCTCGATGTCGGCCTGCCGCACGGTCAGATGGGCAATTCCGAGGTCGGTCACGAAAACATCGGCGCCGGTCGCATCGTCGACCAGGAGCTCGTGCGCCTGAACAAACTCTTCTCCGAAAAACAACTCGCGAACAACGCCACCTGGCACGGCGTGCTCGCCCGCCTCCGCGCCAATCCCGCCGCCAAGCTCCACCTGATGGGCATCGTCTCGGACGGCGGCGTGCACGGCATGCTCGAGCACCTTTACGGCCTGCTCGCCCAAGCCAAGGAGGACGGCATCGCGGCGGACCGCGTGTTCGTGCACGGCTTCACCGACGGCCGCGATACCGCGCCGTCCTCCGCGCTGGGCTTTATCCGCCAGGTCGAGGCCAAGATAGTCGAGCTCGGCCACTACGGTCGCATCGCCACCATCACCGGACGCTTC
This sequence comes from Akkermansia muciniphila, assembly GCA_945874545.1. Classification (GTDB taxonomy): domain Bacteria; phylum Verrucomicrobiota; class Verrucomicrobiia; order Opitutales; family Opitutaceae; genus IMCC26134_A. Next base: position 1,985 of record CAMCHD010000151.1, on the reverse strand, counting down.
TGGGCCATGGACCGCGACAACCGCTGGGAGCGGGTGCAAAAGGCCTACGACCTCCTCACCGGCCGCGCCGTCGCCGCCACCGCGCCCTCCGCCGAGGTCGCTATCCAGCACTACTACGACCACCCGCTCTCCGAGACCCAGAAGGGCGACGAGTTTGTCGCCGCCACCGCCATCCTCGACCCGGTCACGGGCAAACCGCTCGCGCACTTTGCCGATGGCGACGCGGTCGTGTTCTACAACTACCGCGGCGACCGCCCCCGCGAGATCACCCGCGCCTTCGTGATGGACGACTTCGCCGGCTTCGACCGCGGTCCGAAGCTCGACCTCTACTACGCCACCATGACCGAGTATGAAGCGGGCCTGCCGGTGCACATCATTTCGCCCAAGCCGCCGAAATTGAAAAACATCCTCGGCGAGGTCGTGGCCGCCGCCGGCATCGCCCAGTTTCGCTGTGCCGAGACGGAAAAAAATCCGCACGTCACCTTCTTTTTCAACAACTACCGCAAGGAGCCTTTCCCGCTGGAAGATCGCGCCTGCCCGGCCAGCCCGAAGGTGGCGACCTACGATATGCAGCCCGAGATGAACGCCGCCGAGGTGACCCGCCTGAGCAAGGAAGCCATCCTTTCCGGCAAGTATGGCCTGGTGATCGTCAACTACGCCAACCCCGACATGGTCGGCCACACCGGCTCCATACCGGCCACGACCCAGGCCTGCGAGGCCACCGACGCCGGCGTGGGCGAACTGCTCGCGGCGGTGCGTCAGGTCGGCGGTTGCGCGGTGGTCTGCGCCGACCACGGCAATGCCGAACAAATGTGGGACCCGGTCCTGCCCGGCCCCCACACCGCCCACACGCTGAATCTGGTGGAGGTCTTTGTGGTCGGCGAAGGTTTCACCAAAGCCACCCCGATGCGCTCCGGCGGCCGCCTGGCCGACATCGCGCCGACCGTGTTGCACCTCATGGGTCTGCCGAAACCGGCGGAAATGAGCGGCGAAAGCCTGATCGCGGTTTGAAGGCCCTTCGCCCCGTCCGCTTCGCGCGCCTTTCCGATGTTTAATTTCTACTCCCACGCGCTGAACGCGCTGCGCTCCGCCCGTGCCTACGCTCCCGCTCGTCGGGCGCTGGTGGGCCTGGACGGCTTTGTCGACACCATCGTGACCCCGGTGGGCCAGCGCACCGGCCCCGGCGAGGCCTACGCGCCGATCACCCACATCCCGGAATTCGCCGCGCGCATCGCGGCGGCGGCGGGAAAAAGCACCAACCTCGAGCTCTATCCGGTGATGGACAAACTCGGTGGCAACGGCCCCATCCTCGCGGCCGCGCTGCTGGCCGGCGGCACGCGCATCACCTACGTCGGGCCGCTGGGGCGAGTCGCGCCGCATCCGGTTTTCCATGACTTCGCGGCCCGCGCGGAGGTCGTTTCCCTCGGTGAGCCCGCCACGACCATCGCGGTGGAGTTTCGCGACGGCAAAGTCATGCTCGGGCAGTTGCGCACCTTGGAAGACATCACCCTGGCCAAGATCGACGAGGTGGTGGGCGCGGCCCGCTTCCGCGCCGAGCTGGCGGCCGCCGATCTGGTGGCGCTGGTCAACTGGACCATGATCCCGCACATGAGCGCGATTTTCGCCGGGCTGGTCGACACCGTTTTGCCCGGGCTGCAGCCACGGTCGGCGGAAGCGCCGGCGCGCCGGTTTTTCTTCGATCTGGCCGACCCCGAGAAGCGCACCCGCGAGGATCTGCGCGCGGCGCTGGGTTTGATCGGACGCTTCGAGGCCTTCGGCGCGGTGACGCTCGGGCTCAACCTCAAGGAGGCCCAGCAGGTCGCCGCGGTGCTGGCTTTGCCCGAACCGGACAAGGACGAGACCAGCCTGCGCGCGGCCTGCACGGCCATCCGGTCGGCGCTGGGTGTCTCGGTCGTGGTGGTGCATCCGCGCGAGTCGGCGGCCTGCGCCACGGCGGAAGGAACGGCCTGGGTGCCCGGACCCTA
>CAMCHD010000150.1 GCA_945874545.1 Akkermansia muciniphila | reverse complement strand
AGTCGCTCGGGCGGGCGCACGAGCGGCGGGGTGCGGCCTTTGGCGCCGCCCCATCGTCCATGCCAGATAACGAGCAAGTGCCGGGTGCTAGGCCCGGCGCGGACGCGGAGTAAGGCCGCCGACGCCCGGGCGAGGCGTCGGAAGGCACGGGGAGCCTTTGCCTGTCTCGTGATGTTTCTCGGCTCGCATCGAAAGGTGCCTGCAGTTCACTCCGCTGCTCCGCCGCCCAATCGCATAAGTCTAGCCTCAGCGGCCGTCGCCTTCCGGTATGCGGACTTCGTCGGCGGGCGGACTGGCGGGCAATGTGAACTCGGCCGGCGGGACGGGAAAATCGGGGTTAAAGCCCGGGATGCCGGGGGCCAGGCGGGCGGCGAGGGAAGGGATTTCGGCGCGAATGCCTTCCACCACGCAGCGGGCGAGCGCGTAGGCTCCGTAGGAGCTGAAATGGGTGTCGTCTTTCACCTCCTTCGCTTGTCCGGGATACGCGCCGGCCGGGAAGTGGACAAAGGCCTGCTTGGACTGATCCGGGCCGAGGGCGGTGAACAAGCGGCGGCTCATCGCATGGAGGTCGATCAGGGGAATCTGTTGTTCCTGAGCGATCTGGCGAACCGCCACCGGGTAGTCGCCGAGGGTGTCCACCAGCGCGCCCTTTTCGAAGCGGCGGCGATACATGGAAGTGATGAAGACGGGCTCGCCGCCTTTGGCGCGGATCGCCTCGGCATAGCCCCGCAGGTCGGCGGCGTAGCTGGTGAAGGGACCCACGCCGTCGCCCTTTTCCTTCATGTCGTTGTGGCCGAATTGGATCAGGACATAGTCACCCGGTTTGAGCAGGGAGAGTATCTTCTCCAGCCGTCCCGACCCGCGAAAGGAGGCGAGGGAAAGACCGGATTCGGCGTGGTTGGCGACCGCGACGCCGGCGGGAAAGAAGCGCGGCAGCATCTGACCCCAGCCCGCCCAGGGCTCGCCCGGTTGGTCGGTCACGGTGGAGTCGCCGGCGAGGAACACGGTGAGGGCGGCGTCGTTGCGGCGGATCTCCAAGCCGGCGACGGCGGGTCGGGGACCGTTGAACTCGAGGGTCAGGCGTTGGTCCCAGTGGGCCACGCCGCGTTCGCGTTCTTTCAGGATCACGCGCCGGCCGCCGGGCAGGTCGGGGGTGCGAACATTCACGGTGAAGGTTCGGGTTTGCACCGTTCCGGCGGCGGTGGGCAGAGATTCGAGCAGCAGGCGGCGGGTCTCGGCCTTGACCGTGGTGTCGGCGCCGGCCGCCGGATCACCGAGTTGCAGGATGACGTCGTAGTTGCCCTCGGGGAGGTCGATCGCGAACGAGAAGGGACGGGTGCCGGTCAGCGCGTCGGCGCGGAGCGCATCCAAGGCGGCGGAGGCGGAGGAGGCGGTCGAGGCGGAGACTCCTTCGCCCGAGATCAGGCCGTAGCCGCGGGTGGCGGAGTAGAGCGTATCCGGACCGATGCCGACGCAGCCGGGGGCGATCGTGCCGGGACCGAAGTCAAAACGCAGCGGAGGCGTGTCGGCCCGGGCGGGATAGGCGGAGAGTGCCAGGGTAGCGAGCAGGAGTCGGGAGGCGGGGGTATTCATGAGCTGAATCAAGAGGAGGGCGGGTGATCTCCCACCAACGCGAGCAGCTGGATGGCGGAGAGGCCCCACTGGGAGGCGGAGTTGGTGTTGAGGGCGAAGCTTTCGTCCACCGGGGAGAGCACGGCGGGACCGCTGACTCGGGTGGCGTGCAGGTCGGTGCGCACGCCGCGGCCGGAGCGGCCGCCGAGGAACTCGTCCCAGGCGCGGGCGGCGAGCCCGGGGTCGCGATTCCGGCGAGCGGCGTAGGCGCTGAGGCGGGAATGGGCGTCGCGCAGGTTTAGTTTGCCCAGGGGGCCTCCCAGCGCGGCGATCTGCTCCTCGGCGGAGGCGTTGTAGAGCGTGCAGTATTGCAGCCAGGCGGCGCGAAAACCCGGCTCGTCGACCAGGGCGATCAGCTCCGAACAAATCTCGGGCAGGCCGAACGCCGCGCTCAGATGCGAAACGCCGATGCCGTCCGGGTCGCCGCGGGAAAACTCGCCGGTGTCCAGGTTGAAGGTGCATCCGGTGGTGAAAAAGCCCTTGGGCTGGGATCCGATCGAGCGCATACCGGCGAGGAGTTTGTCCCTGATCCGCGGGTCGCCGGAGCGCTCCCACTCGGTGAGCCAGGCGAAGGCGAGCGAGCCCCAGTCGGTGCCGAAGCCCACCGACGCGGCCGCGCGGGTGGGCGGCGGGATGGGCTCGGTGCGGATCTTGCGGATGGGATCGAGGGTGAGGAAGGCCTCGTCGGCGCCGACCAGCGCGCGCATCAGGTCGCCGGTGCGTTCGTCGGCGGTCAGGTAGTAGTGGAAACGGCGATACGCGGCGGTGCTGATGCGCAGCTGTTTGGCCGAGCAGCCCCAGTGCTGGACGTTGTGGCGGGTGCCGAGTCCCTTGAAACGCCCGAGGTGGTAGACATCGACCTCGCCGGTGTGGCGGGTCATGGCCTCGGCGAGACGGAAAACGTCGGCCCGGCCGGAGCGGAGGTAGGAATACCAGAGCCAGAGGTCGGGCGAGAGCTCGGAGTTGGCCCAGGCGAAACCGCCGACGTCGTAGCGCCATTCGTGGCGGTCCGGGTCGTAGCTGTGCATCACGTCGCCGAAGTCCCAGAAGCCATACCAGCGGCGCTGCTCGACCTGGTCCAGGTAGGAACGGAGCAGGAAATCCAGCTGGTCCTCGATTTTCGCCGCGAGGGGATTGGAGCGGTCGGGCAGGCTCCAGTCGCCGAACACGCCGGCGGCGTGGCAGTGCGCGGGCGTCGCGGCGAGCTGGGGCGGACGGCGCAGGGCGCCGGCGAGGAGGGGGAACTCCTCGCGCGCCGGAGTGGTCGCGACGGCGCGGAAAACCAGTTCGTGCGATCGAGCGATCCCGTGGGGCGTGCCGAAGTCCTTTTCGTAGTCCTCGTAGGTGATGTTGAGGCCCTCGATCTCCTCGGGATGGGTTTCCATGCCCAGGCCGTCGTGGTAGAAGCGCAGGTCCATGGGCGGGGCCTCGGGCGACCAAAGCCACGCGGTGGCCTCGGCGGTGTCGGTGTGGGCGGAGCGGATGTCGAGTTGCGCGGGATACTTTTCCCAAAAGTCGCGCAGTCCGAAGGCGAGGCCGCCGGACACGCCTCCGACGTAGGCGAGACCGGCGGCGCGGCGCCCGGCGGCGGCGCGGATCCAGCCGTGGCCGGGCTTGGTGCGCTTGCGGATCTCGAAGCCGTCGGCGGAGAGCTGGGTGAGCGTGTAGTCCCCCCAGGCCGGGACGAGATGAAGCCGGTTCGCCACGGCGGGAGCCCACTCCGACACGGGCGGCGTCGGCCGGCCGGCGACCTGGGCCCGCCGCACCGCCTCGCCGGGATCGCGGCGAAGGCCGGTCACGCCGCGCACCGCCTCGCCGAAGAGGCCGTCGTCGAGGCCGGAGAAGCGCACGTGCCGGTCGTGTGGAGCGTCGGTCAGCGGCACGTCGAAACGGAGGCCGAGGCCGTGGATAAAATCGTGTCGCTCGTCGCCGTCATGGATGAACGAGTGCATCACCCGCAGGGCGTCGCCGCCGGCGTGCAGGTAGAGCCGGACGGTGAAGGGCAGCCAGCGCCGGTCTCCCGAGACGTTGCGTTGGCGGCCGTCGATGCGCATCACGGCGCGCAGCGGGCCGGACTGTTCGAGGGTCACGGACTCGGTTTCGCCTTGGAAGCTTTCCGCGGCGGAGACGAGGTCGGGCTGGTCTTTGCGAAGGGCGACGAGCCGGCCGTGCCGGGCGATTTCGCGGCCGTTGCGGCGGAGGGCGGACACAAGGAACGGCCCCCGACGGGGAATCCCGCAGACGATCACGCCGGTGTCTATTTCCAGCGCCTCCTCCGTCTCACGCACGACGATCGGGGTCGGGTGGGCGGCGGGAGCGCGGCCGGGCACAAGGGCAAGCGTTTCGAAGCGCCCGGTGCCGGGGGCCAGGGCGTGGCCGGTCCACTTCAGCGAACCATCCGGCCAGGTGGCGAGCGGCCAGGATTGGACGGGGATATCGTTCCCTTCGGCGGAGCGGAGGGCGAACGGGGTGGAGCGGGGCAGCGCGCCGCGCGGCCAGGGGACGCCCCAGGCCCCGCCGGGTTGAGCGGCGGGCACGCCCTCGAGCCAGCGCAGCGGGGCGGCGCCGGTCGGAGCAGGCGGAGACGCGGCGGGCGTCGCCTGGGCGCGTAGCGCCGAAGCCAGGGGCAGGGCGGCGGCGCCGAGCGCGCCGGCTTTGACAAAATCACGACGGGAATAAGAAGGCATGGCAGTGGCCGGTCGGCCGGAAGGGGCCGCGCGGAATGGGGTGGGGGTGAAGGCTGAGGCGGGTTCGCCTAAGAAAGGTAGAACACCTCGGTCAGGGAGGTGGCGACGGGACTGGAGTCCGGATTGGAGGGCATCAAGTCCGCCATGTGTTTCCACCAACGGCGGCACACCTCGGTGTCGGCGATGGCCTGCCAACGGGCCTCGTCCTCGATCTCGGCGTAGCCAAACAACTGGCGGGTTTCCGGGTGGAGGTGGATGGAGTAGTTGCTCACGCCGTGGGCGCGGAGCACCGCGGCGAGTTCCTCCCAGATGGGTTGATGGCGGCGGGCGTATTCGGCCTCGGCGCCGGGATGCACGGACATGACGAAGGCCTTGCGGATCATGACGAAAGAAGTGCGGATTCGTCTCGCTCCAGGACGGTGGCGAGACGGGTCTTGGTTTTGAACGCCCGGTCGAAGGCCTCGGCCAGGCCACGGACCACCGGGATATCCGAGCCGCTTTCCGCGTCGGGCGTCCAGTCGATCAGCGAGGCTGGGAATTCGCGAACCGCCCCGGCACGTTGCACATCCTCGATGAAACGAGTGTGTTTCTCGGCGATCGCCGTGGTGCAGACCGGGGAGGAGGGATCGCGGAGACGAGCCAGCATGGCGTCGAACATCAGGACGCGCGCCTCCTCGGTGGAGGGCAAGGGGAAAACCTGGCGCGGGCCGTCGTGGTGCTGCAACACGCAGCGCTGTTCGTGCCACCACTCCACCCGACCGGCGGAACACTCGATCAGGATCTCCGGCTGGCGGGTCACGTCGATGGCGTGGCTGACGCCGAACCAGCACCGCGCGCCGGCCGGGGTGCGGGCGTGGACCACGGCGGTGTCGAACATCTCGATGCGGTGGGCGCGGAAGAGCTCGGCCGACTCCACCGTCGCGGCCGCGGATTCGGCCGGCGAATCACCGGCGAAGTAGAGGGCGAGGTTGATGAAGTGGGCGAAGGCGTTGTTCAGGGGGGAATCGAGCACGGCCGCGTCGTCGGCAAAGGCCCGGCCGGCCCAGGCGGTGCGATCGAAATAGGCGCGCGACCGGGGCCAGAGGCCGATCATCGAGATTTCCCGGATGTCACCCACGACCCCGGCCAGCAACTGGGTCTTCAGCCAGCGGGCCTCCAGCGTGTAGATGTCCTGAAACCCCACCGCGACCCAGCGGTTGGCGGCGAGTTCGGCGCTGCGGATGGCGTCGGCGTCGGCCGCGGAACCGGCGAGCGGTTTCTCGACCAGCACGTTCATGCCCGCCTCCAGCGCGGCGATGGTCAGCCGCGCGTGCCATTGGATGCCGGTGGGCACCAGGCAGAGGTCCACCCGGCCGGTTTGGTGGATAAAAAACTCCGCCGCGGTCGGATAAATGGCGGCGCCGGCGGCTTGCAGTTCCGCGACGATGGCCGGCACTTTTTCCTGGTTGATGATCACCGCCGCCACAAGGGCGATCTCCCGCCGTCGGAGGGCTGCGCGCAGCAGTTTAAGGTAGATCGCGCCGTAACCCGTCACGCCGATGAGAGCGACGCGGGGAAGGCCTTGTCCGGGGGGGGGGGGCATGGACGGGAATGAAAAACGCGGACGACCGCGCGAATTTAAGAGCGAACTTTTGAATAATCGGCTTGTCCCCGGTGGCCACGCGGCCCTGTTCTTACAGTAAGACCCCGCCATGCCCGCCCCCTCGCTTCGTCAGTTGGCCCAGGAACTTGGACTTTCGCATACCACCGTCTCGGAGGCCCTGCGGGGCAGCGCGCGGGTAAAGGCCTCCACCCGGACAAAGGTCTTGAAGGCGGCGAGGGCGGTCGGCTATCAGCGCAACCCGTTGGCGGGCGCATTGATGTCCGAGATGCGCCGATCACGCGCGGGCACGTTTCGGGGGGTTTTGGCGGTCTTGGATCTGGATGGCCCGGAGGGCCGGCCGGCCGGTCCGGCGCGTTATCATCGGGAGTTGACCCGGGGCGCGACCAAACGGGCGGAAGAGCTCGGATTCAAGGCCGACGCCTTTGCGGTGGGGAAGGCGGGACTCTCGCTCGAGCGGCTCGACACCATTCTCCAATCGCGGGGCATCGGGGGGATTTTCCTGCTGCCGGTGCGGGAGACTCCCGACCTGACCCGCCTCGACTGGACCCATTTCTCGGGCATTTATTCCGACTACGTGATCGAGCGTCCGGGGCTGCACTCCGTCTGCCCGGATCATTATCGGGCGATGTTGACCGCCCTGGATCGGATCCGCGCCCTGGGTTATCGGCGTCCGGGGCTGGTGCTGAACGCCTCCCACGACGCCCGGCTCCTCTTCCGTTGGGAGTCGGCTTACCACGCCTATCAGACCCACCACGACGGCATGACGCGCCTGCCGCCGCTCATCCTCAGCGAACCCAACGCGGAGGACTTCACCCGGTGGTTCAAAACGGTGAAATGCGACGTCGTCATGGCTCACTTCCCCGAGGTGGCCGATTGGATGCGGGCGGCGGGCGCGCGCATCCCGGAGACCCACGGCTTTTGTTGCCTGAATGTGATGAACCACGCCGCTCCCTGCGCGGGCCTCGACTTGCAGCCGCGTCTGCTGGGGGTCCGCGGGATCGAGCTGCTGATCAGCCAGGTCCTGCGCAACGAGTGCGGGGCGCCGGACCAACCCACCACCACCACGGTCCCCGCGGCGTGGGTGGATGGACCGACGCTGCGGGGCTGAGGGGCTTCAGGCGAGCTGGTAGGGCAGGGGATGGCGGGCGGTGAGCGCGCCGACGAGGGCCCGCGCGCGGGCCAGGGCGTCCGGCTCCGCCGGGGTGCCGATGGCTTTCAGGACCAGGTCGATCGCCTCCGCGATCACCGGCATGTCGCTCTCGACCAGACCGCGGGACGTGACGGCGGGCGTGCCGAGACGGATGCCCGAGGCCTGGAAGGGCGAACGCGTCTCGAAAGGGACGGTGTTCTTGTTGCAGGTGATGTGGGCGAGATCGAGGGTCTCCTGGGCCTTTTTGGCGGTGAGCTCGGGCAGGTTGTGGCGAAGATCGAGAAGGAAGAGGTGGTTGTCGGTCCCGCCGGAGACGATCTTGTAGTCCCGCGCGAGAAACGCGGCCGCGAGGGCTCGGCTGTTGGCCACGACCTGGGTCGCGTAGGCGCGGAAGGAGGGCTTCATGCACTCGGCGAAACACACCGCCTTCGCGGCGATGACGTGCATCAGGGGACCTCCCTGGCCGCCGGGGAACATGGCCGAGTCGATCGCCTTGGCGTGGGCCGCCTTGCACAGGATCAGGCCGCCGCGCGGGCCGCGCAGCGTCTTGTGGGTGGTGGTGGTGACGAAATCGGCGTGTGGAACGGGGGACGGATGCGCGCCGGCGGCGACCAGCCCGGCGATGTGCGCGATGTCGGCGAAAAGGAAGGCCCCCACGGACCGGGCGATCTCGCCCATGCGGGCGAAGTCGATGACGCGGGAGTAGGCCGAGGCCCCGACCGTGATCATGGCGGGTTTCTCGCGCGCGGCGACGGCGGCGAGCTCGTCGTAGTCGATCAGGCCGGTGTCCTCCCGCACGCCGTATTGAACAAAGGAATACTGCTTGCCGGAGAAATTCGCCGGGTTGCCGTGGGTCAGGTGGCCGCCATGGCTGAGGTTCATCCCGAGGATCTTCGCGCCGAGCGGGAGCACGGAGGTGTAGACGGCGAAGTTGGCCTGCGAGCCGGAGTGGGGCTGGACGTTGGCGTGTTCCGCGCCGAAAAGGGTCTTGGCGCGTTCGATCGCGAGCTGCTCGACCTTGTCCACGTGTTCGCAGCCGCCATACCAGCGTTTGCCCGGGTAGCCCTCGGCGTATTTGTTGGTCAGCACGCTGCCCTGGGCCTCCATGACGGCGGGGTAGGTGAAGTTTTCCGAGGCGATGAGCTCGATGTGATCCTGCTGACGGGCGAATTCGGCCGTGATGGCGGCGTGGATCTCGGGGTCGAGCAGGCGGAGGGGAGTGGCGTCGATGGACATGGTGAAAAGGGGCGGGAGGAGGGAGGTGAAAAGAAAAGTTCCGAAATTCGTCGGGGCGAGGGGAAGAGGTCAATAAAAGCGTCGTTCCGGCCCCCGGGGGGAGCGGTCGACGCGAGAATCCGAAACACGGCGCGCCGCGGCCGGCGGCGCGCCCTACCTACCTCGGAGATGGGCGAGCAGGCCGGGGAGGGCCTCGACCATCTCGTCGCGGCAGGCCTCGTAATCCTTCAGCGAGCCGCCGTAGGGATCGCCGATTTCACGGTCGACCTTTCCCGACATGAACTCCCGCCAGAGGAACACGTTTTTCGGCGGCGGTTCGAGGGCGAGACCGATCACGGCGCGATGGCTCTCGGTCATGCAAAGGATGAGGTCGGCCTGGTCGGCGAGTTCCTGCGTCAGCGGTTGGCTGCGGTGGTCGGAAATGCGCAGGCCGACCTTGGCGAGGGCTTCGACGGAATTGGGCGAGATGCGGTCCCCCTTGCGCGCGGCGACGCCGGCGGAGACCACCCGGCACGAGCGGAGCGGCTCCGCCTCGGCCAGCAGGGCGTGACGCAGCAAGGCCTCCGCCATGGGACTGCGGCAAATGTTGGCGGTGCAGACGGTGACGATGAGCTTGGGCGCGGGCATCCTTTTTTCGCAGTGAAGCCCACGGCGGGCAAATGTCCAAGGGCAAGTTCAGGTCCGTTCAAGTCCACCGACGGAAGGGTTTCGCCGCGACGGATCCCGCCCAAAGGCGAACTTGCCTGCGTGCCGATACCCCGCCAAATCCTCCCCCACCGGCTGTTTTGGCGGACCGGAAGCGCCTTCGGCGCGAATTTGTGCCCGTAGCTCAGTCGAATAGAGCATTCGCCTTCTAAGCGAACGGTCGTGGGTTTGAATCCCGCCGGGCACACCATCCCGCCCCGGAGCCTTCACCGGTCGGTGCCGGGACGCGCGCTTCGAACCGTGCGGCCGGAAACTTTACAAAAATGCCACACCTGTTGTCTTGATTTGATTAGGGGCCTAATTGTAAGGTGGCTGATAATTAGCTTCGTAATCATCGCCCCATGCCCCATCTTCTGCTTAAAGATCTTCCCCGTTACGAGTGCCTGATGGAGTGCGCCCAGAGGTTTCCGGAATTGGATCC
>CAMCHD010000149.1 GCA_945874545.1 Akkermansia muciniphila | reverse complement strand
CGCCAGAGTCCGCCGAGTTTGCGCAAATCGCGCGTGCCCGTGCTGTGGTCGATGATGCCCACCACCATAAAAAGACAGGCCTTGTAGAAAACGTGGTTGAGGATGTGCAGCGCATCCCACGGCACCGCCACACCCTGCTCGTGCAGGCCGTAGTAACCGATCAAAAGCCCGAGCTGCGCCACCGTGGTGTAGGCCAGCACCGCCTTCAAATCCTGGGAAAGCAAGGCCAGCACCGCCCCGAGCAGGAGCGTGCCGAACCCGATGCCGGTGAGCAGCGGCATCCAGTTGTCCAGCCCGTTGAAGACCGGGAGCAGGCGCGCGGTGAGGAACACGCCGAGCTTCACCATCGTGGCGGAGTGCAGGTAGGCCGAGACCGGGGTCGGCGCGGCCATCGCGTTGGGCAACCAGTAGTGAAACGGAAACTGGGCCGACTTGCCCGCGATGCCGACAAAGCAGCAGAGGAACGCCGCGCCGAGCAGTCCCTCGCGGCCGGCCGGGACGTCCCCCATGGCGAGGATAGTCGCAAGGTCGAAGGTGCCGTAGGCCACCCGCAGCAACACCACGCCCGCGAGCAGCACCAGACCGGTGAGCCCGGTGGTGAGCAGCGCCATGCGCGCGCCGCGCTGCGACTCGGCCTTGTCGTGCAAAAAGCCGATGAGCAGGAAGGAGGTGATACCGGTCAGCTCCCACGCGACAAAAAGCACCAACAGGTTGCTCGACATGACGGTGACGATCATCGCCCCCATGAAGAGCAGGAGGTAACAGTAAAACTTGCCGTGGTCGCGGTAGTGGTGGTCGTCGAGGTAACACGCCGCGTAAAAGACCACCAGGATGCCGACACCGCTCACGATCAGGGCATAGAGCAAAGCGAGCCCGTCGGCGGTGAAACTCAGGTTCGCCCCCAAGCTGGGGATCCATTCCCACACCACGGCGGCGACCCGCGCCTCCGGCGGCAGCGCGTGCAATTGGAGCGCCGCGACGAAACTGACGATCGGCGCCAACAAAGCCACCCATCCGACCCGCGCCCCGAGCCACCCGCTTAGCGCCGGCAGGCACGGCGCCAACACGAAGGGGGCCAGAAGGAGGAAAAGCAGGGTGGTTTCCATTTATCGACGAGGGAGGTGCGAAAGGAGTCAGCCGCCGCTTTGTGAAGTGATCAGCCAGGCGGTGTAGGCCACAAAAACCAGCAGGAGGACCAGTCCCTCCCACCGATTTACGCGGCCGCCGCTGCGGGCGACCGGCAGCAAGGCCGCCGCCAAAGCAAACATTATGCCCAGGTCGACCCAGCTCAGCCCGGATGCGTCGAGCGGGTGAAGCAACGCGGCGACGCCAACGATGCCGAGAACATTGAAAATATTCGAACCCACCACGTTGCCGATCGCGACATCGCCGTGTTTGCGCACCGCCGCGACCAACGAGGAGGCCAGCTCCGGCATGCTGGTGCCCACCGCGACGACGGTGAGACCGATCACGAGATCCGATACCCCCCAGAGTTTGGCCAAGGCCACCGCACCGGTCACAAACGCGTGCGAGCCGCCGATCAAGAGCGCCAGGCCGCCCACGATCATCCCGACCGCCGGCCCCAGGGCCGGCGGCGCCGGAGGCAGATCCTGGGCGTATTCCGCCTCCGCCTCGGCCGCCTTCGCCGCCGCCGTATCGCGACGGGCCAAAACCACCGTATGCCAAGTGTAGGCCACCACGCCCGCCAGCAGCAAGGCCCCCTCCCAACGCGCCACCACCCCGTCAAGCAGCATGAGGATGAAGCCGGCGGTCACGCCGATCATGACCGGAATCTCGCGTCGGATGATCTGGGCCGAGGCGCTGAGGGGCGTCACCAGGGAACACAAACCCAGGATGAGCGCGATGTTGCAGATGTTGGAGCCCACCACGTTGCCCAGGGCGATGGAGCCGTTGCCCTGCATGCTGGCGTTCACACTCACCACCAACTCCGGGCTGCTCGTGCCGTAGGCCATGATGGTAAGCCCTACCAGCAAGGGGTTTAAACCGAGCCGCAGGGCGAGGCCCGCGCCGCCCTTGAGGAGCACCTGCGCCCCGATGTAAAGCAGGCCGAGCCCGGCTAGAAGATAAAGCCACGAAATCATTGGAAAAGATAAGAAACGGGAAACCTGAAAGCCCCGTCAACCGAAGGTGAAATGGAATCGCTGCGGATTATTCCAGCAGGGCGGGCAGTTCGGCGAACGAATGCACAAAACGGGCCGCGCCGGCGCGCACTTTTTCGCGCGCGACGTAACGCCCAAATCCGATAAAACAATCCACCTCGGGGGCGGTTTCGAGATCGCTGACCCCGTCGCCCACCATGACCACCCGCGACGGCCGCAGCTCGGCCTTGAGCGCACGAACCACCTCGGGTTTTCCGCCCGAACGCGTGGTCGGGTAGGTCTCATCGAAGCCGACAAAAGCCCCCGCTGAGTCAAAATACAGATCCACCGCCTCCACCCGGGCGATGCCGAGGTGGTCGGCCAACGGCCGGATGGCCGGCCGAAACCCGCCGCTCAGGATCAGGGGCGTCCAGCCGCCCGCCCGCAGTGTCGCCAGCGCCCCCGCCGCATCGGGCTCCACCGTCTCGATGTAGCGCCGGCCGATCGCGGCGACGTCCGCGGCGCGCGGCTGGATGATGCGCAGACGCTCGCCAAAGACCGCCTCCACCGGCAGGCGGCCGTCCATCGCCTCGTGCGTCATCGCCTCGACCCGGGCAAAAATCTCCGGACCGCGCACCCGGGCCAGTTCATCGATCCCCTCGATGGCGCTCAGGGTGCTGTCGCAGTCCAAAATCAAAAGTTTAAGCGGCGGAGACATGGTTCCCCGACACCTTCCCCGGAGGAGCCGTTCGCAAGCAAGCGCGACTTGCTTGGAGCGAAGATTCGGGCCACAAAAAACCGCCGCCCAACGAAGGGCGGCGGCGAAAGGGAAACACTCCGACGACGGTCGGCCTACTTCTTGGCGGGCGCGCTGCGACGGAATTTGGTGGTGAACTTCTCCACGCGGCCCGCCGTGTCCACGATACGCTTCTCGCCGGTGTAGGCGGGATGGGAATCCATGGTCACGTCGCGGATCACGACGAAATACTCCACGCCCTCGATGACTTCCTTGCGGGCGGACTTCATCGTGGACTTGGTGAGGAATTTTTTGCCCGAGGCGACGTCGAGGAAACAGACGTTGTTGAGGGTGGGATGGCCTTCGCTCTTCATGATGGGTAAGGATTTAGGTCGGCGGAAGCCGGATTAGCCCTGGCGCGCCTTGTAGCGCGGGTCGGTCTTGTTGATGACGTAGATACGTCCCTTGCGGCGGACGACTTGGCAGTCGGGGTGACGCTTCTTCGCGGATTTGATGGAGGAAACTACTTTCATAAAAAGGAAGAAAACACCGGTTCCGGCCGGGTGCTGTCAAACGGAAACTTCCACGATCTGCCGCCGCCCCGCAAAACCGCCGCCGCGGGAGACCATAAACCAAAGCCCCGCGACTGACGACGATTCCCTTTAGCCCTGCCTTTGTCTATAAGCCCCACCCTCCCTCCCATGTCCTCCTCGCTGCTCATCTTCCCCGATCTTGTGCAAAACCCCATCGATCCGCGCCTTTACGGCTCGTTTATCGAACACCTCGGTCGCGCGGTCTACTCCGGAATCTACGAGCCGGACCACCCCACGGCCGACCCCCGGGGGTTTCGCGGCGACGTGATCGATTTGGTGCGCGAGTTAAACGTGCCCGTCGTGCGCTACCCGGGCGGGAATTTTGTCTCCGCCTACGACTGGGAGGACGGGGTCGGCCCCCGCGCGCAGCGTCCGCGCCGGCTCGACTACGCCTGGGGCGTCACCGAGACCAACCATTTTGGCACCAACGAGTTCATGGACTGGTGCCAGGCCGCCGGCACCGAGCCGATGATGGCCTTTAACCTCGGCACCCGCGGCATCGACGCCGCCCGCCAGCTGGTGGAGTATTGCAACGCCCCGACCGGCACCCGGTTCGGCGACCTGCGCAAAGCCCACGGTTACGCCGAGCCGCACCGCGTTCGCACCTGGTGCCTCGGCAACGAAATGGACGGCCCCTGGCAGACCGGGCGCAAGACCGCCGACGAATACGGCCGCCTCGCCAACGAGACCGCCAACACCCTGCGCCAGTTCGACCCGAAGCTCGAACTCATCGCCTGCGGCTCGTCCGGTCCCGGCATGCCCCTCTTCCCCGACTGGGAGCGCATCGTGCTGGAGCACTGCTACGGCCAGGTCGACGCGGTTTCGATCCACCTCTACGTCCGGCAGGACGGACACAAATCGCTCGCCGATTACCTCGCCTGCCCCCGGGAAATGGAAAACCAGATCCGCGACGTGCTGGCGGCATGCGATTTTGTGCGCGCCAAACAACGTCAGAAAAAGACCATGATGTTGTCCTTCGACGAGTGGAACGTGTGGGACATGGCGCTGGGCCACGCCCGCTGCGAGCGCTGGGCCGAGGCCCCGCCCCAGCTCGAGCAGATCTACACGTTCGCCGACGCGCTGGTGGTCGGAGGCATGCTGCTGACCCTGCTCCGCCAGTCCGGCCGGGTGCGCTACGCCTGCCTCGCCCAGCTGGTGAACGTGATCGCGCCCATCATGACCGCGCGGGGCGGCGGCCTCTGGCGCCAGACGATTTTCCACCCCTTCGCCCAGGCCTCGCGCCACGGCCGCGGCGCCCTGCTGTCCACCCGCCTCTCCGGTATCACCCACACCGATACGCCCACCCACGGCCCCTCGCCCGACGTCGAGGCGGTCGCGACCCGCGACGGGGACCGGATCGCCGTTTTCGTGCTCCACCGCGGCCAGACCGACGCCGCGCCGCTCACCCTCCGCCTGGAAGGCGCGTCCGCCTGGAGGGTGGTGGAACACCAGGTCCTCGCCGCGCCGGGCCCCGGGGTTTGCAACGGCCCGGACTCCGCCGCCGTGGCGCCGCGTCCGGGCCCGCCGGTTGGTATTGCCGACGGCCATACGCTGGAGCTCACCCTGCCACCGCTTTCCTGGCATCTGGTCCTCCTCGCCCCGGAAAGCCACCCTTGAATCGGCACGCCGGGCGGCTTGCCACCACCCGGATTCATCGTCGCAACCTGAAAAAGCTTTCCGGCAACCGCGCATCGCTCCCCGGTGTGCGCGGCCCCAACCTCATTTCTCAGACGCATCTCCTTCCATTTATCATGTCCTCCCCCGCCTCCCTCTTCGATCTCACCGGCAAAGTCGTCGTCGTCACCGGCGCCACCGGCACCCTCACCGGCTCCGCCGCCGACTACCTCGCCGGCCAGGGCGCGCGCGTCGTCTACCTCGGCCGCACCCAGTCCAAGCTCGACGACGCCCTCGCCAAGGTCCGCGCCGCCCACCCCGCCGCCGAGGTCCTCGGCCTCGCCGCCGACGTGTCCGACCGCCCCGCCCTCGAACGCGCCCGCGATGCCATCGTCGCGAAATGGGGTCGCGTGGACGCCCTGCTGAACGGCGCCGGCGGCAACCAGCCCGGCGCCACCATCACGCCCGACAAGACCTTCGGCGACCTCGACTTCACCGCCTTCGAACAGGTCGTCGCGCTGAACCTCCACGGCACCGTCCTCCCCACCCTCGTCTTCACCCCCGCCCTGCTCTCCTCCGCCCCCGGCGCCAGCGTCGTCAACTACTCCTCCGCGTCCTCCGCCCGCGCCGTGACCCGCGTCGTCGGCTACTCCGCCGCCAAGGCCGCCGTGGACAACTTCACCCGCTGGCTCGCCGTCGATCTCGGCAAACGCACCCAGGGCGGTGTCCGGGTGAACTCCCTCGTCCCCGGCTTTTTCCTCGGTGAACAAAACCGCCGCCTGCTGACCAACGAGGACGGCTCCCTCACCGCCCGCGGCCAGACCATCTGCAACATGACCCCCTTCGGCCGCTTCGGCCAGGCCGACGAACTGCACGGCGCCATCCACTTCCTCGTCTCCGACGCCTCCAAGTTCGTGACCGGCACCACCGTCGTTGTCGACGGCGGCTTCGGCGCCTTCTCCGGCGTCTGACTTCCTACACCGTAGCGAAACGACGGAGTCGTTTCGTCCGTTCATTTTCCGCCGCTTTAACTGCCCTCCGCCTCCCGCCCTCCGCCTCCTCCGTGGTTAAATCGTCCGCCCCCCTCCTCGAAGAATGCTTCCGCTGGTTCGGCCCGGCCGATCCCGTGCCGCTGGACTACATCCGCCACGCCGGGGCCTCCGCCGTCTTCACCTCGCTGCATCAGATTCCCTATGGCGAGGTCTGGCCGCGCGAGGCCATCCGCACCCGCAAGGCGGAGCTCGCCGCCGCCGGCCTGCGCTGGACCGCCGTCGAGTCCGTGCCCGTCCACGAGGACATCAAGACCGGCTCCGGCGACCTTGGGTATCTGCTGGAGAACTACGCGACCACGCTGCGCCACCTCGCCGCCGAGGGCGTGCACACCGTCGTCTACAACTTCATGCCCGTGCTCGACTGGGTGCGCACCGACATGCGCCACGTCCTGCCCGACGGCACCGAGTGCCTGCTCTTCGATCCGGTGAAATTCTGCGCCTTCGAACTCCACGCCCTTCAGCGCCCCGGAGCCGAGGCCGACTTCACCGCCGAGCAGATCGCCGCCGCCGCCGCCTGGTGGGCCACCCTATCCGACGACGCCCGCGCCACGTTTATCAAAACCATCATCGATGTTTTCCCCGGCGTGAAATGGGGCCTCACCCTCGACGATATCCGCGCCCGCCTCGCCGCTTACGCCCGCATCGACCGCGCCGAGTTGACCGCCAACCTCGCCCGCTTCCTGCAACACGTCGTGCCCGTGGCCGCCGAGCTCGGCGTGCGCCTGGCCATCCACCCGGACGATCCGCCGTTCCCGGTCCTAGGACTGCCCCGCATCGTGTCCACCGCCGCCGACGTCGACACCCTCTTCGCCCTCGCCGACCACGAGGCCAACGGCCTGTGTTTCTGCTCCGGCTCCTTCGGCGCCCGGCCCGACAACGATCTGCCCGCCCTGGCCCGCCGCTTCGCCCCGCGTATCCACGCCGTCCACCTGCGCGCCACCAAACGCCTACCCTCCGGCGTTTTTTTCGAAGCCGACCACCTCGACGGCGACGTCGACATGCCCGCCGTCCTACGCGTCCTGCTCGACGAACAGGACCGGCGCCGCGCCGCCGGCCGGCCCGACTGGCAACTACCGCTACGCCCCGACCACGGCCACGTGATGATGCAAGACCTCACGAACTATGTTCCTCTCACCCCCGGCTACTCCGCCATCGGCCGCATGCGCGGCTTGGCCGAGTTGCGCGGCGTGATGCACGGGCTTCGTTTCGCGGAACGCGACACGCCCCCGGACCTCGTGTAACGCACCGGAACCGGGAAATCCCGCACCGGCGATACTCCGCAGGATCTGCGGTCGGGATTCCGGTTTCGATCCGGATCAGGCCGGGGACGGCGAAGGCGCGCCACCGAGCGACTCGGGCTCTTTGCGGGCGTTGCCGGCCCGGGCCTCGGGCTTGGCGCCGGCCGGAATCGGAGGCGGCTCGGGAGGCGCGATGGGAGAACGGATCTCGCCGAACTCGAGGATCTCGTTCACGTGGCGGCCCTCGATCGTCTCGTGCTCCAGGAGGGCGTCGGCGATTTTATCAAGCGCCGCGCGGTGCCCTAGGATGATCTCCCGGGCACGGGCGTATTGCTCGTCCACGATCTTTTTCACCTCGGAATCGATGGTGCGTGAGGTCTCTTCGCTGTGGTTCTGGGAACGGGTGATTTCGCGGCCGAGAAACACCGTGTCCTCGTTCGACCCGAAGGCGATGGGACCCAGGACACTCATGCCCCAGTCGCACACCATATGGCGGGCGAGCTTGGAGGCCTGGCGGATGTCGCCGGAGGCGCCGGAGGTGATGTCTCCGAGCACGGTCTCCTCCGCGATGCGCCCGCCGAAGAGGGTCGCGAGCTGGTTGAGCATGCGCCGCTTGGCGTAGTTGTAGGTGTCCTTGGAGGGAATATACATCGTGCTGCCGAGCGAGCGGCCGCGGGGGATGATGGTGACCTTGTGCACGGGCATGGTCTCGTCCTTGATCACGGCGGAGACCAGGGCATGGCCGGCTTCGTGCACGGCGACGATCTTGCGATCCTCGGCGTCCATGCCCTTGCGGCGCTCCAGGCCAAAAAGCACCTTGTTGCGGGCGTCGTCCACGTCGCGGGCGTCGACCCGCTTCTTGTTGCGGCGGGCGGCCAGGAGGGCGGACTCGTTGAGCAGGTTGGCCAGTTCGGCACCGGAGAGGCCCGGAGTGCCGCGCGCGACGACGTTCAGATCGACGTCGTCGGCGAGGGGAATCTTGCGGGCGTGGACCTTGAGGATTTGTTCGCGCCCGGCGAGATCGGGCAGGTCGACATAGATCTGGCGGTCGAAGCGGCCCGGGCGGAGCAGGGCCTGGTCGAGCACATCGGCGCGGTTGGTCGCGGCGATGATGATCACGCCCTCGGAGGTATCGAAGCCGTCCATCTCGACCAGCATCGAGTTCAGGGTCTGTTCGCGCTCGTCGTTGCCGCCGCCGAGGCCGGCGCCGCGCTGGCGGCCGACCGCGTCGATCTCGTCGATAAAAATGATGCACGGGGCGTTTTTGCGTCCCTGCTCGAACATGTCGCGCACCCGGCTGGCGCCCACGCCGACAAACATCTCGACGAAGTCGGAGCCGCTGACGCTGAAGAAGGGCACGTCGGCCTCGCCCGCCACCGCCTTGGCGAGCAGGGTTTTGCCGGTGCCGGGGGGGCCCACCAGGAGGATGCCCTTGGGGATTTTACCGCCGATTTTCTGGAATTTTTTCGGGTCCTTGAGGAAGTCCACCACCTCGGAGATCTCCTGCTTGGCCTCGTCGCAACCGGCCACGGTGGCGAAGGTCGCCTTGTCGCGATCACGGCTGAGCAGCTTGGCCTTGCTTTTGCCAAAGCTCAGTGCGCCGCGGCCGGCGTTCTTGAGTTGGCGGACAAAGAGGAAGTAGAGCAGGCCGAGGATAAGGAAAATCGGCAGCAGATTGATGATCAGGTTGCTCCAAACGCTGGAGGCCGGGGTCTGTTTAAACACGCCGGTCTTCTCCAGACGCTCGTAGGTCTCGTCGGTCAGGCGGCCGGCGGCACGGAATTGGTTGGTCTTGGCTCCGCCGCCTTCGACCTCGAGGGTGGGCTCGGTCGACTCGCCGGTGATGTCATACCAGTAGGGAGCGCCGCTTCCGTTGTAGCGCAGCACGCCCTCCTTGATCTGACCCTTCTCCGCCAGCTCGACCACCTCGGTGATCTTGAGGACCGCCTGGCCCTGGGTTTTCACCGGATTGAGCAGCAGCACGGCGAGAATGGTCGCAAGCAACGCGATCCATATCAGCCACATGCGGGGCTGGAATTTATCCGGAGGGAGGTTTTTAAGCGGGCGCCGGGGGGATTTGGAACTGTCTTGGGTGGGATCAGGCATCAGGGAATGGACTGAAGCGGACCGTGCAGGTTCCCCCCGGATAAGTCAACGAACCCGGACCGATCGCGGCCCCGACTTTT
>CAMCHD010000148.1 GCA_945874545.1 Akkermansia muciniphila | reverse complement strand
CAAGCGGGTGTTCACCTCGGTCGCGGTCGGTCCGGTGAGCACATAAAAACGGGTCGGGTCCTTCTTCGGGCTGGGCAGCAGGCTGCACCCGGCGAGCAGGAGGGCGGCGCCGGCGCAGACGAGGGGGCGGAGAAGCGGGGCGGGGAGGCGCGTGGTCATGCGGGAAAGGGAGGGAGGGCGGGCGGCGTGATCACTTCGTCTCGTCGGCGCGGCCGCTCAGCAGCGCGTTCGGGTTGCGTTCCAGGAAATCGGCCAGGCGGCCGACCGCGGCGGCGGCCTCGCCGAGGCGCACAAATGCCTTGGAAGCGTCGTCGCCGAGGTATTGCTGGGCATTGATAAACCGCTTCATCACGGTCGAGGTCTCGGTGAAATCGGCCAGCGCGTTGCGGGCCTCGGCCAGCACCAGGTTCAGTTGCTCGCTGCTCGGGCCGACCGTCGTTTCGACCTCGGCCAGGACCCGGTCGAGCCGGGCGGAGGCGGAGGCGGCGTTGGCCAGGGTTTGTTTCGCCTCGGGCGACTCGACGAACTCGCGCAGGGCCTTGCCGGCGTCGGCCCACTCGCGCGACACCCGCGCGAGATCGGCGGCGTTGATCTGGCGGCGGGTGTCGACCAGCAGGCCCTGGACCTGTGCGCCGAGCTCGGCGAAATCGATGCGCTTCACGTTGGTCAGGATCTCCTCCAGGCCGCGCAAGAACTCGGCGCTCTTCGACGGCACGGCCGGCAGTTCGAGGTAGTCCGTGCCGGATACGTCGCGGGGGCGGGCCGGGTAGGCCTTGGGGTCGTAGAAATCGAGCTCCACGTAAAGCAGGCCGGTGGCGTAGCCGATCACGCCGAGCTGGGCGCGCAGGCCCTCGTCCACCAGGTGTTGCAACTCGCCGCGGTCGGAGACGTCCACCGGCTGGCCGGCGGCGTTGGCCACCACGTCGCGACTCAGCTCGCACACCACGGCCACGACGGAACGGGGCTCGTCGGCCGAGCCTCCGGGGATGGCGCGCACCTTCATGCCGACCACGCGCCCGATGCGCACGCCGCGCAGTTTCACCGGCGAGCCCTGGTCGAGACCGTGGATCGACTCGTTGAAATACACCACGAAGCGCTCGGGCTTGGAAAAAAAGTTCACCCCGCCGAAGGAAAACAGGGCGATGACGCCAAGGAGGAGGGCGCCCAGCACAAAGAGGCCGACGACGGTGGGGCTGATTTTGGTCTTCACGGCGGCGGTGGGTTGGAAAAAGGGGGCCAGTTATTGCGGGCGGGCGCCGGGGCTGTCGAAGCCGTTTTCACCGGGGCGGGCGTTGCGGCCGAGGAACTCCCGCACCCGCGGGTCCTCGCTCTCGACCGCCAGCGCGCGCGGGTCGCCGAGGGCGATGCGGCCGCGCGCGGTCTTGTCCAGCATCAGCACGCGGTCGGCGATGCCGAAAATCGAATCGAGCTCGTGCGACACCACCACGCAGGTCGTGCCCAGCAGGTCGCGGATCTGCAGGATCAGCTCGTCCAGCTTGCGCGAGGTGATCGGATCGAGGCCGGCGGAGGGTTCGTCGAAAAAGACGATGGCCGGGTCCAGCGCCAGGGCCCGCGCCAGGCCCGCGCGTTTTTTCATGCCGCCGGAGATCTCCGCCGGGTAGTAGCTCTCGTAGCCCGCGAGGCCCACCTGGGAGAGTTTGAACGCCGCCAGTTCCTGGCGTTCGCGGGGGTTGAGCGTGGTGTATTCCTCCAGCGGCAGGCAGATGTTCTCCATCAGGGTGAGGGAACTCCACAGTGCGCCGCCCTGGTAGAGCACGCCGAAGGTCTTGAGCAGATCGCGCCGGCGGGTGGCGTCGGCGTCGAGGAAGGAGCGGCCGAAAAACCGCACGTCGCCGGCCGTCGGGCGGTTCAGGCCGATGAGGTGGCGCAGGAGCGTGCTCTTGCCGCAGCCCGAGCCGCCGATGACGAAAAAGATCTCCCCGCGCTTCACCGCGAAGCTGAGGTCCTTGATCAGGGGTTCGCCGCCGTAGCCGCAATCGATGCCCTGCGCCTCCACGGCGGCGGGGGCGGCGGGGGCCTCGGCGGGCAGGTTTTGGGCGGCGACCATGGCTCAGAGTCCGAAGACGTTGAAGGCGACGGCGAAAATCGCGTCGGCGATGATGATGAGGAGCAGGCCCATGACGACGGCCGAGGTGGCGGCCCGGCCGACCCCGGCCGCGCTGCGTTCGGCCAGCAGGCCGCGATGGCAGCCGGCGAGGCCCACCAGCACGCCGTAGGCGGCGGCCTTGATCACGCCGGTGGCGACGTCGGAGAGGTCGATGGCCGACATGGTCTGCACCCAGTAGGCGGAGGGCGGGATGTCGAGCAGGCCGAGCGACACCACCATGCCGCCGAGGATGCCGAGGAAATTGGCGTAGAGGGCGAGCAGGGGCATCATCAGGCCGAGGGCGACCAGGCGGGGCAGGACAAGAAAATCCACCGCGCGGATACCGAGGGTCTCGAGCGCGTCGATCTCGTCGTTCGCGCGCATGTTGCCCAGGGTGGCGGCGAAGGCGGCGCCGGTGCGGCCGGCGAGGATGAAGGCGGTCATCATCGAGCCCAGCTCGCGCACCATGACCAGCCCGACGGCGTCCGCGACGTAGATGTCGGCGCCGAACTGGCGCATCAAAATCGCCGATTGGTAGGCCATGATCAGACCGACCAGCAGGCTGATCAGGCTGACGATGGGCAGGGACATCGCCCCGCACTGCTGGATCTCCTCGAGGCAGTCGCGCAGGCGGAATTTCTTCGGATTGCGGGCGAGGAAGACTCCGCTCAGCACGCACTCGCCGAGGAAATGCGCGATCTCGCGGGTTTTGGCCCACGCGTCCGCCGCGGCCAGGCCCACGGTGGCGACAAAACTCTCGGCGCGATCCACCGGGCGGGATTTTTCGCAGGCCTGGGTGAATTGTTGCAGCATCGACTGCATGCCGTCGGGCAGGTGGTCGATCTCGCAGCGCACCCCGGCGCCCTGGGCCCAGCTCCTCATCTCGTGGATAAAGAGCAGCAGCGAGCTATCCCACTCGCCGAGGTCCGATCCGAGGGCGATGTGCAGGCCGGCGGGCTTGGTCGCGAGGCGTTCGGGGCTCCAGTCGGGTTTTTCCGCCGTCACCCGCCAGGTCCCGCCGAGGGCGACGTGCAGTTCGCCGTCCGTCTGCTCCACGCGCACGGCCGCCTCGCAGGGCGACGCGACGGGAGGAGGAACGGGACGAGACATGCCGCGAGTTGGGCAAGCCGAAGGCCCGTGCGCAAACGATTCCTTGCCGTGGGCGTGTGACTTGCGGGTGCCGCCGCGTGCAAGTTTACGCGACGAGGGTTGGCGAAGGAGCGGCCTTGCCCGGTGCCTGGCGGCCGGCGGCAAGCGCGGCGTGGAGCAGCCCGAGCAGGATCATGCCGGGCCACGCCGCCGCGGTCGTTGCGGTCACGAAACCAAAAGGCGTCTGCCCGAGCGGCACGAGGTCCGGGAGGAGGTAGGCGGTCCCGAGCACGCCCAACTTCGCGAGCGCGAGGGCAAAAAGCACCGGCACCACCGGTTTATCCATGCGTCGATCCAGCCAGGCCGCCGCAGCGCCGAAGATGGCCAGTTCCAAGGTCAGGAGTGGCATCAGCATCCCGACCGGCAACGCGGCGGTGGCGCAGTTAAAGCCCGGCCCGGCCGCTCCGTAGGCCACCGCCCAGCCGGGCCCCAGCAGACGGGCCGCCACGAGCGGTGCGACAAACATCGGCAGGAAAACCCACCCGGCCGGCGTGCCTGCCAGCGGCGGCACGAGGCCGACAAAGGCCGGCCAGGCGGCCGCGACCAAAGCGAGCACCAGTCGCTCCCGGCTCCTGCGGCGGGCCACGTGGGGATCGAGGGAAAACCAGGGCGCGACCTTCGGGCTCATGCGGCGCAAACAGCGCGGGTCGGCGGGGAAGGCAAGTGGCCGTAGGGGCGGGACGGGGTGTGTTTTGATCCGGTGGGCTGGAGATATCCGGGAACGACGTCGCGAAAAGCGGCGCGGGTCCGGCCTTGGAGCGGCAAGGACAAAACCAAGTATCGCCGGCGTCCTGGATTTTTGGAAAAATTCTCCCTCTTTGCCGCGATGAACCCGCTCTCCATGCTCCTCTTGTTTGCCGGCGTCGCCCTCGCCGGGGTCGTCTTCTCCGTTCTGCGGTTTCCCGGCGCCCGGCGACCCCAGTTTCGCGCGCTGGGCGGCGTCCCCCTGCTGCCCAGTCTTTTCGCCGCCCTGCTGGTTTTTCTTCTCTTCGCCGCGCTGGCCTAGGGTGTGTCTGGGAATTAAACTCATCCTGCGCGCAGACCAGAGAAGAAACTCGCTGGTCCAGCGTTGCCCTCGGCGGCATGGACCGCCGGTCCACCTCCGCCTCGGTCGCCTTGGCCGAGCGACTTTCTCCTCTGGCGCACGGCGAGTTTATTTCCCAGACACACCCTACTCCAAGCGGTGAACGCTCCGGGCGGGTTCGGTTTTTCGGCCTACGGTGTCGGCCCGCCCGCATTTACCGGTGGCGCCGGGCGGGGGGAGATTTTAACACCTCGGCCATGTCGCCGCGTTTCCGCACCGTCCTCTTTGATCTCGATGGCACCTTGCTCGATCATTTCGCCGCCATTCACCGGGCGCACACCCACGTGCGGCGGCACTACGGCCTGCCCGACGCCACCCGCGATGAGGTGATGCGCGCCATCGGCGGGGGCTTGCCGGAGGCGTTGAAAAAAACCCTCGGCCCGGCCTACGCCGACCGCCTCGACGAGGCCCTCCCGGTGTATCGCGCCTACTGGGACGCCACCATGCTCGATGACGTCGCGCTTTTCCCGGGAGCGCGCGAGTTGATGCAAAATCTGCACGCGGCGGGGGTCGTGTGCGCCGTCTTCACCAACAAACACGGTCCCTCCGCGCGACGGGTTTGCTCCCATCTCGGGCTCGATCCGCTGCTCGCGGGGGTGTTCGGCGCGACGGATACGGCTTGGTTAAAACCGCAGCCCGAATTCACCGCGCACGCCTTGCGGACCCTCGGCGCGACGGCGGGGACCACCGCCCTGGTTGGAGACTCGCCCTGGGATGTGGACGCGGCCCGACTGGGGGGCCTGGGCGCTTGTTTCGCCGTGACCACCGGCACGCATACGGCCGAAGAGCTCCGCGCGCGCGGCGCGGCGGTGGTCGCACCCGGCCTGGCCGACCTCGAGCCCGAGTTGCTGGCGCAGGCCTAGCAGGCTCAGCGTGGGTAGAGCCAGAATCGCTCGGTCTGGCGTTGGTAGGCGGCGCAGCGCGCGGCCCAATCCGCCTCGAAACCCTCCACGTCGACCTGGGCTCCGTCGCGGACCAGGGCTTCCCACCAGGCGGTGCTGCCCACGTGGATGTTAAAACTGCGGACGCTCTTCGGGTCGAGCCGGGCAAAGGGGTTGGGCGGGTCGTAACGGCAGGCCAGCCGCATCAACTCGAAACTCAGCTGGGTGGGGCGCCAGGCGTTCCAATCCATCACGTCCACGTAGAGCGCGGTGGTCGGGCGGCCGGCGGCGTCCTTGAGCGGGAGGAGGCGAAAACCAAGGCCGGGGATGGCGAGGCGATCGAGGTCGGCCTTCAGCTGGGCGGGGGTCTTGCCCTTGTAACTCAGGGCGCGGAACGGGTGCTCCTTGCCCGCGCCGTGCCTGAAGCCGCTGTATTCACACCCGAGGCCGGTCATGGCGTAGCCGACCACGGCGGGAAAATCCCGCACCAGCGGAGAGGTGGGCACGAACTTAAGGCCGGTCTCGGGCCAGCGCAGCGACCGTTTCCAGCCGCGCATCGGAATGACGGTGAGGCGGCCCTTGGCCCGCACCGTCTCGGGCACGTCGAGCACGCCGGGGGCCTCGGCGGCGAGGCGGGCGAGCTCGCCCATGGTCAGACCGTGGACGTAGGGAATGCGGAAGGCGCCGACGCCGCTCATCCACTCGCGGTCGAGGTGGGGGCCGTCGACCTTCAGCCCGCCGAGGGGATTGGGCCGGTCGAGCACGATCACCTCCACGCCGTGGGTGAAGCAGGAATCCATCGCGTAGCGCATCACCACGTTGAAGGTGTAGCTGCGCACGCCGATGTCCTGCAGGTCGATCACCAGGGCGTCGAGGTCCTTGAGCTGGGCGGCGGTGGGTTTGCGGTTTTTGCCGTGGAGGGAGTAGACGGGCAGACCGGTGGGGATGTGTTGTTCGTCGCCGAAGTTCACGCTGGCCTTGATCAAGCCGGCGAGCCCGTGTTCGGGCGCGAAAAGGGCGGTGAGTTTCACCCCGGGGGCCTCGAACAGCACGTCGATGGTGCTGCGGCCGGCGCGGTTCACCCCGGCGGCGTGGGTCAGGAGGCCGATGCGTTTGCCCTTCACCGCCTCGAAACCGTCCGCGGCGAGCACGTCGATGCCGAGCAGGACGGGCGCGGCGACCGGGGCGACGCGCACCGGCGCGAGGGCGGGCGCCGGCGCGGGCTCGGGCGGCGGGGTGGGCGCGGTGCTGCTGCAGCCAAAGAGGCCGACAAAAAACAGACCGAGACAGAGCAGAGGGCGGGGGATGCGAAGCATGGGCCGGGCGAAGGGAGTCAGGGAGCGGAAGGCGGAAGATCGTGGGGCGTGACGCTCGCGGTCACGGGGCGGCGGGCGGCGCGGAGTTTGGCGGCGGGGAGCACAAGGAAACGCCACAGCAGGTCCAGGACCGCGCCCAGCACCAGGCCGGCGAGCAGACCGCCGATGGAAAAGGCGCTCACGTAGAGGCCGACCCCGCTGCCGCCGGCCGACTCGCCCGCGACGGGAGAAAGCGTGGGGTCGGCCGAAGGCGGAGGGATGAGCCCGGCAAAGGCGTCCAGCCCGGTGACATCGAGCACAAACGATCCCAGGTGGTAGGTGCCCCAGAGGATAAACGGAAAGGTCAGCAGATTGCTCGCGAACTGAAGCCCGCCGAGGATCATAAAATTGGTCCGGAAAAGCAGGCAGAGGCCGAAGGCGATGGGCAACTGACCGAGCACGGGTAGCAGGGTGAGCACGGACCCGAGGTAGATGGCGGCGCGGATCTGGGGGTATTGAAACGACCACAGATAACTGCGTTTGCGCGCGAACTCCGCGAAGCGACCGACCAGAGGGTAGGTGTGGAAGCGGGCCCGGCGAGGCATGTAACGCAGCAACCACTTCGTCCGGCGGATGCGGGCGAAACGGAGGTGTTGCGGGTGCGGCGGTTCGAGATCGGGCATGGGGCCGGGGCGGGCGCGGGAAAGTCGGCGAGCGTCGCGCGGAGGTCCAACCCGGAATGCAAAAACCCGTCGCGCGCGGCGGCACGCGAGGCCGGGCGGCGGACGGCGTCGGGCGAGGCCGTTGCCCAAAAGTCATAATGGGAGCGAAAATGCGGCTTGGATTCGGCTCCCGGCCGCGCAGAACAGCACCTTTACCTTATGAAAATCTGCTGCATTGGTGCCGGTTATGTGGGTGGTCCGACGATGGCGATGATCGCCTTTAAAGCACCCGACATCACCGTCACGGTGGTCGACCTGAACGAAAAACGCATCGCGGCCTGGAATTCGGATACGCTGCCGATCTACGAGCCCGGTCTGGACGAGGTCGTGAAGGCCGCCCGGGGGCGCAACCTGTTTTTCTCCACCGATGTGAAGGGCGCGATCGCCGAGTCCGACATCATCTTTGTCTCGGTCAACACCCCGACCAAAACCTACGGTGTCGGCGCGGGCCGCGCGGCCGATCTGCGTTACATCGAATCCGTGGCGCGCACCATCGCCGAGGTGGCCACGACGCCCAAGATCATCGTGGAAAAGTCGACCATCCCGGTGCGCACCGCCACGACCATCCAGGAAATCCTCGCCGCCCATCCCTGCGCCGCGAAGTGCCAGGTGTTGTCCAATCCGGAATTCCTGGCCGAGGGAACGGCGGTGGCCGACTTGACCATGCCGGACCGCGTGTTGATCGGCGGCGAGCGCACCCCCGAGGGCGAGGCCGCGATCGAGGCGCTGGTCTCGGTCTACGCCCGCTGGGTGCCCCGGGAGCGCATCATCACCACCAACCTCTGGTCCTCCGAGCTCTCCAAGCTGGTCGCGAACGCCTTCCTCGCCCAGCGCATCTCCTCGATCAACGCCATCTCCGCGCTCTGCGAGGCGACCGAGGCCGACGTCGACGAGGTGGCGAACGCCATCGGCAAGGACTCGCGTATCGGGCCTAAATTCCTCAAGGCCTCGGTCGGTTTCGGCGGCTCCTGTTTCCAAAAGGACGTGCTGAACCTCACCTACCTTTGCGAGCACTTCGGCCTGCCCGAGGTCGCGGCCTACTGGGAAAGCGTGATCAAGATCAACGACTGGCAGAAGCGCCGCTTCGCCGCCAACATCGTCAAGGCGCTCTACAACACGGTGGCGGACAAACGCATCGCGGTGCTGGGCTTCGCCTTCAAAAAGGACACCAACGACACCCGCGAGACGGCCGCGATCAGCGTGTGCCGCGACCTCCTCACCGAGCAGGCCAACGTGGTGGTCTACGACCCCAAGGTCCCGGCCCACGAGATCGTCGCCGACGTGCTCGGCAAGGGCGCGCCGGCCAACCCCCGGCTGACGGTCGCCGCGAGCGCGCTGGAGGCCTGCGCCGGCGCGCACGCCATCGCCATCGTGACCGAGTGGGACGAGTTCAAGACCCTCGACTACGCCGCCATTTACGCCGGCATGCCCAAACCCGCGTTTATCTTCGACGGCCGCAACATCCTCAACCTGGCCCAGCTGCGGGCCATCGGCTTCCGCGCCTCGGGCATCGGCAAGTAGGGCCGGAAGGTTGGGCGGGGGTCGCTTTGGCCCCCGTCGGTTTTTCCGCGCCGAGGCGCGGAAACGAAAGCGGAGCCGAGGCTCCGCACTCCAAAGTATGTCGCCCGACCGCTACGGGTAAAAACCGGTGGCGGACGGTTGGCCGCTTGAAATGCGCCGCCGCTCCAGCAAGCGTTTTGCGATGCACCTACCCCGCCCGGTTTCCCTTTTCTGCGTCGCGTTGTTTGCCCTCGCTTCGGCCGATTCGGCGCGGGCGCTGGTCATCTATGGCGGCGACGGCACCGGCAACAACACCGATCCGGGCGGTGGCCTGCCTTGGAACAACGCCGGTTCGGTCGGCGGGGCCAGCGGGATTTTTCTGGGCAATTTTTCGACCGGCGCCTGGGTTTTGACCGCCACCCACGTGGCCGGCGGCGGCGCGCCCGGCATCACGCTGGGCGGCACCTTTTATGCCGGGGTCGGGGGTTCGGGAGTGCAGTTGCGCAACGGCGACAACACCACGACCGACCTCTACCTTTTCCGCATCGCGGCCGCGCCCGCGCTGCCGAACCTGACCCTCGCCACGTCGCGACCGGACGCGGGCGAGGTGGTCACGCTCATCGGCAATGGCGGCGTCGAAGGCACCTTCAAGCGGTGGGACGTCACCACGGTCGCGGGAGACGCCAACGACGTCTGGACCGAGACCGGTTCCTTGCTCGCCTCGGATTATCAGGGCTACACCGTGGCCGGCAGCATCGGCAAACGCTGGGGCCAGGCTTTGTATTTCGGCAGCGGTTACACCTTCAACGTG
>CAMCHD010000147.1 GCA_945874545.1 Akkermansia muciniphila | reverse complement strand
GAGGACGTGCGCCACTACCTGGCCAAGCTCGGCGCGCGCAACCTGAACGAGATCATCGGCCGCGTGGACCTGCTCGAGCAGATCGACGACCCCGCCAACCCGAAGACCAAGCTGCTCAACCTCGGCGGCTTGCTCCACAACCCCGACCCTTCGGGCGAGCTGGAGCGCTACCACACCCGCGAGCGCAACGAGCGTTTCGGCGGCGAGGGCTCGCTCGACGAGGCCATCGTGCAGGACGCGCGCGACGTGTTGTTGAAGATGTCCAAGAGCCTGGTGCGCCGCTACAAGGTCACCAACGTCAACCGCGACGTCGGCACCCAGCTCTCCGGCCAGATCGCGCTCTACAACGGCGACGAGGGCCTGCCCTCCGGCACCATCGACCTCACCTTCACCGGTTCGGCCGGCCAGAGTTTCGGCACCTTCCTGGTCAACGGCGTGCGCCTGACCCTGCTCGGCGAAGCCAACGACTACGTCGGCAAGGGCATGAACGGTGGCGAGATCGTCATCCGCCCGAAGGCCTCCGAGACCTTCCAGTGGAAGGACCAGAGCATCGCGGGCAACACCTGCCTCTACGGCGCCACCGGCGGCAGCTTGTTCGCCGCCGGCCGGGCCGGCGAGCGTTTCGCCGTCCGCAACTCCGGCGCCACCGCCGTGGTCGAGGGCGTGGGCGACCACGGCTGCGAATACATGACCGGCGGCCTGGTCGTGATCCTCGGCGACACCGGCGTAAACTTCGGCGCCGGCATGAGCGGCGGTCTCGCCTTCGTCTACGACGCGGCCGAAACCTTCGCGAAGAAGATCAACCCCGCCATGATCGGCCTGGAGCGGGTCGTCGACGCCGACGAGGCGAAGAGCCTGCGCGACATCGTCGCGCTGCACTTCCGCCTGACCAGCAGCAAGCAGGCGCAGAAGCTCGTGGAGAACTGGGACGCCGAGGTCGGCAAGTTCTGGAAGGTCGTGCCCTTCCCCCCGACCCCCGAGGCCCCCAAGCCCCTCTACCGCTTCGACCCCGCCAAGGTCCCCGTCGCCCTCGGCGCGGTCTGATAGCGGCCGCCTATCAAGGATTCATTAGACCGGCCTCCATGCGGGGCCGGTTTTTTGCGTTCCGCTCAAAGGGCCGCGTCCAGAAAAAACGCCGCCAACCGTTTCTCGGTCAGCGACTGCACCCGCATACGCTCCGCCTCCAACCGCCTCGCCGCCTCCGCCTTGGTCAAATCATGCAACGCCGTTTTTCGCCGCCGATCCCCCGGCGCGTTCCAGGTCGCGCAGGCGTAGTGGGCGAGCAAATACACTCCGCCGTCGGCCGTGCGAAGGTAGCGCTCAAACAGCTGCTCGCCCAAACCGGACAAGGCCTCGACGTTCCACGCGCATTTCACCTCGACGTAAAGCCGCATGGGCTGGGCCGGATCTGCGTGATTTGGCGCGACGACCACGATGTCAGGATTGTCGCCGGGCTCGGCAGCGGTGCCGCGACGAACCTCCACTTCGCGCTCCGCCCAAACTCTCAACGCGCCCAGATCGCGGCGTAGATGCGTCACGAGGCAATTCGACAGGACGTTCTCATCTTTCGGCTCATAGAACTTCCGTCCTGCCGTCGGCTCGTTCCATAGCTCGGTCGGACGATTAGGCCCGCGCAGATAGCCTTGGTAACGCTCCAGCGAACCCATCACCGCATCGCACAAATCGCCCAGGTTGCGGATCGGGCGCGATCCCGATTCCTCCAAAAATTTTGCCGCCGCTTGCGGCTCCAAAGGCGTCCATATCTCACGTCGCGCGGCCCGCCGCACATGCGCCAGCAACTGCCCCAGCCATGCAGAATCATCCGGATTTCGGCCGATCAATTCTTCCAATGCTCTCACCGCCGCAGGCGAGGATTGGGCGCGAAGATGTTTCAGCAAAAAGCTCTGCAGTTGTCGGATCTCATGCTCGACCGTGACCAAGGACGCCTCCCCAACCTTCCATGGATCGTTGGGCACGAGACTCCGCAAGGTTTCCCACAGTCGGGCCAGGCAATCGGGAGCCAGATAAGTGATCCAGTTTGCTGCCAGTCCACCGGGCGTGTTTAGCGCCCGCATCACCGCGCGGGCCCAATCGGCGTCTCTGGCCATTTCTGCGGCTATACGTTCGGCCCACGCATCTGGGCGCATCGCGAGTAATAGTGCCGCAGCCATGGGCGCATGCGGATGACAGGTGATCAAATCCGCTCCTAGTTGCGGCAACCGAGCGGCGAGTTCGTTTTCCAATTCCGTGTCTCCAGTTTTTAGCAAAGCTCGGCCTATCGCATGAAGATGGGGACGATGTGTCTCCGCCGACAAAGCATGTCCTCGCAAAATCTCCCGGACGAAAGGATCGACCAGGATTGCGGCATCACACCAAGCCTTGTGGTCGATCCCGACTGCATCCCCTGTCGGTAACCACCCTCGAAGCGCCTCATGGAATCCCTCCGGACTAAGCCGATGTCCCGTGGCAATAATGCCCCTCCACAAGTCATCATCATGTCCGAAGGTGTAGCTCTGATAAACAAGCAGCGCCGGAAACCACGTCCGCCACCATTCGACCGGCAACGACGACGGAAATTCCGGCTCACGCTCTGTAAGATAGACCACCAGTTGCACGACGCTTACGTGCCTTTTTTGCGCCGTGTTTAAAACCAGTTGGGAAGTGGCGGGCGCCTCGACGGTTTCCAAGTAATGACGCCCCACGCCTCTCAGTCGCTTATGGAGCGCCTCCGACAATCCATGCCGAATGGCTTTCGAGTTATCTCCGCGCGGTAAGCGCGCCCCATCGTTCTCACCCTCTACGAGATACAGCATGTCAATCACCCACCAAAGTGCATCTTCCTGTCCCTGATCGAAGCCATCGAGCGCATCAAAAAGCCGCTCCTCGATAGGTTTTCGCTCTCGCTGGTGTTTCTCGGCCTCTTGCTCACGATGGTAGCGTTGCTTCTGCCAATTGGGTTCTCCGTTTTCGATCAACTGGCAGGTGGTTAGCGCGCGCACGTTATCCGCGAAGGCCTCTGATGCCTCCGCCAGAGGCCAAACCGTTTCGATATCTGCTGGTTCCCCGAATCGGGTTAGCCAGACCACCAAATTGATCCAACGCCCGCCAACTGGCGTGCCCACCGTGCGGATTGCCTCATCCACCGCCCATGCCAGGTCTTCGCTCACGAAGAAAACCGCACGGGGCTCGTGGAGCTGGGAAAAGACCGGTTTAGTTTTTTCGTCATCAGGCTCTGCCAAAAGCGCGCTCCAGAAACGGCGTCGAGCGTCCCGGGATAACGCCCGATCATCTTTCCTGGCTAAAATGGATGGCCGGTCATAATGCGCCCAACTGATCGCCAGTTCAACCAACGCAGGCAGGACGCCCGCCGTATCCACATGCGAAAATCCCAAACGCACCACCTGCTGGATGAACTCCACGTCTCGATCTATGCGGTATTGGCCCCGTTCCGGTGAAAGTCCCGCCGCCCAGCGAAGGATGATCGGAACATCTTCCGCCCGGACATCTTCGATCAGCTCCGAGTGCAGCAGCATATCGTAGGACGTGATCGAACGTTCCGACTGCATACGGCTCAGGAAAGGCAACAGCTCCTCCGTGCTCATACCGTCGGGCCACAACAGCGGTAGCACACAGCCGAGAACCTCGGTATCTGGGCGATCTGGCGCGGCCAATAAACGATCACGGAGAGCGGGCGCGAAATCCAGCGCATCCGTCTCGCTCTTTCCCCAGCGCCGAAGCTGCCACGCCGCCGCATGCGTGACACCGACGCCTTCATCCTCGCGAAAAATTACCTCGATCAAGTCCGCCGCCAGCTCCTGACAATCGCAGGCCTGCGCGATCACGATGGCCGTCCGGCGGATCGGCACGGATTCATCCCGATTCAAGAGCACCGCCCGGAGCTGACCGGCCAAACCCGGATGCTTGAGCCGTCCCAGAGACAAAGTCGGTCGCCCGTCCTGCGCCTCGGCTTCGTGGCTGCGCAACTGTTCGAAATACAACTCCACCACTTGAGCACGGCGCGCGTCCGTCAGCGTGCGATTGTCGCAGCGCAAAAGCACGTCGGCGTTGCCCGGCAGGAGTCGCTCGAAAAGCGGCGGATGAAGCTCGACCAGCCAAAGCGCCAGTTCCTCCAGCGGCGGATAAATCCTGGGCACCGCTGCGCCGACATCACTGACCAAGCCAAGCAAAGTCTGCGTCGGGTTTTCGTTTCGCGTCGGCTTGCGCGCCGCCAGGAAATCCGCAGCGAGAAACTCCGCGTATGCCTGATGCTGCCACGTAACACAATCCACTCCGGCGCCGCGAAACAGTCCGCAGCGATAGGTTTCTCGTAGCGCATTAGCGCCGAGATCGACCAGGGACGCGGCATTTCCGCCACCGTCGGCATCGGAGACCAGATCGCCCGTCTCCAGCACCGCAGGTGAAGGCGGCGTCGCCGAAAGAGGGAGCCGATACAGGTAACGTCGGCCAAGCGCGCCTTGCGCGGCAAGGCGCGCGGCGATCATCCGCCGGCTTTCCTTGGTCGTATGCGGATTCCTAGGCGTTGCGCCGGCCTGTTCATGCGGATCATGCGCGAGCCGAAGCATGCCGCGTCGATATACGTCCGCACGGGTCGGGCCGAGCGGCCGTCCTTCGCGCGCATCCTCCAGCAGCAGATCGAGCGTGAGAGGATGCGCCGCCAGGGCGTTCAGATCGTGCGCCGCCAGATCGGCCATGAAATCCCCCGGGCCAGCAAAACCAAGACTGCGAGCGGCCAAAGCCACGTCCTCACGCCTGAGCGGCGCGAGCTGATGGATTTGCACGCGAGGCGGTTCATTTTGATCGGGCTTCCCGAATGCCTCTTTCAGCTGCGCCGTAGCCTCGACGCGCCATTCCGCCGCCCGGCACCCTAGTCTTAGCCGAAGCATCGGATGCCCTGCTTTTGATAGACCTGATTTTATCCGGAGAGCGAGTGTCGGGATTAAATCTCGGACCTGTTCCCAACATTCATCGAGACTATCGAGCAGCAGGGTTAAGACGTGGTCTCCGCGCAGCCAGCCTAAGAACGCATCTGAGGCGAAGACCGCCTCGCAGAATGACTCCCTACCGTAGGTCTTGAGATCAACGTGCAACACCTGGCGATTGGCGTCGGGTGCGAGTGCCGTCAGTCGATTCCGCTCCTTCGCCAGCTCTCGTGATTTTCCCAATCCGGGTGACCCCAGCAAAACCAAGCACGGCACGGCCTCTAGTTCCGCGAGGAGTTTGAGAACGGCGCTTTGTTGCGGACTTCCGTAGCGAGGCCTGCCGGGCGGTATGAGAAATCCGTCTTCGAGTAGCGGAGCCTCGTCCGCTGGCGCCCAATATCTGGCCCATGGCAGATCTTTAGGGGCTTCGCGGGCGGGCGTCTCCATGCGCTCAGCCGATTAAAAACGTGTGCTCAGCGCGAGTGATTTAGCAAAACGGGATACCCTACGGTCCTATTCCATACGCTCGTTTCCGGGCGGATATCGGGACGCTGTTCGAGCAATACTTCAGTTTCGTCCGACGGAAACCCGACCAACGTTTCAGGTGTCCGGAGCTTGCCCTCTGCCCGCCCGCGAGTGGACCCTTAACGATATCTCGGCGACTACCTCACCGCCCTCTGAGCACAAATCCATGAGTCTCGACCTCAAAAACGCTCCAATCATCGAAGCGGTCATCGAATTCCACTGCGAACTCCCCCCCGGCCAGGACCGCTCCGGCTGGGAGACGGCGTTAAACCAGCGCTTCGTCGCGGAATACCCGCAGTGCCAAGCCCAGCACCTGCAAGAGGTGCAGTTTCAAGTGGGCATTGGCGGCGATGTCCCCGCCGCTAAGGCGGTGCGGCAGGGCGTGCATGGCTTCCGCCACCTCTCAGCGGACGGTAAGCAACTCGTGCAGTGCCGCATAGACGGCTTCTTTTTCAACCGCCTCTCGCCCTACACATCATTCGACAACTATCTGCCCGAAGCTCTCCGTTGCTGGGACCTCTATCGCGAAGTCGCCGAGCCGGTGATCGTTCGCCAAGTCTGCCTGCGCTACATCAATCGCCTCCTTTTACCGCTGACCGAGGGCCAGCTCAGTTTGGGCAAATACCTAAAAAACCCTCCTGTCATGGCCACCCCAGCGGATGGAGAGCCTTTCAGTTTCGTCGAGTTTGTTCATCAACATCAAATGGCGGCGCTGGAGTCCAAGACGCTGATATCGGTGGTGCTGGCTTCCCAGCCGCTTGAAAACGCCACGCTGCCCTTGATTTTCGAAATCGCCGCAATGCGAAGCGGTGATTTCAATCCGGCCGACCACGCCGCCTTTAAGGTTGCCCTACAATCTCTAAGAAATTTGAAGAATAACGTCTTCGAGAACACGATTACACCCGAATGCCTGAAGTTATTTCAATGACCGCCTTCGCTCTGATCACCGCCGGTGGTTTGGCCGGCCGTGCGTTGCGTTCAGACTCGGCCTGTTCCGCCGAGGGTCAGTTTGCACGTGAACGAGTCACCAAGGTTTTAGGTGGCCTCGACAACGCGGTGTCCCTCCGGGCTCCTCACGCGGCGCTTCTGGACGAGCTTGATGCTCTCAGCGTCGAGCATTCCACGCCCGGTTGGGACGGCCAGGAAGCTCCGCCGGTGTCCTACATCACCGTTCAAAATGCGAAGGAAGTTATCCGTGCTCTTCCCGCAGACGTTCCCTCGCCGGAACTCGCGGTCGATCCCGACGACGCGGCCATTTCGTTCGAGTGGCATGGGGGCTATCGCAAGGTGTTCAGTCTCAGCGTGGGCACCAGCGGACGTCTGGCCTGCGCGGGCCTGAATGGCACGGACCGTTGGCATGCCGCCCTCGCTTTTGACGGCGAGCGCCTGCCCGCGCTCGCATTGCAAAGCATCCGGCAAGTCGTGGTGTGAGCCTTTTGCCATCCGGACTTCCGCTCGTGGTGGCGGGTGACGAGGAAGTCGCCCGCTCAATCATGTCGTCGAGTTGGGTCGCGAAAGAAAAGGGGCGGATCAAACATAACGCCTACCTGCCTGCGCCCGATGACGACACGTCGGTTTTTCGATCCACGAACTTTTCCGCTGCCGCCGTCCGCGCGCTCATGAGTGACAGTCGATTGACGGACCATGGAGCCGCCATCGTGGTCGCCGATAAGATCCGGGCGTCGGGACTTGATGCCATCGCCTCCGAGCCCCCGCCCCGCCACGCGAACATTCGCGGATGGCCACGTAGCGCCGACCCCGACGAGCAAAAGGCCAAGCGGAAGGAAGCTGCGATAAGGATTGCCGAGCACGCATGGCATATGGCGTGGCCACAAACTTAAGTCATATCGGAGTAAGCCGGGCTCCCCGGCATCCCTCTACCCCTACCGCCGCCCCGCCACCCACGCGTCGACCGCCGGGAGCAGGCGGGCCTTCAAGGCGGCGCGAAAGCGGATGTCGCCCGCGGCGCGGGCGGCCTCGGTCGCCGCTTCCGGGGGGAGTTTTTCTTGCACGAAGGCGATCAATTCGTCCGCTCGCGCGGCTTCGCTGAACGCGCCCGCGATACTCGGGAAGTAGTCGTTGCGCGCGAAGAAGGTTATCTTCGCCAACAAGGCGTCCGCATTTTCCCGGGCAAAATCCCACGCCAGCGCCGGGTGGCGGTCCGCCACGCCGGCCACCACCCACGGTGCGATGGCCGTCGGCGTGGCCGGATCGAGCGCGAGCGCGAGGGTGCGGCGGGCCAGGGCTGGATCGTTGGCGGCCTCCAAGGCCCCGTAGTAACGTTGTTGTTCCTCGACCCCGCCGGCCGCCCGGGCGAGGCCGAGCAGGGTTTCCCAGGTCTCCTCGTCCGCGAAACGGCCGACCACCTGAAACACCGGGCCGCGCAGGTCGGCCGCCAGGGAGGCGGGGTCGCGCTGGAACTTCGCGAAGCGCGCCCGCGCCTCGGCCAGGACGGCCGCGTCGCCGCCCAGGCCGAGCGAACGCAGCAACCGGGCGCGGAGCAGGCCGTCGTTGCTCGGCTCGCCCGGGAGCGCGTCCCAGCCGAGCCGCTCCCATTGCCCGCGCAGCCGCTCTGAAAACCAGGCGCGAAAGGCCGCCTCGCCCGGTTGGTCGCGTTGCAGCGCCTCGATCGTGCCGAGTCCGCCCAACACCTCCTGCCACACCGCGAGCGAGGTCTCGCGGCGGTCGAGTCGCGCCACCAGATCGAGGTAGACGCCGACATCGCTACGGTCCGCTTCGACCAGCGCCCAGGCGTCGCCGAGGAGGTTTACGCGGTCGTCCTCGGGCAGGGTGGGCAACGCCTCCGCCAAAGCCCGCGCGAGGTCCGGCGCGTAGGCCGTGCGGTAGAAACCGGTGTTGCCGAGATTGGCCAACACCGGAGAGCCGGCGGGCGCGTCGAGCACGACGCGGGTGGTCTCGCCGGTCAGCAGGACCTTGCGCGCGGAGGCCGGCCGGTCCAGCGCGGCGAGCGTGACCGGCACTTGCCAGGTCAGCGGTTTCGGCGCCGGGTCGTTGAGGGTGAAACGCTCCTGCGTGAGCTCGACCTCGCGGCGGCCGTCGACGTCGCGGGCCGCGAGGCGCACCACCGGAAAGCCGGGCTGCTCGGTCCAGGCGGCCGCGAACGCGCCCACCGGTTTGCCCGAGGCTTTTTCGAGCGCCGCCCAGAGGTCCGCCGTGGTGGTGCTGCCGTAGGCGTGCTTCGCCAGGTAGGCGCGGATGCCGTCGCGGAAGACGTCGGCTCCGAGGTAGTTTTCCAGCATGCGGATAAAACCCTGCCCCTTGAGGTAGGTGATGGTGTCGAAGGCGTCGGCCGCGCCGCTTTCGTTCAACACCGGCTGCTGGATCGGGTGCGTCGTCGGCCGGGCGTCGCGCGCCATGGCCTCCTCTTTTTCGCCGTTGGCGCGCAGCCAGACCTGCCAGCCGGGGTTGAAATGATCCGTCGCCTTGGTGCCCATCCACGAGGCGAAACCCTCGTTCAGCCAGAGGTTGTCCCACCACGCCATGGTCACGAGATTGCCGAACCACTGGTGCGCGATCTCATGGGCGATGATGGCGAAGATCGTTTCCCGCGTGCCTTGGGAACTCGTCGCCGGGTCGAAGAGCAGGACCGACTCGTTATAGGTGATGCCGCCCCAGTTTTCCATCGCGCCGGAGAACCCGCCGGGCACCGCGATCTGGTCGAGTTTCGGCAGCGGATACTTCACGCCGAAGTATTCGTTGTAGTAGGACACGATCCGCTTGGTGGCCTCCATCGCGTAGCGAGCCTGCTCGCGTTTGCCCGCCGTGGTGTAGATCCCGAGTTGCACGCCATCGATCTCGTCGCGAAGCACGTCGAATTCGCCCATGCACAAGACCACGAGGTAGCTCGCCATCGACGGCGTCGCGGCGAACTCCAACTCGCGGCGGCCGTCGCCCAAGGGCCGCTCGGCCGTGATGGGGCCGTTGGACACCGCCGTGTGGCCTTCCGGCACGGTCACCGTGAGCTGGAAGGTGGCCCGAAAGACCGGCTCGTCCCAGCAGGGGAACATGCGGCGCGCGTCGGTCGGTTCCATCTGGGTCGAGAGCATCTGTTTCTCGCCCGCCGGCGTCGGGTATTTTTCGGCGAACAAGCCCTCGGCCGTGCGCAAGATCCGGCCGTTGAACCCGAGGCGGAGGACGTGCTTTCCCGGGGCCAGCGGTTCGGCGG
>CAMCHD010000146.1 GCA_945874545.1 Akkermansia muciniphila | reverse complement strand
AACGTCCTGTCGGGCCGGATACGCCGGGTTGTTCGCCGGTGCGGAAGATGTTGAAACGCTCGTGCGGGTAGAGCGGGCGGTTGTCCCAGCGGGTGCCGTTGTCGATCACGATGGCGTCGCCCTCGGGATGGTAGGCGAGGCCGGGGAGGCCGGCGGCAGGCGAGGCCGGTGCGACGGCGCTGAGAATCGTCAGCGGGAGCAGTAGGGCGAAATAACGATAAATCATTTAAGGCGGATCGCCTGGTGCTGGTTCGCGTTCGTTCAGGGCTGGAAGACGAAGGACGCGTCTTTGGCGACGGTGATGGAATGGGTCTTGCCGCGGTAGCGCAGGGTGGCGGGTTGACCGAGGAGGGACGTGATCTTGGCAGCGACGAGGCGGCCGTCCTGCCATTTTTGGTCCACGATGAAACCGCCGCGGGCGCGGAGGCCGAGGGCGGAGCCGGTGGGCCAGGTCTTGGGCAAGGCGGGCAGGAGATGGATGACGTAGCCGCCGTCGTCGGCGCGGTCGTGGCTTTGCAGGAGCATCTCGGCGATGCCGGCGGTGGCGCCAAAGTTGGAGTCCATCTGGAAGGGCGGATGGGCGCCGAAGAGATTCGGGTAAGAGCCGCCGCCGAAGCCGGAACCGTTGGCGGAGGCGGGAACGGGATTCAAGAGACCGGCGAGCACGCGCTCGGCTTGATCGCCGTCATGGAGGCGGGCCCAGAAACTGATCTTCCAGGCGCGACTCCAGCCGGTGCCGCCGTTGCCACGGGCCTGGAGGCTGACCTTGGCGGCGGCGGCGAGTTCGGGAGTGGTGTCCACGCTGATGTGGCGGCCTGGGTAGAGGGCGAAGAGGTTTGAAACGTGGCGGTGTTTGTTGTGCGGGTCGTCCACGTCTTCGAGCCACTCCATGATCTGGCCCCAGCGACCGATGCGCGGGCCGAGGAGATTGGCGCGGGTGGCGGCGACGCGATCGCGGAAGGCGGAGTCGGAGCGGAGAACGGCGGCGGCTTCGAGGGTGTTGGAGAACAGGTCGTGGACGATCTGCTGGTCGTAGGAGGCGCCGGGCAGGGGAGTGCGGTCGCCCTCCTGGAGGACGATGCGGCCGTCGGGCTTTTTAACCGGGCCGTGTTCGGGGGACCAGCCGTCGGGGGTGATGAGTTTGCCGCCGGGGCCGGGGACGAGACGGCCCATCCAGAGTTCGGAGAGATCGCGGAGGTGGGGGAAGGCGCGTTTTTCGAGGAAGGCGCGGTCGCCGGTGAAGGCGTAGTGTTCCCAGAAGTGGCGGGTCAGCCAGGCGCTGCCCGGCATGTGGACGGCCCAGCCGGTGTTGCCGCCGTATTGGTTGTTGGTGCTGTAGGCGACCCAGCCTACGGGGACTTTGATGCGAGGATCGGTAGTGGCTTTTTGGACTTCGGCGAGGTTGTCGATCCAGTCGAAGAGCGGCTGGTGGCACTCGGAGA
Organism: Akkermansia muciniphila; assembly: GCA_945874545.1. Classification (GTDB taxonomy): domain Bacteria; phylum Verrucomicrobiota; class Verrucomicrobiia; order Opitutales; family Opitutaceae; genus IMCC26134_A. Next base: position 8,239 of record CAMCHD010000146.1, on the reverse strand, counting down.
GGGCGGTGGGCTCGGCGAGCCAGTAGTTCATCTCCAGATTGATGTTGGTCGTGTAGGCGGAGAACCAGGCGGGCTTGGCGTAGTCGTTCCAAAGACCCTGCAAATTGGCGGGCTGGCCCCCGGGGCGGGAGCTACCGATGAGGAGGTAGCGGCCGTAGTTAAAAAGCAAGGACGCGAGGGCGGGGTCGGGGGTGCCGGCCTTGCGGGCGGCGAGCCGGTCCGGGGTCGGGAGATCGGAAGAGGGAGTGCGGCCGAGGTCGAGGGTGACGCGACGGTAGAGGGCCTGGTAATCGGCGAGCTGGGCGGCGCGGAGGTCGGCGTAGGACGGAGCGTCGGCGAGGCGGGTGGCGACGACGGGGGCGGGCGGCTGGCCGCTGCGGAATTTTTTGGACGGAACCGGGGCGAAGTCGGTGGCGGCGGCGAGGAAGAGGGTGGCGGAGTCGGCGCCGGTGACGGTGAGAGTGTCGGATGAGGACGTGACGGAGCCCTTGTCGGCTACGACGCGCAGCGCGGCGGCGTAGGCGAGGCCGTTGGAGAGCTTGCCATCGAACGCTTGGGTGTCGTGGGCGGAGGTGATGGGTTGTTTGCGAAAATCGGACAGGCGGGCGGTGAAGTTTATCTTGCCCGGGCGGCTGGCGGTGAGGCGGACGGCGATGAGATTGGCGGGCAGGCTGGCGACGACCTCGCGGGTGTAGGTGACGTCGTCGGTGGAGTAGCTGACCCGCGCGGTGGCGGAATCGAGGTCGAGCTCGCGGCGGTAGTCGGCGGGGGTGGTGGAGGGTGCGCCCGGGAACTCGAGGTGGATGTCGCCGAAGGGCTGGTAGAAATCGACTCCCTTGGTCTCGCTGGTGCCGGGGACGAGGGTCTGCTCGTTGAATTGTATCCGCTCCTTGGCAACGTCGCCAAAGATCATGGCACCCATGTGGCCGTTGCCCACCGGGAGGGCCTCCAGCCAATCGGTGGCGGGGGATTTGAACCAGATGACGGTGGCGGGATCGGGTGCGGGGCGGGCGGCTAGCGGTGAGGCGAGGGCCAGGGCGAAGAATGACCAATGTCCAATGACCAATGAACAATGACGTATGAGGTGGAGCATGTGCGGGATGGATCGGGGCAGCCGATTGGCAGGCGGCTCTTGCTGGGAATCAGGGCTTGAGCGTGATCTCGGCGGCGGGGACCAGGCGGACGGGGCCGAGGAGTCCGGAGGGCAGAAGAGGGGTGTCGGTGCGGTGGTAGAACCAACTCACGAAGCCTACGCGGCCGGCCGAGGGGCGGGCTTGGTTTTTGAGGAACCAGTCGGGGTAGCCCTTCATGGCGCGGCCCATCTTGACGCCGCGATCGGTGCCGAACTCGAAGTCGGCGGGCTCCTGCTCGTCGCCGACGAGGCGGTTGTGCCAGGTGTTGGTGACGGCGAGTTCGAGGGTGTTTTCGCCGGCGCGGAGGGCATCGGTGACGTCGCAGACGAAGGGCGCTTGCCAGAGCACGCCGAGGTCGCGGCCGTTGATGACGACGCGCACGAGATCGCGGACCTCGCCGAGGTCGAGGTGGAGGCGTTTGCCGGAGGCGAGTTGCGCGGCGGGGATGGTGAGGGCGGCGCGGTAGGTGGCGGTGCCGGAGAAGAAGCGCGCGGCGGAGTCGGCCTGGGCGGAGAGCGAGAGGAGCACCGGTAACTGGAGTTTGGATACGGCGCCGAGCTTGGGCGTGAGGGTGACGTCCCAGAGGGAGTTAAGCGTAACGGCGGCGTCGGGTGCGAGGTCGAAGGCGCGGGTGCGGCCGGAGGCGAAGCGGGCGGTGCCGGCGACGGCGGACGTGGCGCTCACGACGGGCTGGCCCTTGGCGTTGGTCGTCAGGACGGCGGCGGCGGGGGCGTCGAGGGCGACGAGCGGGTCGGTGCCGGCGGCGACGGGGCGGCGGAAGACGACGAAGACAGAGCGGGTGGCGCCGAGGGAGAGATCGACCTCGGTGCGGGTGCCGGCGGCGCGCCAGAGCGGGGCGTCGAGGCGGGTGCCGGTTTCGGCGTTCCAGAGCTCGGGCTGGCGGCCGGAGACCAGGGCGGAAAACACGAACGAGCGCGGGGCGTTGTTGAGGTTCGCGACGAAGAAAATATCGGTATCGCCATCGCGACGGTGGTGCACGCGGACATTCGACGCATCGGGGCCGGTGAAGCGGTGGAACGGCTCGAGTTTGAATGCGGCGAGGGCGGCGTCGACGTCACCACGGGCGAAGAGCGAGCCGGAGCCGATCTCGCGGACGGGCTCGGTCGCCTCGCCCCAGAGCTCGGCGGCGAGGGTTTTGACCTCGGCGTCGGCGGCGGGGTAGCCGGCGAGGCTCGGCGATCGATCCGGGCGGGCGGCGACGACCGTGGCGCCGGCGGCGAGCAGCCGTTTGGTTTGACGGAGCACTTCGGGGAGGATCGTGCCCTTGTGCGGGAGGTGGATGAAGGCGTAGCGGCGGCCGGAGGGGAGGACGATCTGCCCCTGGTCAACCTTGAGGCCGGCGAGGAAGACGGCAGGGGCGATGACGTCGCCGCCGGAGGCGGAGCCAACGCTGACGAAGTGGACGGGAGTCTCGCCGCGTTGGAGCAGGGCCTGGACACGACCGAGGTAGGCGAAGAAGGCCTTGCCGGGCTCGAACCAGGTTTGATGGCGGCTGAAGTGGGTCCCCCACCAACCCATGCCCATGCCGGGCTGGTAGCGATCGTCGAAAGGCTGGTGGACCCAGTGGTGCAGGATCATGCGGTTGACGCCGGAGGTGAAGGCGCCGTCGGCGGATTTTTTGAGGAAGCCGGGCGTCTCGGTCCACTGGCTGACCTCGGGACGGCCGGTGAAGGCCTCGGCGCCGACCACGGTGCGGCCGGCGGCGCGGGCGGCGGCGACGATGGTGCCGTTGATGGTGCCGTCTCCGTTGGTCCAGAACTCGGCCATGGGCAGATCGGCGAGGGCGGAGCCGGCGACGGTGTCGAAGTGGCCGCCGTAGGCCTCGAACTGGAGTTTGGAGCCGGTGGCGCGGATCATATCGGCGGCGGGTTTCCAGCCGTTGTCGTAAAACAGCGAGGCGACGACATCGCGGTAATCCCACTCGAAGCGGGAGGTCTCGGCCTCGGAGCCAAGGACGTGGGCGCGGGGAGTCTTGGCGGAACCGGTGAGCGGGCTGCCGAGGGTGACGAGCCAGGGGAGGGGATCGTAGCCCTTGCGTTTCTGGAACTCGGCGCGGAAGGCGGGCGTCCACGTCTGGTTGCCGGCCTCGTAGCTATCGATGAGGAAATGGCGGAAGCTTTTGCCGAGGTAGGGGCCGAGATGCTCTTTGATGGGGTTGAGGACGGACTCCCAGTGGAAGCGGGTTTGTTCGAGGCTCAGTTTGTCGGCCTCGAGGGTTTTGCCCAGGAGCTCATCGGGGACGGGGTGGGGCGGACGGCCGGTGGAGGAGTGGCCGAAACGGTAAACGGTCCAGCGACCGGCGGGGGCGTTCCAGGAGAGGGTGTCGTCGGCGTTGAGGTTGGCCGAGATGTCGAGGACGGCGGAGGCGGGAAGCGGGGTTTCGGAAGCGGGGACGGCGAGGACGGCGAAATCGCGGTAGCGGGTGAGCTGGCGACCGGTTTTTCCCCAGCCCTCGTCGGCGGAGAGGGCGGGTTTGGGCAGGGTGACGTTCACGGCCGAGCCGCCGTCGAGCTCGATGCGGGTCCAGATGACGCGCTGCATGCTGCGCTCCTCGGCGATCCACGGGCCGCCGGTGGTGGAGTAGCCGACGGTGTTGTGCAGACCGATCTCGAGGCCGAGGCGGTCGGCCTCGGCGGCGGCGTGGCGGAGGGCGGACCAGTATTTGGGACTACGATACGTCTGGTCGGGCCAGGGGTTGTTGAGCATCGGGGCGTGGCTCTCCTGGACGGCGGATGTGAGGTTAAAGATGGTGCCGCCGCCGAGGCCGGCGGACTTCATGGCTTCGAGGTCCTTGGTTATGCCGGCCTCGGAGAAGTTGGAGCCCATCCAGTGCCACCAGACGTAGGGGCGGGCGGCGACGGGAGGGTCTTGGAAATCCGCCTCGAGCGAAGCCGAAAACGCACAAGGGATGGCCAGGGTGGCGAAGGCCGCGAGGGCGGAAAAGAGGCCGGGCGTGGCGCCGAGCGTCCAACGAACGATGTCCGGTGCTCGATGACGGAAGGAGTTGGGCATTTGGGGATTTGCGATTGGTGAGAAACGACGAACGGAGGTCGAGGGCGCGGAATGATCAACGGCCCGGAAATGGGCGTTGGAGAGCCGCCGGGCAAGCGGCTCTCCAGTGGGCTGAGCGGTCGAGGTCAGGGGACGGGAGTGAGGCGGACGGTGCGGAGTTCGATCGGTTTCCAACCGCCTTTGACCGGGACGAGTTCGAGGGAGGTCTGGCCGGCGGGGAGGGCGATGGTGCCGAGCTCGACGGTTTTCCAACTCTGGCCGGGGCCGGTGGGGGCGAGATCGACCGGGACCTCGGTCTTGCCGTTGCGGAGTTTCAGTTTGGTCGCGGCGGGGGCGGCGACCTCGGCGGTGACGCGCCAGGTGCGGGCGGCGGGAGTCTTCAGCTGGTATTCGACGCGCCAGATGGCGTCGAGCCAGTGGGTGAGGATGGCGGAGGCGCCGGTGCCGTAGAGGTTGATGTTTCCGCCGTAGCTGCCGTGGGTGTCGGCGTCCATGGGGTGGAGGGTCAGCGTGCCGTCGGCCTCGGGCGTGGCGAAGGCGGACTGGGTGACGGTGACGGGTGATTTGAACTCAAGCACGACCACACTCACGTCGGGGTCGGGGGCGGTGCCGGTGAGGTTCACGACGAGGCCGTCGGTGGAGGGCGTGGTCTTGACCTTGCGCCCGTCGGCGAGGACGCGGGCGGAGCGCGGGGCGGCCTGCAAGGTGGGGAGGAGCAGGCGGCCGTCGGCGGGCCATTCCCAGACGTGGAGGAACAAGGTGGTGGCCCCGGACGGCTCGATCTTTTGGGTGACGCGGCCCCACGGGAGGCGGCGGGCGAAGGGGCTGGGCTGGGTGGCGTAGATGGCCTCGGAGTTGACCTTCATCCAGCGGCCGACGGCTTTGAGGCGCTCGATGCTCGGCTCGGGGATGCGGCCGTCGGCGGTGGGCCCGACGTTGAGCAGGAAGTTGCCGCCTTTGGAGGAGATGTCGGAGAGATTACGGAGGATCTGCTGGGTGCTCTTCCAATTGTGGTCGGTTTTTTTAAAGCCCCAGGTGTCGTTCATCGTCATGCAGACCTCGAACATCTGGCCGGGGAAGCCGCGGGGCGGGATGTGTTGTTCGGGGGTTTTGGTGTCGCCCTCGAAGCCGCCGCCGAGGCGGTTGTTGGTGATGATGGACGGGTGGGCGGTGAGGAGATCCTGGATGGGCTGGGCGCGCTCCTTGTTCATCTGGGCGGGGGTGTCCCACCAGACGATGTCGGGCTGGAAGCGGGTGAGGATCTCCTTCACCTGCGGGATCGCGAGGTCGCGGAGGTAGGCGTCGAAGTCGCCCTCCTGGGCGGGGTCCCAGTTCTTGCGGTATTTTCCGCCGCCGGGGTGGGTCCAGTCCTGGGCCTGCGAGTAGTAGAGACCGAATTTGAGGCCCTGGGCGCGGACGTTTTTGGCGAGCGGAGAGAGGAGGTCGTCGGGAGCGGGGCAGGAGGGATTGGCGACGTCCCACTCGGAGGCGGCGGAGTCGTAGAGGGCGAAGCCGTCGTGGTGTTTGGACGTGATCACGACGTATTTCATGCCGGCCTCCCTGGCGAGGGCGGCCCAGGCGGCGGGGTCGTAGTTGGCGGCGGTGAAATCCTTTGCGTAGGTGCGGTATTCGGAGAGGGGAATCTGGGCGTTGTTGAGGATCCACTCGCCGATGCCTCCGATGGGTTTGTCCTGGTAGACGCCGGCGGGGACGGCGTAGACGCCCCAGTGGATAAACATGCCGAAGCGGGCCTCGCGGAACCACTGTTTGCCGTCGTCGGCGGAAGCGGCGGGCGCGGAGGGCTGGGCGGTGGACGGAGCGGCAGAGGCGGATTTTGGGGTGCTGGGGGAGGCGCAGCCGCCGAGGAAAAGAGCGGAAGCGAGGATGGGGAGGAGTGGGGATTTCATGGGTTTGGCAGAGGAATGGGGACGGGTGGGGGAGTTATTCGGACCAGGTTGTGAGGGACCGTGGTTGGAGGGTGAGGTGGGCGTGGAGGAAGGGGAGATCGAGATCGACGGGGGTGGGTTCGCGGGACGGGTTGGCGAGGGCGAGGACGTGGCGACCGTCGGGGTTCTGGAAGGCGAGGGTGAAGCCGGCCTGGTTGCCCCGCAGCGGGAGGAAACGCGCGCCCGGGCGGACAAAGTGGGCGAGGTGCTTCATCACGTAGAACTCGGGGTTGTAGGTGACCTCGCCGGTGGCGCCGTCGGCGGTGATCATCGCGTTTTGTTTCCAGCCCCAGGTGCTATCGCCGCCGGGCGGGAGAATCATATTCCAATAAACATAGGCGGAGGCTCCGTGGTGGAAATACTGCCAGATCAGATCGAAGACGTAGAAGGCGTAGCTCCAGGTGTTTTTGCCGTCGCCACATTCGCCTTCGGTCTGGATGACGGGCAGATCGGGCCACTCGGCGCGGGTCTGGGCCAGGGCGCCCTTGCCGGCCCATTGGTAGCCGACGCCCTTCACGAAGGCGCGGGCGGCGGGGTCGGCCAGAATGGTGTGGAGCCAGTTGTGGTAGGAATCGGGCTCGATCTGGTCGGGCTGCCAGCCGAGCAAGGCGCCGCGTTCGAGGGTGCCGGCCCAGAGTTCGCAGGACTCGCCGGCGGCGGCGAAGCGCGGGCCGAGGTGGTCGCGGATGAAGTCGCGCATGGAGGCGCCGGTCCAGAGGCAGGACGGGAACTTCTGGTCGGAGTTGGGCTCGTTTTGAACGTGAAGTTGAGAAATCGATACGCCCTCGGCGCGGAAGGAGCGGACGGCGAGCAGGAGGTAGTCGGCGTAGGCGGACAGCACGGCGGCATCGGCGCGGAGGCGGCTGCCGTTGTAGCGCTGATGCTCCTTCATCCAGGCGGGAGGACTCCACGGAGAGGCGAAAAAACGGATGCCGGGGCGGACGGACTGGGCGGCGCGGATGTAGGGCAGGAGGAGCTCGCGGTCGCGGGCGACGGAGAAGTGCGCCATGGCGAGGTCGCCCGGGCTGTCGTTCAGGCTATACCAGGACAAGGCGTAGTCGCTCGCGCCGAGCGGGAAACGGCAGAAGTCGAAGGCGCAGCCGGAGTCGGCGAAGAGGGCGTCCAGCACGGAGGCGCGCGCGGAGGCGGGAAGGCGGAGAAGCTCGCGGGCGCCGAGCTCGTTGAAGCAGCCGCCGAAGCCGAGGACGGACTGGGCGGCAGGGCCGGCGAGGCGGAGTGGATTGGCGGCGGGCGACTGCGCGGCGGCTGCGGCGGGATCGGGGGCTGATTCGCTCCACGGGCGAGAGCTGGTGGTGATCGTGAGAGGCATCGGGGCGGTGTCCGGTGAACGAGGCGGGGTGCCTCACGGCGCGGCGGGCGCGGCGGGCGGGGCGGGCAGCGTGAGGGTGGCGGGTTGCTGGTTGCGTATCAGACGCAGGGTGAGCGGCACGGCGCCGGCTTCCTTGAGAGCGGCGAATAAGCCGGCGGGAGTGGTGACCTTGCGGTCGTTGATGGCCTGCACGAGATCATTCTGGCGCAGACCGGCGCGAGCGGCGGCGGAGTCGGCGGGAACCTCCGAGAGCTGCACGCCACCTTCCTCCTTGCTGACGCCGAAGGCGGAGAACTCCTCGCCGACGAGACCATGAAGGGCGGCTCCGAGCCAGCGCTCGGTCTTGGCGGCGACGGGCGCGGCGGGCGGGGCGGGTTTGGCGGGTCGGGGCGGCGTGATGACGGGGGTTTGGGCGAGGGCCTTCAAAGCGGGTTTCTTCACGCCGAATCGGTCCATCGGGAAGTTCCTGAAACCAAGGGCGAGTGCGGGGGAGTTTGCACGGACACGGAAATCGCCGGCGGCGGGGTCGACGAAGAGCGGGTCGGCGACGATGGAATTCCGATCCCAGCCGAACTCGGCGTAGCGGTCGCGCATTTCGGGGCGGCGGGTAAAGAACAGGTTTTCGTCGATGGTTTTCCCGCGGGCGGTGGCGGTGGGGGCGCCGATGCCTTGGTGGGAGTTCATGACGATGTTGGCGCGGAAGACGTCGTCACTGGCGTCGAACCAGACGTGGGGGTGGAAAGCGCCGTTCACGAGAACGTTGTTCCAGGCTCGGCGGCGGTAGCCCTCGCGAAACT
>CAMCHD010000145.1 GCA_945874545.1 Akkermansia muciniphila | reverse complement strand
CAACACATCCCGAAGGGCTACATCTACTTCTCCATGGCCTTCGCCTTCCTCGTGGAGATGCTGAACCTTCGCCTGCGAACGAAGTCCGCGCACCCCGTGGAGCTGCGCCAGGCGGTGAAGTAGCCGCATGGCTCCGTCCGACGAATCCGATCTCTTCGGCGACCTCGCCGCGCCGCCGCCCGTCGCCGGACCGTCGTCCTCGTCCGTCCGCGCTCACCAACCCCTGGCGGCGCGCATGCGGCCGCGTTCCCTCGCCGAGATCGCCGGACAGGAACACCTGACCGCGCCCGACGGCCTGCTCGCCCGCCTCATCGCCACCAACCGTTTCGGCAGCCTGGTGTTTTACGGTCCGCCCGGCTGCGGCAAAACCAGTTTCGCCGAGGTCATCGCCCGCGTGACCGGCAGCCGCTTCGTGCGGGTCAACGCCGTGATGAGCAACGTGGGCGAGCTGCGCGAGATCCTCGCCACCGCCCGCCGGCGTCCGAGCGAGCCCACCTTGCTGTTCATCGACGAGCTGCATCGGTTCAACAAATCCCAGCAGGATCTGCTCCTGCCCGACGTGGAGGAGGGGCACGTGCGCCTGATCGGCGCCACCACCCACAACCCCGGTTTCTACGTCAACCCGCCCCTGCTTTCCCGCAGCCATCTTTTCCGCCTCGAACCGCTCGCCCCCGCCGCCGTCGCCAGCGTGCTCGCCCGCGCTCTCGCCGATCCCGACCGCGGCCTCGGCGCCACCGGTTGCTCCGCCGCCCCGGAGGTCCTGCTCGACCTCGCCAACCTCTGCGAAGGCGACCTCCGCCGCGCCCTGAACGCCCTCGAGGTCGTCGTCGCCGGCCTGCCGGCGGGCGCGCCGGTGACGCCCCGCGACCTGGAGCTCTTTGCCCGCGAACGCCGCATCCGCTACGACGCCGACGAGGACGAGCACTACGACACCATCTCCGCCTTCATCAAAAGCTGCCGCGGCTCGGATCCCGACGCCGCCCTTTACTGGCTGGCCAAGATGCTCGCCGGCGGCGAGGACCCCCGCTTTCTCGCCCGCCGTCTTGTCATCCTCGCCAGCGAGGACGTGGGCCTGGCCGACGCCCTCGCCCTGCCGCTCGCCGTCGCCGCCCACCAAGCCTGCGAGTTTGTCGGCCTGCCCGAGGCCGAATACGCCCTGGCCCACGCCACCCTGCACATTGCCTGCGCGCCGAAGAGCAATTCCATCACCCTCGCGCTCGCGGCGGCCAAACACGCCCTCGCCACCCAGCCGGTCCAGGCCGTGCCCGCACCCCTCCGCGACAAAGGCGGCAAGGCCAACAAGCTCCTCGGCCACGGCAAAGGCTACCTCTACGCCCACGATTTTCCCGAAAACATCGCGCCGCAGGCCTACCTCGAAAAGCCGCAGACTTTTTTCCACCCCAAGACCGCCGGTATCGAGGCCAAGCTGGCCGAACGCCTCGCCCGTTGGCGGGCCCTGCGGGCCTCCGCGCTCGGCCGCTCGCCGGCGCCGTGAGGCGTGGTCGTGGTGGACGGCGGATGTGTTTTCACTTTTCCGTCACCCGCCCCGGGCTTGCTGGCGCCTCCCGAATCGCTAGCGTGCGGGGCATGTCGACCCGCGCCGCCCTCGTCCTGCTCGCCTCGCTCCTCGCCGTCGCGCCCGTCGCCGCCCAGACCGCGCCCGCGAAGGCCCCGACGACGGGCGAGGCCCCCGCCGAGCCGATCGACGGCCAGGAATTCCCCCGCGCCGACGGCACCTTCCTCGGCATCAAGCTCCAAGGCGTGCAATTGAAGGTCACCTTCTACGACGCGAAAAAGGTCAAAGCTTCCGCCGACGCCGTCCGCATCGCCGCCCGTTGGAACGACACCAAGCCCCGCAAAACCGTCCTGCTGCCCGCCGACGCCTCCACCCTTATCTCGCCCCCGGTGATCAAGGCGCCCTACAGCTACCGCATCCAAATCGTGCTCATCGGCGCCGACGACCGCGAGCTGGAGTCTTTCCAACTCAACCCGGCCACCCTGCCGAGAGGATGATCGCGCGGGCGACGGTGGCGGCGTCCGGCCGCAGGACGGACGGGTGAAACCTGGCTCAGGCCCAGGTGAAATCGGCGACCAGCGGCAGGTGGTCGCTGGCGAGGGTGGGAACGACTTTGGCGGCCACGCAGCGTAGCGGGGCGTTGTAGAAGATGTGGTCGAGCACGTAGGGCATGCGGCGCCAGGTGATCTCGGCCGTCTGGGCGGTGGCGAAGCCCTCGGCGGCGAACTGGGCGGCGAGGCCGACGTGGTCGCGGACGTTAAAATCCCCGGTCAGGATGGTCGGGGTGGCGCCGGCGGCGCGCAGATGCTCGGCGATTCGGAGGCGCTGGCCGGGGTGGGCGCGGCTGTCCGTCTTGAGCATAAAAAACGCGAGCAGGTGGGTGTTGAGTAGGGCGACCTCGCGGCCGTCGAGCGTGGTGCGGGCGCCGATCAGCAGGCGGTCGGTGGGCGTTTTGGTCTCGCCGAAAAAATCGAACTCGATCGGCGGTGAGGGCAGGTCCTCCGCGAAGGTGGCGGTGAGGGGGGTGCGGGAAAAAATGGCCAGGCCGATGCCGAAGGGCAGTTCGCGGGGGTCGGGGCGGGGGAAGGCGAAGTGGGCGTGGTAGCCGGGTAGGGCGGCGCGGAGGCGCTCGAAGTTCTCGGCCGTCTGGTCGGCGTCGGAGCGGGCATGCTCGACCTCCTGGAGCTGGATGATATCGGCGTCGTGCGACCGGATCTCGGCGATGGCGTCGTCCAGCCGGATCGGGGCGTGGTCCGGGTCCCGGTCATCCCAGATCTGGCCAAACTGCATGTTAAACTGCAGAACGCGAAAAGGTTTCACTCGTCGAGAAAGGTTGGGCGGTTGGCGGGGGCGGGCGGGGCGGGAAAAAGATTCACCGCGCGGCGGCGCCGGGCGAGGACTCGGCGGAGGCGTCGCCGGCGGGGCGTTCGGAGCCGGCGGTGGTGACGCTCACGCCCTGGTCGCCGTTTTTGCGGAAGGCAAAGCGGTTGATACGATCAAAGGTCGTGCGTTGCTTCACGGCGGGTTTGACCTCCTGGGAGATGGGGGAGGCGTCGCCGATCTTGTCCTGAAAGCGGGTCGCCACGCGGCTGCGGTAGGCGTCCTCGGCGGTCGAATAGCGGGACTGTTTGCCGGCCCAGGGGCTCTCCTTGCGGTCGATTTGGTCGTAGGTTTTGCGCTCCGGGGTGATCAGGTCTTTGGCGCGGGACTCCTCGACCGCGATGGGGCTCTGGCGTTCGCCGACGAGGGCTTCCTTCTTTTCGAAGGGAGAGGTTTGGAAACGTTTGTCCATCAGCACCTCGTTGCGCTCCAGGGCCTTGGTCTCGGGCAGGACGGCCTTTTGCTCGGTCGAGACGCGGGCGGCGCGGCGGGTGGTGTCGACCCGGCCGGGACCGGCAAAAAGCGAAACCGAGCACGCGCAAACGGCGAACAAAAGGCCGGCGGTCAATTTCATGTTAAAGGATGGCAATTGCGCAAGCGCCCCGGGGCAAGGTTATTCCGGCTCGGCGGTGCCCTCGACCACCCAGGCGCGGGCCTCGGGCACCTGGGTAAAAAAGCCCGCGAGGGCGGCGGAGAGGTGTTCGGCGTAGCGGAAGTGGGCGCCCAAGCCGGTGCGCAACTCGGCCTCGTAGATAAACTTGTCCGCGTGGGTGGAGTGCTCGAAGGGCGTCTGGGCGCCGAGAAGCAGGGTGTAGACGTAGGCGGGCGAGCCGATGGCGAGCAGTTCGCGGGTGAGGGCGAGTTGGTCGTCGAGCAGGGTCTGGTGGTCGGCGTGGGCGATCTCCGGCGGCAGGTAAAAACCAGCCTGGATGAGCGGGGTGTGGCGGTGGCCGGTGCGGTGGCGGTTGAGGTCGCGCAGCTCGGCCAGGGCGAGGTTGTTCCAGGCGAAGCTCACCCGCATGCGCCGGGTGGCGGTGCCCTGGTGGCCGTAGCGGTTGGCGCGGGCGGAGAGGGCGTCGGGCACGGTCTGCGCCTCGGCGAGGAAGGGCGGGGTGGCGCGGTCGACGTGGACCCAGGTCTCGTCGGCCAGCGGGGCGGACGACAGGCGGGCGAGGCCGAGGTGGCAGGACGTGGCGAGTTCGGCGGCGGCCTGGGTCGCGTGGCTCGCCTCGGCGGTGCTGTGGCGCATCAGGCGCGGGGAGATCTTGAGCAACTCGCCGCGGATCAGATCGGCGGCCGCGCGGGCCTCGGGGTGGGGCAGGGACGCGAGGTGTTTCACCGTCTGGGCCCACATACGCGAGGTCTGCACGAGGGCGAGGTTGGTGCGGGTGGCCAGCGGGATAAAATAACGGGCGCGGTCGAGGGCGTAGTTTTTGCGGATGCGGGCCACCACGGCGGGTTTGGCCCCGGCGGGCACGCGCACGCGGTCGGGCTCGGCGAGGGCGAGGGCGTCGAGCCGGGCGTATTCGGCCTGGTAGGCGGCGAAGGCCCGGCCCATGACGTCGCGCCAGCGCGGGGCGAGTTCCCCGGGCACGCCGAGCTCGGCGGGGTCGGGCAGGGCGGAGGGCGCGAGGGTGATGTAGCGGGTGGACGACTCCTGCCCGTCGGCCATCTGGGCGATCTCGAAAACCTTGTAGGCGAGCCACATCGAAACATCGTCGAGCGCGATGGCGAGGCCGCCGGTCAGACCACCGATCGAGGCGTGACCGTAGTCGACAAACTTCAGGATGCGGTCGATCGACGCGTCGGGGTCGGCCGGGTCGACTTTTTCCAGGATGGCGTGGATGCCCTCGTTGCTGCGCGAATAGCGGGCGAGGACGGAGGCCAGCAGCTCGGGCGTGACGCGGGGCAGGTCGGCGGCGGATGGCGGGGGGACGAGGGCGAGACCGGTGATGCGCATCGGGCGCTAGGCAAGCGGCGGGGCGGGGCGGGGCGAGCGCAAACGAGGCGCGGGCAGGGCGGGATCAGACCTTGGGAAACTTTACCCACGCGGCGCCTTGGCGGGCGCTCGCGACCACGGTTTCGATGAAGGCCATGCCCTCGACGCCGTCGTCGATGGTGGGGAAATCGAGGTCCTTGGGCGCGGGCAGGCCGGCGACCTCGGCGCGGATGGCGCGGAAGGCCTCGCGGTAGAGGTTGCCGAAGGCCTCGAGGTAGCCCTCGGGGTGGCCGGCGGGGATGCGGGTGGCGGCCTGGGCGGCGGGGGCGGTCACGTAGCCGTTGCCCCGGCCCCAGATCTCGGTCGGTCGGTCGGGGTATTTGACCAGCAGCTGATTGGGGTGCTCCTGGCGCCACTCCAGGCCGCCGAGCTCGCCGTAAACGCGCAGGCTGAGGTTGTTCTCCTCGCCGACGCTGATCTGCGAGCTGTGGAGCACGCCCTTGGCGCCGCCCTTAAAACGCAGCAGCACGTTGCCGTCGTCGTCGAGTTTGCGGCCTTTCACGAAGGTGGTGAGGTCGGCGCAGAGTTCGCCGATGTGCAGGCCGGTGACGTAGCGGGCGAGGTTTTCCGCGTGGGTGCCGATGTCGCCCATGCAGCCGGCCGCGCCGGAGCGCTTCGGGTCGGTGCGCCAGGCGGCCTGTTTCTGGTTGGATTTTTCGAGCGCGGTCGAGAGCCAGCCCTGGGGATACTCGACCACGACCTTGCGGATCGCGCCGAGGCGGCCGGAGCGGACCAGTTCGCGGGCCTGTTTCACCATCGGGTTTCCGGTGTAGTTGTGGGTCAGCGCGAACACCTTGCCGGACTTCTTGACGATTTTGCGGAGGGCGACGGCCTCGGCGAGGTCGAAGGTCACGGGTTTGTCGCAGACCACGTTGAAGCCGGCCTCGAGAAACAATTTCGCGGGCGGGAAATGCTGGTGGTTTGGCGTCACGATGACGACGAAGTCGAGTCGCTCGCCGGCCGGTCGGGCGGCCTCGGCGCGGGCCATCGCGGCGTAGGAACCGTAGACGCGGGCGGGGTCGAGGAAAAGGTCGGCGCCCGAGGCGGCGGAGCGGTCGGGGTCGGACGAGAAGGCGCCGGCGACGAGTTCGGCCTGGCCGTCCATCTGGGCGGCGATGCGGTGGACGGCGCCGATAAAGGCGCCGCGCCCGCCGCCGATCATACCGTAGCGGAGTTTGCGGTTCATGGGGGAGTGGGGGTGGCGGAAGGAGCGGGTAGCGAGTAGTGGGTAGTGGGTAGCGGGTGGGGCGGAGTGGGGCGGCGATGTCTGGACGGGGATGCTCGCTACTCGCCACCCACCACTCGCTACTTCGAGCGGTTACTGGTTCTTCTTATCGAACGCGGCGTCGAAGGCGACCGCGCTCGGGGTGAAATCGAGCCGGCGCACGAAGGCGGCGGCCTCGGTGGCGCCGTGCACGCGGTCCATGCGGACGTCCTCCCACTCGACCGAGAGGGGGCCGCGGTAGCCGACGTCGTTGAGCGCCACGATGATGTCCTCGAAGCGGATATCGCCCCGGCCCGGCGAGCGGAAATCCCACTGGCGGCGGGCGTCGCCGAAGGAGGTGTGGCCGCCGAAGACGCCGACCGAGCCGTCGCCGTGGCCCCACCAGACGTCCTTCATGTGGGCGTGGAAGATGCGGTCGCCGAACTCGCGGATGAACTTCACGTAGTCGACGCCCTGGTAGCCGAGGTGGGATGGGTCGTAGTTGAAGCCGAAACGCGGGTGGTTTTTCACCGCGTCGAGCGCGCGGCGGGCGGAGGCCAGGTCGAAGGCGATCTCGGTGGGGTGGACCTCGAGGGCGAAATTCACGTTCGCCTTCCCGAAGGCGTCGAGGATGGGCAGCCAGCGCCGGGCGAAGTCGGCGTATCCGGCATCGTAATACGACTGCGGGGTGGGCGGGAAGGCGTAGAGCGCGTGCCAGACCGGGGAGCCGGTGAAGCCGTTCACGACGGCGGGGAAGGCCTCGTTGCGGGCGGCGGCGCCGGGGCGGGCGTCGAAAAAGGCCCGGGCGGCCTTCGCGGTGGCGATCATGCGGCGCGCGGCGCGGCGGCGCACGCCCTCGGGGTCGCCGTCGCCCCAGACCTCGGGCGGCAGGATGGCGCGGTGGCGTTCGTCGATGCGGTCGCACACCGCCTGGCCGACCAGGTGGGCCGACACGGCGTGACAGGACAGACCATGGTCCTTGAGCAGCTCCCACTTGCGGTGGACGTATTTTTTGCCCTCGACCGCGGCCTCGACGTCGAAGTGGTCGCCCCAGCAGGCGAGTTCGAGGCCGTCGTAGCCCATCTTTTTGGCCAGAGGGGCGAGTTGTTCGAGCGGAAGATCGGCCCATTGGCCGGTGAAGAGGGTGACGGGGCGTGACATGGGTGATTCGGGGTGGGGCGGATGAACGGGGGAATTGGTCGGGTTTGGCGGGCCCGGCGCAAGCGCTTTTCCAGCGGGCGGGGCCGGTCTTTGCGGGCAGCCTTGGCTTGTGCCGGGGCCTTCCCGGGTTCACGCTCGGGTCAACCCCACCCCCCATGATGCCCCACACGTTTTCAACGCTCGGGTGCCCCGAGCTGGATCTGGACCACGCCATCGCCATCGCCGCGCGCCATGGTTTCCGTTCCCTCGAGGTGCGCACCCTCGACGGCACCACCGACCTGCCCGCCTGGTTCCAGTCCCACTACGGCTCGCCGGCCGGTCTGGCCGCGCACCTCCGGCAGCGCCATTTCAAACTCTGCGCCCTCGGCACCTCGTTCAAACTGGTCGGGCACGACGACATCGACCGCGCCCAGCTGGCCTTGTTTGTGCGCTGGGCCGACGAGGCGGAAGTGCCCTGGCTGCGGGTTTTCGACGGCGGCAAACACGGCGACGCCGACGAGGCGGCCGAGGCGGCGTCGACCCTGGAGTGGTGGCGGCAGGAGCGGATTCGCAACAACTGGGCGGTCGACCTGATGGTGGAGACGCACGACGGCTTCGTGACTTCGGAGGCGTTGCGCCGGCTGATGACGAAGTGCCCGCGGATCAATCTGCTCTGGGATGCCCACCATACCTGGAAAAAGGGCGGCGAGAGTCCGCTCGAGACCTGGCGCACGATCCGCAACCACGTCGTGCATATCCATGTGAAGGACAGCGTCAGCCGACCCACGCCGAACGGCTCGCATCCCTACACCTACGTGCTGCCGGGAGACGGCGAGTTTCCCATGCCCGAACTGCGCGAGGCCCTGCGGGTGGACAAGTATGACGGCGTGCTCAGCCTCGAATGGGAACGCATGTGGCACCCCTATCTGCCCGAGGTCGACAAGGCCCTTTACCAGGCGGCGCGGAACCGCTGGTGGTGAGCGCGACCGGTTAGAAACGCACGCAAACCGGTTTGGGCGTGGCGAGGTCGACCCCGGCCGGCGTGAGTTTCCCGGTGACCGCGTCGATCGCGAAAACCCGGATCGCATCGGCGTCCTGCCCGGCGCTGAGGAGCCAGCGGCCATCCGGGCTGAGCGCGAAGTGGCGGGGATTGGCCGGCACGGCGGCGTGCCCGCCCGGGGTGAGGCGTCCGGTGTCCGCGTCGCGGGCAAAGACCGCGATCGAGTCGTGGCCGCGATTGGAGGCGTAGACAAAGCGCCCGTCCGGGCGCACCGCGATCTCGGCGGTTTTGGTGAAGCCGGCGAAACCCTCGGCGGGAAGGGTGGAGAGCGTCTGGGTCAAGGCCAGCGTGGCCGCCTCCGCCTGGTAGGTCGCGACCGCGATGGTGTTGTCCAGTTCGTTGATGACGTAGAGGTGGCGGCCGTCCGGCGAGAATTGGGCGTGGCGCGGACCGGCGGCGGGCGCGAGCGCAAACCAGGGCTGGGCCGGGTTGGGCGCGAAGGTGTCGTCGGGCTGGCGGGCGTAGACATACACGCGGTCGCCGCCGAGGTCGGGCACGAGCAGGAGGCGACCGTCGGGCGTCCAGGTGACGCCGTGGGCGTGCGGGCGTTTCTGGCGGTCGGGGTGGGCGTCGGCCGCGTGCGTGTGTTGGAAAAAGGCGACCGTTTCGCCCAACGCGCCGTCGCCCGCGACGCGATGCACGCTCACGCTGCCGCCGCCGTAGTTGGCCACCGCGACCAGGCGTCCCTCGGGCGAGAGCGCGATATCGCAGGGGCCGGAACCCTCGCTCGGACGCGTGTTCACCGGGACCAGAGCGCCGTCGGGCCCGATGGCGAAGGCGGCGAGCAGCCCCGGCTTCCCCTCGGCCACGGCGTAGAGAAAACGGCCGTCGGCCGAGCGGTCGAGAAACGAGGCCCGGGCGAGCGGGGCGACGGCGCGGCTCGGCCCGAGGCGGCCCGTCGCGGGATCGAAGTCGGTCGCGTGGATCGCGTCGGCGTAGTTGCCAAGGTGGAGGGTTTGGGCGTCGGCGGGCATGGCGAGGAGCGACAGGACGGGGATAAGGCGGGGGAAACGCATGGGGCGGGGGGGCGTCCGCACTCGAACGGTCTGCGGGGTTGCATGCAAGCGAGGGGATTCCGCACTCTCGGCCATCCATGGCCCTTTTTAGTCTCCTCGACCTCTCGCACGCCTTTGGCGGCGCCCCCGTCCTCGACCACGTCAACTTCCAGGTCGATCCGGGCGAGCGTGTCTGCCTCGTGGGCCGCAACGGCGCGGGCAAATCCACCCTGATGAAGCTCATCGCGGGCGACATGAAGCCCGACTCCGGCCAGGTGTTTCGCCAGCCCGGCGCCCATTTCGCCCGTCTGGTGCAGGAGGTGCCGAAAGACCTCGCCGGCACGGTGCATGATGTGGTGGCGAGCGGCGTGCGGCGCGACGCCGGCGGCCACGAGGAGGACTGGGAGATCGA
>CAMCHD010000144.1 GCA_945874545.1 Akkermansia muciniphila | reverse complement strand
ACCTTCGACCCGACCGACGATCCGATGACCGCCACGATTCCCTCCGTCGGCCCGATGCGGCAACTCGCCCGCCTCGTGGTCAAGGAAGCCGATGAACTTCCCCCGTCCCAGGCCCTCGCCCACTACACCGCCGTCGCCCAATTCGCCCGCCGCCAGCGCGAAGGCGGCAGCCTGATCCAGCAACTCACCGGCTGCGCGATCGAAGGCATCGCCCAGGCCGGCGTATCCCGGCGGCTGGCGGACTTTACCGGCGACGAACTCGCCCTGCTCGCCCGCGACTGGGCCGCCCTCGATCCCTCGCCCACCCTGGCCGAAGCCTTCGCCGGCGAGCGGGACCAGTTTTTCCGCCCGCTGGTCGATCGGTGCATCCTACCCGGGCTGCGCGAACTGCTCGCGGAGGGCGAAGTCGCCGAGGACGTGGCGGAAACCGAAGGCGCGGGCGATGGCTTCACCCGCGACCTCCGCCTCAGCGCTCTGGTCGACCTCGGTGCCGGCGAGCGCCGCATTTCCCTGGAAAACACCCAAACCGGCGAGGTCATCACCCTCCGGCCCGGCGAGACCGAGGCAGGGATCGAACTCGTGAGTCTCGATTTCGACCAACGCATCGCGATCCTGCGCTCGGGCGAGGAGGAGGCAGTGATCAACCTCCGCTCCAAGCGCATCGTTCCCCGCGGTCGCGAAGTCGCCCGGCTGCGCGCGCTCTTCGCCGGCCAAAATGCGCTCTCGGACGAGGATAAGGTGGAGTCGGCCTACCGCGACCTCGTCGCCCGGGTCCGCCAACACCCGGGTGGCGCCGAGGGCTACGCCGAGGATCTTTACGCCGACTATCAACGCGCGCTGGACGCCCAGATCGCGTTGGCCGATTCACCCCGCGCGCCGAGGGAGGAACCGACGACGCCCCCGAACGCAGACCCCTTCGTCGCGCTGGTGAGCCCCACCTTCGGGCGCCTCGGCCGCACCTTCCGAAACGTCGATACCCAGGCGACCATGCTGCAAGCAGCGGTCCACGCCCGGCTGGCGCAGCTCGGCCACCCGGCGGGCGCGGCGCCGGCCCCGGTCGACCCGTGGGCCGACGACGGCGGAGGGTTCACGGCAAGCCCCACCCCGGACGGCGGCTTCTTGCTGCGTTCCCGCTACGAAGTGAGCCCCGAAGCCCCGCTGACCTATAAATTCGCCGCGCCCGACGCCGGGTTCGTCCGCCAAAAATAAAACGTCCGGCCGGGGCGCCCCGGGCCGGACGCGATTCGCGCGGCGCGTGCCAGACGAAGTTACTTCACGGCGGCGGCGGCCTTGACCAACTCGACAAAGCTGCGGGCCTCGAGGCTCGCGCCGCCGATCAGGCCGCCGTCGATGTCCTTTTGCGCCAGCAGTTCGGGAGCGTTGGCCGGCTTCATCGAGCCGCCGTAGAGGATGCGCACTTTCTGGGCCGTGGCGTCGCCGAAGAGCTTGACCAGCAGGCTGCGGATAAACGCGTGCACCTCCTGGGCCTGCTCGGTCGTGGCGACCTTGCCGGTGCCGATGGCCCATACCGGTTCGTAGGCGATGACCACGCTGGTCGCGAGGTCCTTGGATACGCCTTCGAGGCCAGCTTCGAGTTGGGTCTGGACCACCTTCAAGGTGCTGCCGCCCTCGCGCTCGGCGAGGGTTTCGCCGACGCAGAGGATGGGCTTCAGCTGCGCCTTGAGCGCGGCGATCACCTTCTGGTTGATGAAGGCGTCGGTCTCGGCGAAGTAGCTGCGGCGCTCGCTATGGCCGAGGATCACGTGCGAGACAAAGAGGCTGCGCAGCATGCCGGCCGAAATCTCGCCGGTGTAGGCGCCGGAGGGCTCGGGGTGCAGGTTTTGCGCGCCGAGCTTGAGCGTGGAGCCCTCGAGCTTGAGCGCGGCGCTTTCGAGTCCGGTGAAAGGCGGGCAAACCACGACGTCGACGTCGTTTTGTTTGCCGATCTCCGCGACGAGATCGCCCACCAGGGCGGCGCCGTCGGCGGCGGTCTTGTTCATCTTCCAATTGCCGGCGATAAGTTTTTTGCGAAGGGACATGGGATTAAAATTTGAAGCGCAAAGACGCGAAGGCGCAAAGATCGGAGAAATGGAAACGAAGCGATCTCCGTGCCTGAACTTCGCGTCTTTGCGCCTTTGCGCTTAATGATTTTTCAGGATTCGAGGAACACGACACCGGGCAGGGCCTTGCCTTCGAGAAATTCGAGGGACGCGCCGCCGCCGGTGGAGCAATGGGTGACCTTCTTGGCCACGCCGAATTTTTTCGCGGCCGTGGCGGTATCTCCGCCGCCGACCACCGTCGTGGCGCCCGCCGCGGTGGCCTCGGCGATGGCCTCGGCCATGGCCTTGGTCGCGCCGGCGAAGATCTCGAACTCGAACACCCCGGGAGGCCCGTTCCAGACGATGGTCTTCGAGGCGAGGATGGCCTGGCGGTAGAGCGCGATGCTCTTCGGGCCGGCGTCAAAGCCTTCCCAACCGTCGGGAATGCCGTCTTCGAGCGTGGCGGGCTGGGTGTCGGAATCGGGGGCGAACTTGTTGCCGCAGACAAAATCGACCGGGAAAATCAGCTCCACGCCCTTGGCCTTCGCCTTGGCCTCGAGCTCGGCGACGATTTCGGCGCCCGCCTTGTCGAAGAGGGACGAGCCGATCTTCGCGCCGCGGTTCACCTTGTGGAAGGTGTAGGCCATGCCGCCGCCGATGATGACCTTGTCGGCCTTGTCGAGCAGGTTGTTGATGAGGGGGATCTTGTCCGCGATCTTGGCCCCGCCGAGGATGGCGAGCAGGGGACGGTCGGGGTGGTCGAGCACCTTGGCGAAGGCCTTCAGCTCGGCGTCCATCAGGAAACCGGCGGCTTTTTCGGGCAGGGTGACGCCGACCATGGAGGAGTGGGCGCGGTGGGCGGTGCCGAAGGCGTCGTTCACAAAAACGTCGCCGAGCTTGGTCAACGAGGCGCGGAAGGCGGCCACCGCGACGGGGTCGGCTTTTTTGGAGGTGCCGTCCTCGAGTTTCACCTTGCCCTCTTCCTCGATGTGGAAGCGCAGGTTTTCTAACAGCACGACCTCGCCGGGCTGGAGCGTGCCGGGGGCGCAGGCGGCCTCGACGGCGGCGCCGACGCAGTCATCGAGAAACCTGACCGGGCGACCGAGGAGTTTTTCGAGCTCGGTCGCGACGGGTTGCAGGGAAAACTTGGCGATGCGCTGGCCGTCCGGGCGGCCGAGGTGCGACATGAGGACCACCGAGGCACCCTGCTCGAGCGCGAACTGGATCGTGGGCAAAGCGGCGGTGATGCGCGCGGTGTTGGTGATGGCGCCGGTCACCTTGTCCTGCGGGACGTTAAAATCGACGCGCATGAGCACGCGTTTGCCGCCGAGGGCGAGGTCGCGGATGGATTTGAAGCGAGACATATTGAGAAGTTCGTAAGTCGAGGGTGGAAATCCGAATGACGAAGCCCGAATGACGAAAAAGAACGAAGGCCGAGCTCCGGAGAGTTTCGGCCTTCGGGCTTCGTCATTCGGGCTTCAGCTCGTCAGAGCGCGGCGGCGATCTTCTTGGTGAGGTCGACCACGCGGTTGGAGTAGCCCCACTCGTTGTCATACCAGGACACGAGTTTGAAGAACTTCGAGTTGAGCTCGATGGAGGAGCCGGCGTCGAAGATGGAGGACTGCTTGTCGTGGATAAAATCGGTCGAGACGACCTCTTCCTCGGTGTAGCCAAGGATGCCGGCGAGGTAGGTCTCGGAGGCCTTCTTCATCGCGGCCTTGATCTCGGCGAGGGAGGTTTCCTTGGTGGTCTTGAAGGTCAGGTCGACGACGGAGACGGTCGGGGTCGGCACGCGGAAGGCCATGCCGGTGAGCTTGCCCTTGACCTGGGGGAGCACGAGCGCGACGGCCTTGGCCGCGCCGGTGGCGGAGGGGATGATGTTCTGCGCGGCGGTGCGGCCGCCCTTCCAGTCCTTCTTGGAAGGACCGTCCACCGTCTTCTGGGTGGCGGTGTAGGCGTGCACCGTGGTGAGCAGACCTTCCTCGAGGCCGAAGCCTTCCTTCAGGAGCACGTGGACGAGCGGCGCGAGGCAGTTCGTGGTGCAGGAGGCGTTCGAGATGATGTTGTGGACCGCGACGTCGAGTTTGTCGTCGTTCACGCCCATGACCACGGTGATGTCCTCGCCCTTCGCGGGGGCGGAAATGATGACCTTCTTGGCGCCGGCGGTGATGTGGCCCTTGGCCTTTTCGGCGTCGGTGAAGAGACCGGTGGACTCGATGACCAGATCCACGCCCATGGCCGCCCAGGGGAGCTCGGCGGGGGACTTGGCGGAGACCACCTTGATCTCGCGACCGTCGATAACGAGAACGTCGTCCTCGGCCTTGTCGGGCGAGGACTTCTTGGACGAGACGGTGCCGGTGAACTTGCCTTGGGTGGAATCGTATTTGACCAGGTAGGCCAGATTGTCGGCGGGAACGATGTCACCCACGGCGACGACATCGAGCGTGGTGCCGAGCAGGCCCTGTTCGACGAGGGCGCGGAAGACGAGGCGGCCGATGCGGCCGAAACCATTGATAGCGACTTTGATAGCCATGATGAGGGCTCCGTGTTGTGGTGTTGTATGCGGTGGTGAGGTTCCGGCCACAAGGGCGCGGAAAGACCAAAAAAAGGCCGGGCGGAGAGTGAACGCAAGGGTTTTGGCGACGCGCGACTTGTCCGGGGCTGCGCGCGCCTTGCCCGGCGCCCCGCCCAGCGGTCGCGCCTACTCCGCCAGCCACAAACCGCAACTCAGGGCGGGAACAAAAAAGTCCGCCGTGACCGCGCGCGCGCCGGCGGAGCGCCCCGGGGCGAGGAAACGGTCCTGGTCGGCCAGTTGCCGCCAGGGCAGCCCCGCGAGTTCACCCAGCGGCAAACGCACGTCGGCTTGGGTGGGGTTCAAAACAAAAAGCAGGCGCCGCGGCCCCTGGCTGAGATCGGCGTTGTAGACCACGCCGGACGCGATCGAGCCCTCGGCCCAGACAAAATGGAAAAAACCCTCGGTGGCCCGGGAAAAGTGCCGGAGCAGCGCCCCGGCCTCGGAGCGGCGGAAGGCGATCCAGTCCGCGAAGTAGGCGTGCGTGCCGGGAAACCGCGCGATGCGGTGGTAGTCGAGCGCGTTGAGGTCGCCGCGCTGGTAGGTGTTGTTCACCCCGTGCTTGGATTTCAGAAAATCCTGGCCCGAGGCTATCATGGGGATGCCGATCGAACAAAAGAGGGTCGCGGCCATCAGGTGGGTGCGGACGCGGTCGTTGACCGTGGGCAGGTGACCGTCGTGGTTGGCGTTTTCCGTGACGACGTCGATCCAGCAGCGGTCGTCGTGGGACTCGGTGTAGTTGACCGTCTGCGCCGGCCATT
Organism: Akkermansia muciniphila; assembly: GCA_945874545.1. Lineage (GTDB taxonomy): Bacteria > Verrucomicrobiota > Verrucomicrobiia > Opitutales > Opitutaceae > IMCC26134_A. The sequence continues at coordinate 4,396 of CAMCHD010000144.1, read as the reverse complement.
TCGCGTAATACCACGGCGAGCCCTTGAGGAAATACTCGAAGGTGGCCCGCGAACCGGCGCCGCGCACGTGGTCGCGCAGGAAGTTGCGGTATCCATCGTTCCACGACGCCCAGCCGGTGTCGCGCAGCTCCCCCGCCGCGTGGCCGCGGAAACTCCAGGGCTCGGCGATGAGGATGACGTCGGGCTTGACCCGCTTCAGGGCGGTCTCGACCTCCCGCAGGACCGGCACGCCGACGAGGTCGGCCAGGTCGAAACGGAAACCGTCCACCCCGTAGGCGTCGAGCCAGTGCAGGCAGCTGTCGACGATGAGCCGCCGCGCCATCCGGGCCGATGCGCGCAAATCGTTTCCGCAGCCGCTCCAGTTGGCCAGACGGCCGGCGGCGTCCTGCTCGAAATAGTAGAGCCGATCGAGGAACATCAGGTGCGCCGGCTCGCCGACGTGGTTGTAGACCACGTCCACGATGACCGCGATGCCCCGGGCGTGGAAGGCGCGCACCAGGTCCTGCAACTCGCGCACACCCGAGGCCGCCTCGGGGCGGGTCGCGTAGGCGCTGGCCGGGGCGAAGAAATTCGCCGTCATGTAGCCCCAGTGGTAGTCACCCGGGGCGATGTTATCAAATTCCTGGAGAGGCTGCAGCTCGACGCAGTTCACCCCGAGCCGGGCGAGATAAAAATCCTCGCGCTCGACCCATTTCCGCAGGCCGGCGAACCCACGCCGCTCGGTCGGGTCCGCATCCACCGGCGCGTGCGCGGCGAGGTCGCGCACGTGGGCCTCGCAGATGACCAGATCATGCCAAGCGGGGGTGCGGAAGGCGCTCGGCTCGCGCGCTACCGAACCGACGCGAGCATGGTCCAGCACGATCCCCGGCCCTTCCCGGCCCACGGCGGCGAGGGCATAGGGGTCGAGGATGCGCCGCTCCGGATCGAAACAGCCGAAGACGTCGCGCGGGCCGTCGACCTGATACCAGTAAAACCACCCATGCAGATCCCCCTCGAGGGTCACCTCCCAGACGCCCGCCGCGCCATCGGCGTCTTCGCGCCGGGCGAGGGCGTAGCGGTGCGGCGTCTCCTGCTCGGCGAGATCGGCGCAAACGGCCAGCTCGACCGAGCGCGCGCGCGGCGCGAAAAGCCGGAAAACGGTGCCCGCCGGCGTGAGGCGCGCGCCGAGCGGCAGATCCGAGCCGAGCTCGTAGAAAAAACGGCAGGGCTGGAGCGGCACCTGGTCGCCGACGTGGCCCTCGGCCCAGCGCACGGTCAGGCTGGTCGAGAGATCGGCCGGCGCGGTGAGCTCGAAGCCAAAAAGATGGCAGCCGGTGCGCTCGGGATCCACCGCACGGTTGAGGTTGCCGCCGTCGTCGCGCTCGACCCCGGGCGCGTCCCACGGAACCGGCAGCCAACGGTGGGTCCCGGTGACAAATTTGAACCGCCGCCCGGAGGCGAGCAGCGGTCCCGAAGGGCCGGACCAGGCCAGAACCCGCCGCCCGCCAAGAGTCACCGGACGCAGCGCCCACTCGGGCAGCGCCGCGCCGCGCCAGCCGTTGAATTCGCCCGCCAGATGAACCACGTCGCGGGTCGGGTCGATATCGGGGTGCTCCGCCGGATCGAAAACGAACTCGATCACCCCTTCCTCGGGGAAATGATAACCGCTGCGCAGGGCGAAACCCGCCGTGGCCAGCCGTTCCAGGCGGCGCATGCGCAGGCGGCCGCCGGCGATGACAAACATCGGCACGCTGCGTCCGCGCCAGTCGTGGCGCAGCTCGATCACCCCTCGGGTCGGGGACTCGAGCGTGGCGGAGACAAGGGCGTTGGCGCGGGCGAGCATGGCGTGGGGAGTGAATCATTTCCCGCGCCAAGCCGCGCACAAGCGCGAAGCCGGTGAATCCCTCGTATCACGAGACGGCCACCCGTGGCCGTCGTTTTAAAATTCTCCCCCCGGTGCGGACCGCGCCTACTCATCCATCTGGATGTCCTTGTTGCGGTGCCGCGGGCAGCCGGCGCGCAACCAGGCGGTGATAAACCGATCCAGGTCGCCGTCCATCACCCCCTGGGTGTCGGAAGTCGAGATGCCGGTGCGCAGGTCCTTCACCATTTGATAAGGTTGGAGAACATAGCTGCGGATCTGCGCACCCCACCCGATCTCGCCCTTCTCGCCGTAGAATCGATCCATTTCGGCGCGCTGCTCGTCCTGTTTTTTTTCGTAAAGCCGGGCCTTGAGGATGCTCCAGGCGGAGGCCTTGTTTTTCAATTGCGAGCGCTCGTTTTGGCAGACCACGACGATGCCGCTCGGCAGGTGCGTGATGCGCACGGCGGAGTCGGTGGTGTTCACGCCCTGTCCGCCCTTGCCGGAGGAACGGTAGACGTCGATGCGGACCTCCGACTCGGGGATCTCCATCTTGATCTCGTCGGTGACCTCCGCGACCACGTCCACCGCGCAAAAGGAGGTGTGGCGGCGCGCGTTGGAGTCGAAGGGCGAGATGCGCACCAGGCGGTGCACGCCGCGCTCGGCCTTGCAGTAGCCGTAGGCGTTTTCGCCTTTGATCAACAGCGTCGCCTTGCTGATCCCGGCGGTGTCGCCCGGCTGCACGTCGAGCAGCTCGGTCTCGTAACCGCGGCGTTCGGCCCACCGGCTATACATGCGGAACATCATGTCGGCCCAGTCGTTCGACTCGGTGCCGCCCGCGCCCGCCTGGATGGAGAAGATGGCGTTGTTGCGGTCGAACTGGCCGGTCAGGAAGGCGCCGATCTCGAGCTCGTCCAGCTCGGTGACCATCGTCCCGGCCTGGGTGGTCAATTCGGCCCCGAACTCGGATTGTTCGTCGGGCGACCCGGCGTCGATCAACTCCTTGAGCGCGTCGAGGTCGTCGATGCGTTTGCGAAAGGCGGCGACGGGCAACACCGCGCGCTTGAGGCCGTTGACCTTCCCGATGTGGCGTTGGGCGCGCTCGTTGTTGTCCCAGAACGAGGGCGCGCCCATCTGCGCCTCGAGCGCCTCGATCTCGCGCAGCTTCTGCTCTCCATCGAGAAACTTCCACAAGTGCGCGGCGCGTTTTTTGATGTTGTCGATCTGGTCAAAGGTCTCGGGCGCGATCATGGAAAGAAGAAACCCAGAGGTGTGTCCGGCCCCGGCACGGCTTCGCAAACAAAAAGCCCGCCTCCGCCCGCCGGGGCGAGGCCCGGCCCCGCCTCAGGTGCGGATGTGGCGCTCGAGCATGGCCGCGAGGATCGAGGTCTGCACCGGCTTGGCGAGGTAGTCGTTCATGCCGGCGGCGAGACATTTTTCGCGGTCCCCCGTGACGGCGTTGGCGGTCATGGCGATGATGGGCACGTCCGGCTCGAGCACGCCTTCCGCACCGGCGCGGATCGCGGCGGTGGCCTCGTAGCCGTCCATCTCCGGCATCTGGCAATCCATGAGCACGACGTCGAAGCGCTCGCGGGCGAGCGCGCTCACCGCCTCGCGGCCGTTGACCGCCAGATCGACCCGGGTGTAGCCGAGCCGCCCGAGCAGGGCCTTGGCGACGCGTTGGTTCACGTGATTGTCCTCGACGAGGAGGATGCGCGCCGGCTTGTCCGGCTCGACCGCCCCGGGCGCGGGTCGCTCGGGCTGGGTGATGGTAAAGGGGGCCGTGACCGTCGAGGCCAGCAAGTCGGCCCGCCGGGGCCCGCTGCCGACGCCCGGCGCGTGGGGCGCGGTGAGCGCCACCCGCAGGGGTTCGGCGTGCACCGGCTTGGCCACCACCTCGAAGTCGTCGTCGAAACCGGCGCGCGAAAAACTCTCCAACAGCACCACCCGCAGGTCCGACCCGGGACGCCGCACCGCGTCGCGCAGGACCGCCTCGCCCTCCCCGCCCGCGAGCTTGGCGTCGACCACCAGCAGGCCGCCGGCGGCGACCTCGGCGGCCCAGTCGGGCATCACCCCGGGCGGCTCCCGCCAGCAGGTGGGCTCCGCACCCCAGGCCGCGAGCAGGTGCGAGAGCGCGTCGCGGGTGGCCCGGTTGCCCTCGATCACCCTCACCCGTCGTCCCCTCAGGGCGGGCTCGTGCGCCACCGGAGCGAGCGGTGAGAGTCGCGCGGTGAATTCAAAAACCGTGCCGGGCCGGTCGTGCCCGGTCACCAGCTGAATATCCCCGCCCATGAGCTGCACCAGCTGGCGGGAAATGGCCAGACCGAGCCCCGTGCCGCCGTATTTGCGGGTGGTCGAACTGTCGAGCTGGTTGAACGGGGAGAACAAGGCCTGCAACCGGCCCGAGGGAATGCCGATGCCGGAGTCGCTGACCTCGAAACGCAAGAGGTCGTCCGGCGCACCCTCGCGGGGGGCCCGCACCCGCAGGATCACCTCGCCGCGGTCGGTGAATTTCACCGCGTTGCCCAGCAAATTGACCAAAACCTGCTTGAGCCT
>CAMCHD010000143.1 GCA_945874545.1 Akkermansia muciniphila | reverse complement strand
CTCGATCAGCTCGTCCAAGGTGAACGCGCCTGGGTGCCGGCGCTTTGGCACTTGGAGCTCGGCAACGTGCTGCTCGGCGCGAAACGTCGCAATCGCATCGATCAAGCCGGGATCGAGGCCTTTTTCTCCCGCCTCACGGTCTATGACATCGCGGTGGACGACCAGACCATGGAGCGCGCGTGGCAAAAGACCTTCGACCTTGCCTTGCAGCATACGCTGTCCACCTACGATGCGTCCTATTTGGAACTGTCCCTGCGCCGCGGCCTGCCCTTGGCGACCCTCGACCGCCCGCTAGCCGCCGCCGCCCGCGCCAGCGGTGTGCCGGTCTTGCTCGCCACTTGACGGCCGATCCGAGCGTCGAGCCTAGTCGGTAGCACAGCGATCAGAGCAAGGCGCCTCAACAGCGCACGGCGAGTTGGGCCCCGCCCGCATTCGCCCCGCCTCCCCCCGGCGCAAAAACCGCGCCCCCCTCGCCAAGCCCCGCGCAGCCCTCCCGCGCATATTTTGGCATGCTGGGCGTCGCCATCCCGCCCGCCCTTCCGGCGTCCGGGCCGGCGACCCGCCATGCCCACCACCGCCCCTTCCGCCCCGCCCGCCGTCGACGCCTCCAAGCTCACGGCCAACGCCGCCCCCGCCTACGTGACCTGCGATGCCAACGAGGCGGTCGCGTCCGTGGCCTACCGCCTGACCGAGTTCGTCGCGATCTACCCCATCACCCCCTCCTCGCCGATGGCCGAGTCGTGTGACGAGTGGGCCGCCGCCGGCAAACCCAACCTCTGGGGCGAGGTTCCGAAGGTCACCCAGCTCCAGTCCGAAGGCGGCGTCGCCGGCGCCGTCCATGGCGGCCTGCTCGGCGGCACCCTCACCACCACCTTCACCGCGTCGCAGGGCCTCCTGCTGATGCTGCCCAACCTCTACAAGATCGCCGGCGAGCTCCTGCCCTTCGCCCTGCACGTCACCGCCCGCGCCCTCGCCGCGCAGGGCCTGTCCATCTTCGGCGACCACCAGGACGTCATGGCCTGCCGCCCCACCGGCTGCGCCCTGCTCTGCTCCAACCACCCCCAGGAGGCCCAGGACCTCGCCCTCGTCGCCCACGCCGCCACCCTGAAGGGCCGCCTGCCCGTCATCCACTTTTTCGACGGCTTCCGCACCTCGCACGAGATCTCGAAGATCATCCCGCTCGGCGACGACACCCTCCGCTCGCTGATCGACCCCGCCGCCCTCGCCGCCTTCCGCGCCCGCGCCCTCACCCCCGACCGCCCCAAGATCCACGGCACCGCGCAAAACCCCGACGTGTATTTCCAGGGCCGCGAAACGGTGAACTCGTTCGTCGACGCCTTCCCGGGCGTGGTCGCGGCGGCGTTTGATCGTTTCGCCGACCTCACCGGCCGCCGGTATTCACTGGTCGACTACCACGGCCATCCGCAGGCCGAGCGCGCGGTGGTCGCGATGGGCTCCGGGATCGAGGCCCTCCAGGCCGCCGCCGATCACCTCAACGCCGCCGGCCAACGCGTGGGCGTGCTGTCCATCCGCCTTTTCCAACCCTTCCCGGTCGAGGCCTTCCTCGCCGCCCTCCCGCCCACCGTGCGCACCCTCGGCGTGCTCGACCGCACCAAGGAGCCCGGCGCCGTCGGCGAACCCCTCTTCCTGTCCGTGCTCGGCGCCCTCGCCCGCGCCGAACAACCCGCCGCCGTGCCGCCCTCGCGCGTCTTCGGCGGCCGCTACGGGCTCGGCTCGAAGGAGTTCACCCCCGCCATGGCCGAGGCCGTGTTCACCCACCTCAACTCCGCCCGCCCGCGCCACGGTTTCACCATCGGCATCCACGACGACGTGACCCACACCTCCCTGCGTTGGGACGAAGCCCTCGAGCTCGAGGCCCCCGGCGTCCGCCGCTGCGTGTTCGTCGGCCTCGGCGCGGACGGAACGGTCGGCGCGAACAAAAACTCGATCAAGATCATCGGCGAACAGACCGACTTCTTCGCCCAGGGCTATTTCGTCTACGATTCGAAAAAATCCGGGTCCGTGACCGTTTCCCACCTGCGCTTCGGCCCGCAGCCCATCCACGCGCCGTGGTTGATCCGCTCCGCCCAGTTCGTGGCCTGCAGCCAGTGGAGCTTCGTCGGGCGCCACGAGATCCTCGGCTACGCCGCGCCCGGCGCCACCCTGCTGCTCGACTCGCCCCACGACGCCGCGACGAGCTGGGAAAAACTCCCGCGCGAGTGGAAACAAACCATCGTCGCGAAAAAAATCCGCCTGCTGGTGATCGACGCCAACGGCGTCGCCCAGGCCGCCGGCATGGGCCGCCGCACCAACACCGTCCTCCAGACCTGTTTCTTCGCCCTCGCCGGGGTGCTGCCCCAGGAGGAGGCCATCGCGCACATCAAGAAGGCCATCACCAAGACCTACGCCCGCAAGGGCGACAAGGTCGTGCAGATGAACCACGCCGCGGTCGACGCCGCCCTCGCCGGTCTGCGCGAGGTGACCGTGCCCGCCGCCCTCGACGAGGCCGACGCCGCGCCCGCGCCCGACCGCTACGCCGCCTTCGCGCCCGGCTTTTTCCGCGACGTAACCGCCCGCCTGCTCGCCGGCGAGGGCGACCTCCTGCCCGTCTCCGCCCTGCCGGTCGACGGCGGCTGGCCCACCGCCACCACCAAGCTGGAGAAACGCTCCATCGCCCTCGACCTGCCGCAGTGGGACGCCTCGCTCTGCATCCAGTGCAACAAGTGCGTGTTTGTCTGCCCCCACGCCGCCATCCGCGCCACCCACGTCGCCCCGGCCGCCCTCGCCTCCGCGCCCGCCTCGCTGCCGTCCCTGCCCTTCCGTTCCAACGAACAACCCGGCCGCCGCTACCTGCTCCAGGTCGCGCCCGACGATTGCACCGGCTGTTCGCTGTGCGTGCAGGTCTGCCCGGCGAAGGATAAGTCCAACCCGCGCCACAAGGCCCTCGATCTCGTCCCCGCCGCCCCGCGTTTCGAGACCGAACGCGCGAACTGGGAGTTCTTCGAGAAACTGCCCGCCGCCGACCGCGCCGGGCTCGACCTGACCACCGTGAAAGGCAGCCAGTTCGCCCGCCCCTTGTTCGAGTTCTCCGGCGCCTGCGCCGGCTGCGGAGAGACGCCCTACATCAAGCTCCTCACCCAGCTCTTCGGCGACCGCCTGACCATCGCCAACGCCACCGGCTGCTCCTCCATCTACGGCGGCAACCTGCCCACCACGCCCTACTGCAAGGACACCGCCGGCCGCGGGCCCGCCTGGGCCAATTCGCTCTTCGAGGACAACGCGGAGTTCGGCCTCGGCCTCCGCCAGGCCGCCGATCAACGCCACGCCACCGCCCGCCGCCTGCTGCAACGCCTCGCCCCGCGCCTCGACCCCGATACGGTGCGCGAGTTGTCCGCCGCCACCCCGACGACCGAGGCCGATCTCGCCACCCGCCGATCCAACATCGACCGCCTGCGCGGCGAACTCGCCGGCCTCGCCCCCGACCCCGAGGCCGCGCAACTTTCCGCTCTCGCCGGCGACCTGGTTAAAAAGTCCGTCTGGACCATCGGCGGCGACGGCTGGGCCTACGACATCGGCTACGGCGGCCTCGACCACGTGCTCGCCTCCGGCGCCAACGTGAAGATCCTCGTGCTCGACACCGAGGTCTACTCCAACACCGGCGGCCAATCGTCCAAGTCCACCCCGATGGGTGCCGTCGCCAAGTTCGCCGCCGGCGGCAAGGCCACCGGGAAAAAAGACATGGCGCTGATGGCGCTGCAATACGGCCACGTCTATGTCGCCCGCGTCGCCTTCGGCGCGAAAGACAGCCAGACCCTCGCCGCCCTGCGCGAGGCCGAGGCCTTCGACGGCCCCGCGCTGGTGATCGCCTACAGCCACTGCATCGCCCACGGCTACAACCTCGCCAAGGGCCTCGACCAGCAGAAGCTCGCGGTCGACACCGGCTACTGGCCGCTCTTCCGCTACGATCCCCGCCGCGCCGACCGGGGCGAGAGCCCCCTGCTGCTCGACTCGCCCGCGCCCAAGGCCGCCTTGGATAAATTCACCGCCGGCGAGACCCGCTTCGGCATGCTGCAAGCCATCGCCCCCCGCCACGCCGAGGAGCTCGCCGACCAGGCCCAGTCCCTCCTGAAAACCCGTTACGCGCTCTACCAGCACCTCGCCGCCAACCCCCAAGCCCCCGTCCCCGCCACCGCCACGATCTGAGCCCCCGCTCGTTCTCCTACTCGTTCTCGTTCTCGTTCTCATCTCCACGCTCCGCCCTTCCGCCAATCCTGTATCCGATGTTCGGACACGAGAACGAGAACGATTAGGAGAACGAGAACGAAGCCAGGCACCTTGCCCCCGCCCCCCACCCCCGCCGGCTCCGAGCCCTTGAACTTGAACTCTTAACCTAAACTCGCCGCGCGCCCGCGCGGCGACGCTCCCGATGAACCTCGCCACCACCTACCTCGGCCTTCCGCTTCGCAACCCCATCATCGTCGGCGCGTCCCCCTGCTGCGACGATCTCGCGCTCTGCCGCCGCCTCGAGGACGCCGGCGCGGCCGCGCTCGTCATGCACTCGCTCTTCGAGGAGCAGGTCGACTTCGAGGAGGACGCCCGACACCGCCTGATCGACGGCATCGGCGAGAGCCACTCGGAGGCCGCCGACTACTTCCCCCACTACGAGGACTACGCCCTGCCGCCCGAGCTCTACGTGCGCCAGTTGGTGCGCCTCAAGGCCACCCTTTCCATCCCCGTCATCGCCTCGCTCAACGGCCACCGCCCGGGCGGCTGGATCGACTACGCCCGCCGCCTCGAATCGGCCGGCGCCGACGCTCTGGAGTTGAACCTCTACTCGCTGCCGACCGATCCGACGGTCGACGCCGAGGCGATCGAGTCCGACCAGCTTTTTATCGTGAGCGAGGTCGTGCGCTCGGTCCGCATCCCCGTGGCGGTGAAGATATCCCCCTGGCTGACCGCGCCCGCTCATTTCCTGCGCCAGGTGGAGGCGGCCGGCGCGAAGGGCGCGGTGTTGTTTAACCGGCTTTACCAGCCGGATTTTAACCTCGAGGACCTCGAGGTCCACCCGCAGCTGCGCCTGTCCGATTCGTCCGAGCTGCTCCTCCGCCTGCGCTGGCTCTCCATCGTCTCGCCCCACGCCCGCGCCAGCCTCGCGGCGAGCGGCGGCGTCCACACCCCCGCCGACGTGGTGAAAGCCCTGCTGGCCGGCGCGCACGCCGTGCAGATCGTGTCCGCCGTCCTCCGCCACGGACCGATGGTGGTGACCGAGCTGCTCTCCGGCCTGGAGGCCTGGATGGACGACCACGCCTACGGCAACCTCGACCAGCTGCGCGGCGCCCTGAACCTCGCCCGCTGCCCGTCCCCCACCGCCCACGAACGCGCCAACTACCTCAACGTGATCCAGAGCTGGCGGGTGTAGAGGCTATCCCAAAACCTAAAGCACACGGGACGGAGCGAGAAAACCACCGAGGCCAAGGCGGCCCGACCCGTGGCGTGCCTAAAAGGCCCGCGAGGGGCGGGGCAACGCCGGCCCCGGTGCTTTTCTCGCCCGCCCGGAGGGAAAGGTCCGGAACCACGCCCCCGCCGCGTTGGTCCCGGCCGTATTTATCTTCCAGATACACATCGGCCGGGACCGCCTTGCGGTTGGCGAGGTTGCGGACCCTTTCCCGTGTGCTTTAGCTTTTGGGATAGCCGCTGGGCGCCCGCCGGCTTAAAAACGCACCGTGGTCGTGAGCTGGGCGGTGAAGGGCTCGGCCTTGGTCACGATCATGGTGGGGGCGAAGGTGGAGCCGATGAAATAGTCCTCGTCGGTGAAATTGTTCAGACGCAGGAAGACCTCGAAACGTTTGGCGCGGTAGAACAGGTTCGCGTTCCACACCAGCGAGGCGGGCAGGCGCAGGGTTTGCTCGTCGTTCAGCCAGTAGGCGTCCTTCCAGCTCGGCCCCAGCCCCGCGCCCCAGCCGCTGGCGTGGGTGTAGACGGCGAAGAGGTTGGCGCTGCGGGTCGGGAAACCCGCGCGGTCGCCGTCGGGGTTGTCGGCGTAGCGCCCCTCGCCCGGACCATCCTCGTAAGGGCCGTATTGGATCGCGCCGGAGTAGAGCGCGACCTCCCGCTCGGTGAAGGGACGCGTAGCGAAGGGAAACGATTCGAGGTAACGCGCCCGCTGCACGCCGAAGTTGGCCAGCAAGGAAAACGACCTGGTCGGAGTGTAGGTGGTCTCGAACTCCAGGCCGCTGCTTTCGTAGCCCAGAAAATCGACCCCGCCCGCCGGGATGCGCACGTAGGAGGATTGTTCGGTGCGGTAGGCCGCGACGGTGGCGAAAAGGGTGTCGCCGAGCAGACTAAACTTCACCCCCGCCTCCTCGAAGGGCGTGACCTCGTAGTTGTTTTTCAACTCTCCGTTGCCGCCGTCGCTGGCCACGCCGGTGGGCGTGGGGGTGAGCGCGAGGCTGCGCTGGAGGATGGCGTAGAGCGTGATCTCCGGCCGCGGCCGCCAGAGCGGCTGCACCGAGGCGTTCCAATAACCCGCGCGACCGTGCTGCTCGGGCCCCTTGGCGTCGAACTGCGGCCCCGTGCCGGTGGTGGATTGATCCTGACCGACCCGCACACCACCGCTGAGGTTGAAGGTCGTCGTGGCCTGCGCCGCGAATTGGGCGAAGAGCGCCGCCTGATCCACCTCGCTGAAAACGGAGTAGGACGTGTTCGGATCCCAACCGGTCTGCGGCCCCACCCGCACCACCGACTGCGGCGTGATCTCCGCCCGGCTGATGTCGCGCCGGTTGAAGGGTTCGTAGAAGTAGTCGCCCGCGTCGCGGTTGTAGGCGTGCCGGTATTCGCCGCCGTATTGGACCGCGAGGGGACGGTCGAAGACGTCGAATTTTTCGTCCACGATCAGCTTTGCCGCCGCCGCCCAGGCCGCCGCCTCGGTGGCGTAGCCGTAGCTGGAGATCTTCGCCCCGTCGTTGCCGTCGACAAAGAACTTCAGCGTGACCGATCGGTCCGGACCGGCCTCGGAGATGAAGTCGAGAAAGCCGAGAAACGTGCGTGCGTCGGCGAAGTCGGAGTCGTCCGAGAGCACCTGGTTGCCCTTGATGCGGGTGGTGAAAAGCCCGCCGCCGGCGTCGAAATACTCCGGGGTGTATTTGTAACCGTAAAGTCGTCCTTCGTGGGTGACCGGCGTCGCCCGGGCCGCCGGCCCGTCGAGGTAGGCGCCCTCGACGCCGGTGGGCGCGCCATAGCGCCGCTGAAACACCGCCGCCGGCACGACGAGGGCGAGCGCCGGATCGTAGCCCAGGCCAAACGCGATCGCCGACTGGTTGAGCAGGCTGCCACGCACCGGGTCCACCGCGCCGGGACGCGCGGGATCGACCGTGTTCGGATCGATGTCGCCCACGATGTATTCGCCGCGATCGATCAGCGCCTGGGTCACGCGGTTCCAACCGGCGTTTTCATTGGATTGAAAGTCGTAGTATTCACCGCCCGCGTAGACTTTCAGCCGGGGCGTCAGCTGGGTTTTCAAGGCCGCGTAGACCGAGCTCTGGGAGTGGCTCACCCGGTCGTAGTAGCCATCGTTCTCCTGCGCGCCGACCGAGACCCGATAGGCCGCCGGTTTGCCAACGAGCAGGAAAGGGCCGCCCACGTCGATCTGCCCGTCGTAGAAACCAAAACTCCCGACCGTGGCCGCCACCGAGCCGCGAAACCGGTCGAAGAAAGGGCTCTTGGGAATAAAGTTGGTGTAGCCCCCGCTCAGGGCCGCGCCGAAATGCGCCGGCGCCGGCCCCTTGACCACATCCAGCGCCTCCAGGGAACCGAAGGAGGTCGGCGCCAGATTCTCGCTCGGGATACGCGGCATGCCGTTGAAGAACACCGTCGCGTAATCGCCGCGGATAAACGGCAGACCCTGGATGCCAAAGGTGTTTGGTCGCGTGAGGCCGGCGCCGACCCGGTCCAGATCATCAAAGCCGTTCACCCCGAGTTGCTTCATCGCCTCGGGCGAAATCACCGTGACCGCGCGGGCGGTATCGAGCAGCGCGCCGTCGCCGATGAGCACGCCCTGCGCCGGCCGCTCGCCCGGCCGGAGGGTGTCTTTGCCCGCCAAGGCGGTCTCCTCGACGATGAATTCCTGGAGAGTGAACACCTCCGGCTCCGTCGCGCCGAAACACGCCGCGCCGACCAGGCCGGCCGACGCGCACGTCAGCCACCGTGCAAACCCCCCGGGAAACAAATAGAGGACGCGTCGCATGATTTTCGGCGCACGCTTCCGAAAGACCCGCCCGAAAGCAATCGCCGCTTCGCGCCGGCGCCGCACCCGCCGCAAAGCGAGGTTGTGTGCCGCGCGGTAACGGTTTCTGAAGACGCGTGCCCCCGCCTGTCTCGTCCGTCCGCCGGCTTCGAAATCAAGCGGGCCTGTGCCTGCACCGTTGGCGGACCGACCCCGTCCGCCGCTTCGTCACCTCCTCGCAAGGCGGCTTCGCCTGTTTCGGCACCACCGCCCGCACGGGTTACTTCATCCGCCACTACCTCGGGATCGAGGCGCCCGAAGCCTACACCCTCACCCGGCGATGGAACCCCTGGCACACCGCCGCCGCCGCCCGCCGGGCCGCGCGGGACCAAGGGCTGGTGGTGTTCACCGAGACCTCCGCGCCCGTCGCCCTCCGGTCGGAGCTACTCTCCTTCGATACCTACGTCGACCTCGAGATCCCGCTGCCCGCCGACGAGGCGACCTTTGTCCGCCACCTCAGTGCCTCGGCTCGTAGCGATATCCGGCGCAGCCGCCGATTCGAGGCGAAGGTGAGTCACGATCCCGCGTGGGCGACCGAGTTTCACCAGCGCCACCACCTGCCCTCCATCCGCGATCGTCACGGCGACGAGGGCTTCGTCGCCAGCCCGGAGGAGCTCGCGCGCGTCTTCGCCGGGGGCAAGGCGGAGTGGATCCAGGTGATGACCGGCGCCGAATGCGTCGGTGCGCTGCTCGGCGAACCGGGTCCCGAAGGGTATGGGGTCTATCGTCTGGGCTGGCGCGACGGCGATCCCGCCTGGCTGCCCGCCGGTGTGGTGGGCGCGCTTTACTGGTTCGGTGTCCGCCGCGCCTTCGCCCTCGGCCTGCCGCGCGTCCATCTCGGCGGCGTCATGTCCGATCTGGAAGACGGCCTGTTCCGCTACAAAGCCAAGTGGGGCGCGCGCCTGATCCCGGATGACCGCCGCTATCGCCGCCTGCTCCTCTTGCTCGACCCCACCCACCCGCACGCCCGGCGTTTTCTCGCGCCACGCGCCTTGCTCGCGCGCGACGCCGCGGGAGACCTGATCGTGCTGAGCGGGCGCGCGCCCGCCGAAGTGCCCGCCGCCCGCGAGCAGGCCCCCTTTCTTCGCGCCTGGTTCCGACTCCGGGAAACGCCCGATGCCGCACCGTCCGCCGCCAAGGCCGCCCTGCCGCCGTCCCTGCGGCCGTGGTTCGACGCCACACCCCTCACCAACGGCGGCTGAACCGGACATCCGTTCCCCGCGTTCGACTTTCATCCGTATTTGTCAGAACCTCCCGTCCTTCCATGCGTCCCGGCCACGAAACCCGCTCCGATTTCCCGATCCTCGCCCAACAGGTGAACGGCAAGCCCCTCGTCTACCTCGACAACGGCGCCACCTCCCAAAAACCCCGCGCGGTGATCGACGCCCTGTCCGCCTACTACCTGCACGACAACGCCAACGTCCACCGCGGCCTGCACGCCCTGTCCATGCGCGCGACCGACGCCTTCGAGCACGCCCGCGCCCGCGTCGCCCGCTTCATCGGCGCCGCCGATCCCGCCGAGATCGTGTTCACCGCCGGCACCACCGATTCGATCAACCTCGT
>CAMCHD010000142.1 GCA_945874545.1 Akkermansia muciniphila | reverse complement strand
CAATGCCGTCGCACCGTCCCCGGCCGAACCGACGACCTGGAAATAGCCCGAGTGGTTGAGTAATTCCGAGAGCATTCCCACGAAAACCGGATGGTCGTCCACGATATACACGCGAGGCAGAGGACTTCGCGATAATCCTAGATCATCGGAATTCCGTAAAATCGGGTTCATTTTGCTAGTTTTAGTTACGAGATGCGTAAGATTGTATCCTTACGTTGTAAATATACCTGATGCGATTCAAAATGCTTTGAATATTTCCCCTTCTTTTCAGTAGTAATATTTAAAGAATCAGTATTCTTAACGCGTAAAAGCGGTATTTACCCTAGGTAAAGCGCCCGGCTCTTTAGACGGCTGATATACCTTGTCGCCGGGGGCGAGATTGGGTCTGCTTGTGTCGCCGGTCGCTGGGGTGCGGTGAATTGAAGTGGGCTTTTGGGGCGCTTTAGACGGCACTTGTTTTCAGGTTTTGCTGAAATTGCTTTTGAATCCGGGGTGGTCTATTGCCGAGGCCCTTTCTGACAGGCGTTTTTGGATCGAGAGGGACTCGGCATGCGCTTTCCGTGGAGTATAGGTCACGCGTCGGCTTGTGGACTTCGCCATCGTTTGCCTGGGAAGCCGAGAAATGGTGACGCGCGGTCGGGCTTCGGTTTCGGCGACCTGACGGAGATTCGGTCTGAGCTGGTTTGGACCCATTTCGGTGCGGCGCGCGCCCGTGCGGTGGCCGACGGCGTGCTCGCCCGCGCGCGGCGGGCCTGCGGTCTGCGTTAGGCGTCCGGGCGGCGACCTGCGGTTGCGCTACGGGCCGCGTTCGACCGGCAGGGATACACCGCCTGGTCTTCCCGTCCGCCCGGCGCCGTGGCTCTTTGCGGAAATCAGAGCAGCACCAGCTTGTCCCGGTGGACGACCTCGAGGCGTCTGCGGGCGGGGAAGAGCGGGCGGACTTGTTCGCTGGGCAGGCCGGCGATGCGGGCGATCTCGGCGTCCGAAAAGGCGCTCTCGCCGCGGGCGATGACGGCGTCGTCCGGGCCGACGATGTTCACGATGTCGCCGGCGCTGAAACGGCCGCGTGCGCCCGTCACGCCGACCGCGAGCAGGCTGCGACCCGCGTCGCGCAGGACGGGGACGGCGCGGGCGTTGATCAGGATGTGCCCGGTGGGCCGCTGGTAGTGGGCGATCCAGCGCTTGCGGGACTCGAGGGGCGCGCCGGCCGGGACAAAATAGGTGCCGGGATTGTCGCCCCGGAAGAGGCGGGCGAGGATGGTGGGTTCGGCCCCGCTGGCGATGAACACGCCGCAGCCGGCGCGGAGGGCGATCTTGGCCGCGGTGATCTTTGAAATCATGCCGCCGGTGGCGGTGACGTCGGTGGTGCCGCCGGCCATGGCCTCGATCTCGGGGGTGATCTTCGCCACAACGGGAAGGATCCGCCCCGAGCCCTTCAGGTCGATCAGGCCGGGGGCGGTGGAGAGGATGACGAGCTGGTCGGCGTCGACCAGGCCGGCGACGAGGGCGGACAGGGTGTCGTTGTCGCCGAACTTGATCTCGGCGGCGCTGACCGTGTCGTTCTCGTTGATGACGGGGATGACCCCGTAGCGGATCAGTTCCTCCAGGCAGGCCTTGACCCCGAGGTGGCGGGCGCGGGAGCGAAGGTCCTCGTGGGTGAGCAGCACCTGGGCGACGGCGAGGCCCTGGGGTTCGAAGGCGCGCTGCCAGGTCTGCATGAGCAGGCTCTGGCCGATGGCGGCGCAGGCTTGTTTCCGGGAGACGTCGGCCGGTTTTTTCTTCAGGCCGAGGCGGCCCATGCCGAGCCCGACCGCGCCGGACGACACCACGATCACCTCGGAGCCGGCGGCGCGCAGGGCGGCGAGATCGGCGGCGAGGGCGGCGACGCGTTCCGTATTCAATTCCCCGATACCCCGGGTCAGCACGCCGGTGCCCAGCTTCACGACGACGCGGCGGGGGAGGGTGACGGCGGGCATGGAAAAAGTTTAAGGGTAAAGGTTAAGTTTAAGGGGCGGTAGCCCGACGGCGCGTTTCGGCGGGCCGGAACTTAAACTTCATCTTCAAACTTAAACGGCGCGCGGGGCGCGCCTAGCCGACGGTGAGCAGATCTTTTTCCTTCGCGGCGAGGTGTTTGTTGATCTCCTCGATGGCTTTGTCGGTCGCGTTCTGGATGTCCTTCTCGACGCGCTTGGCCTCGTCCTCGGGAAGTTTGGCTTTTTTCACGCCCTCCATCACGTCGCGGCGCACGTTGCGCACGTGCACGCGGCCCTCCTCGGCGAGGCGCTGGGCGACCTTCACGAACTCCTGGCGGCGTTCGCGGGACATGTCGGCGAGGGGGACGCGGACGACCTGGCCGTCGACGGCGGGGTTGAAGCCGAGGTTGGCGATCTGGATGCCCTTCGCGATGGCCTGGGTGAGGCTGCGGTCCCAGGGGGTGATCAGGATCATGCGGGGGTCGGGCGTGCTGATGGCGGCGCAGTCCTTGATGCGGGACATGGCGCCGTAGGCCTCCACCAGGATGCCCTCGACCATGGAGGGGCTGGCCTTGCCGGTGTGGATGTTGGAAAACTCGTGGAGGGTGTGGTCCACGGTCTTTTTCATGCGGGCCTGGGCGTCGGAGAGGAAGGGGGAGGACATGGTGAAAAACCGCCACCATGGGCGCCGGGCGGGAGAAGGTGAAGACAGAAACCGGCGGTGGACGTCAATCGGCGGGCGCGAGGGCGCGGGTGAGGAAGGGGAGGGCCATTTCGTAGACAAAGCGGGGGCTGGCGGGCTTGGTGATGTAGTCCTTGGCTCCGGCTTGCAGGCAGGCCTCGCGATCGCCGGGCATGGCCAGGGCGGTGAGGGCGATGATCGCCGTGCGGGCGATCGCGGCCTCCGGGTGGCGGCGGATCAGCCGGATGGCCTCCAGGCCGTCGAGCACGGGCATCTGGATGTCCATCAGCACCACGGCGGGGCGAAGGGCGATGGTCTTTTCGACCGCCTCACGACCGTTCGCGGCCACCTCCACGCGGCAGCCCTTGGCCTCGAGGTAGTCCCGGATCGGGATGATGTTCGCGGGGATGTCCTCGGCGATCAGCACCAGCGGGCGCGGGCCGCTGAAAGGCGGGATGGCGCCCGTGGCATCGATGGAAGGGGGCGGCGGGGCGGGGGAGGGCGGGGCGGCGAGGTCGGCCGGGAGGGGCAGGATCACGGTGAAGGTCGAGCCCTCGCCCGGGTGGCTGACGACCTCGATGCGGCCGTGATGGAGGCCGACGAGTTGTTTCACCAAGGCGAGGCCGAGGCCGGTGCCGCCGTAGTCGCGGGCGAGGCGGGCGTCGAGCTGCACAAAGGGTTGAAACAGGTTCGGAATCTGGTCGGCGGCCATCCCGATGCCACGGTCCCAGACGGCGAGGTGGATCTGGTTTTGGTGAATCGATACGCGCAGACCGAGCCGGCCGCCCTCAGGGGTGAACTTCACCGCGTTGCCGAGGAGATTCACCAGGACTTGTTGCAGGCGGCGGGGCTCGGCCCGCACCTGAAGATCGGGCCCGGGCAGGGTGGTCTCGAGCGTCTGGCGGCGGCGCGTGGCCATGGGCTGGACGATTTTCAGGCTGTTTTCGCAGATCTCGCGCAGACCGCAGGCGGTCAGGACTATGTCGTCGCGGCCCGACTCGATCTTGGCGAGGTCGAGGATGTCGTTGATCAGGTCCAGCAGATGGCGGCCGCTGGAGACGACGAGGTCGAGGTAGCGGGCCTGTTTTTCGGTGAGGGGACCGTGGATGCGCTCGGCGAGCGATTCGGACAGGCCGAGGATCGAATTCAGCGGGGTGCGCAACTCGTGGCTCATCATCGCGAGGAAGGCGCTCTTGGCGCGGTTGGCGGTCTCGGCCTCGCGGGTCGAGCGTTCGGCGTTCTCGATCGCGTCCTGCAGGCGGGTGTTGGTTTCGCGCAGGGTCGCCTGGGAACGGAGCAGGTCGACCGCGGTTTCCTTCAGCGGGGTTATGTCGACGAAAGAGCAGAGCATGTAGCGGGTGTCGCGAAACTCCAGCACGTCGGTGTTGGCCAGCACGGTGTGGATGCGCCCCTGATGGTCGCGCAGGCGGGATTCCGACTCGGGGCCGAGCGGGAAGGGGCGGGCGGACGCGTCGCCGGAGGGCAGGAAAAAATCGTCTATCCGGCGGTGCATCACGGCTTCGGGCGGCACTCCGATCAGGCGAAGGGCGGCGGCGTTGGTTTCGACGATGCGGCCCGTGGTTTCGTGCACCAGCAGGATGCCGCTTTGCACGGTGTTCAGGATGGCGGCGATCCGGCGGCGCTCGTCCTCGATCAGGCGCTGGTTGCGGATGCTTTGGCGGGCGAAGAGGAAAAAGATCGCGAGCAGGATGGCGACCAACACGCCGGCCATGGTCGCGAGGAAGGCCAGGGCTTTGCCCGCCGGGCCGATGACCTCCTTTTCGTCGGCGGAGACGATCAGCTGGCCCTGCCAGGTCTCCAGCTTGATGGGCATGTAGGCGGAGATGAAGGAGGTGGTCGTTTCATCGAGTTCGACCCGATGCACGAGGCGACCCTCGAAGCCTTCGATCGAGTCGGCGTGCAGGCGGGCAAGGCTTTCCAACGGGAAGCGGGGTGCGGCCGCCACCTGATGTCCGCCATGGCGCACGAGCAAGGTGCGTCCGTCGCGGTCCAGCAGGTGGATCCAAACATCGGGGTGGCTCAGGCTGAAAGCGGTGAGGGTCTGGCGCCAAAAGCGCCCTGGGTCGACCACGGCGTAGACCCGGGCGCGGACTGCGCCGTCGCCGCCCTGCACGAGCCCGTCGATAACCGGGGTGTCCTTGGTCGCCGCGGGGGCGGCGAGTGGAGCCAGCGGGGAGAACGTGAAGTAGTTCTCCCCGGTAAGGCGGATCACGCGGCCCTCGCCGTTCGGGCCGATCACGATGAGCTCGCGCAACAGGTCTTTGTTCAGCGCGAGGAAACGGCGGACGGGCACGAGGGTTTCCGGCGGGGCGTCGCCGGCCTCGAGCAGCCGTTCGTAGGGAAGGTGGGTGAGGGAAAAGGTGAACTCCTCGCGAAAGCGCCAGAAGCTCTCGGTCCCGGCGCGCGAAACGCCGAAGGCCAGCTGGCGGCCCAGGCCTATGGCGCGTTCGCGGATATCGCTGCTCAGCTGGCGGTTCAGCGCGAGCGCGCCGAGCACGACCACGATCACCGCGGCCAGCGCCAGGATGGCGGCGGGCAGAAGGATGCGCGGCGGGGCCGAGCGGCGGTCTGGGCGGACCGGATTCAATTGGGCAGGAGCTCGACCACCGTCCAGCCCAGCTCGGGCACCAGGGCGGCGTGGGCGGTGTGGGTCTTGCCGTTGAGCTCGACCGCGACGGACTTCAGGCCGTCCCGGATGAGTCGGCCGGCCATGGCGCGCACCGGGCGAAGGGTGCTCTTGAGGATATTGTATTCGTCGGGTTTGAAGGTATCCAGTTTCACCGTCTCCAGATACTTGTGGTCCTTCAAGGGAGGCATCTCCAGGTGCTGGATCGCGCTCTCGGTGGCGGCGACCAACACGCCTTCGCGGGAGACCACCGCGACGGCGCGATCAAGGTCGCGGAAATAGTGTTCGACCAGGGTGGCGATGGTGATGTCGAGCCCCGGCACGCCCTCGAGCTTTTCGTCCACGTAGACGGGCGCGATGGCGCTCACCATCCAGCCGCGCCCGGCGGGGTCGACATAGGGTTCCGGCACCCAGACGCCCTTGCGCCCGGGGTTGTGGGCGGAGTCGGCCAGGTAATAGAAATTGAAGTCGGGGATGTTCATGCGCGGCGGATACTGCGCGATGGTGTCGAACCACGGGTAGATGCGGTTCAGGCTGTGGCGGTCGTTGTAGTAGGCCTGGCTGACCGCGGGAAATTCCCGGCAGATGCGGGACAGCTCCGCGTCGAGCGGCTCGGTGAGGTAGGCGACCTCCTGCATCGCGGGGGTCACGGGCAGCACGGCGGAGATCCAGAGCGCGGCGCCGCCGTCGTCCGTGGTCTTGTGGAACGCGCCGTCCGGGGAGAAGGCGGATTTGCTTTTGTCCACCGTGGCGATGGTGGCTTCGCGGCGGGGATAAAGCTCCGCCGTCGCGGCGGCGAGGCGTTCGACCTCCTCGCGCAGACGTCGCAGGTCGGAATCCAGCCGGGCGGCGAGGGAGGGCGCGACGATCTCGGGCGCCGACGGGGGCCGCGAGCAGGCGGCGAGCGCGAGCAACAGGGCGGCTCCGAGCAGGGGGAAGAGTTTCATGGCGGCGGGCGTTTCAGTCTTGGCCGGCGGCGGGCCGGGCCGGGCCGAAGCATACAAAAAACGTCGCGCCCTCGCCCGGGCGACCCTCGGCCCAGATGCGGCCGTGATGGGAGCGGAGCAGGCGGGAGACGAGGGAAAGGCCGAGCCCCAGGCCCTCGCTGGTGCCGGCGGAGGGCAGGCGGGAGAATTCCCGGAACAGCCGCTCCGCGTCGCGCGCGTCGAAACCCACGCCGTTGTCCCGCACGTAAAGCACCGGCCCCTCGGGCGAGGCGAGCGCGCCGATTTCCACCGCGGGATCGGGGCGGTCGGCGGTGTATTTGAGGGCGTTGGCGACCAGGTTAAAAAACACCCGCTCGAGCAGCGGCTCGGAGGCGAGGACGGGCGGCAGCGGGTGGATGGTGAAAACCGGGCGCGGTTTCGGACGGAGCGCGGCGAGTTTCCAGCAGAGGCGGTCGATCACCGGCCGGGGGTCGATCGGGTGTTCGGGACCGCTGGCGGAGTGCTCGTCGGCGGCCAGGCGCAGGATGTTCGTGATCATCTCCTCCATCATCAACGCGGCGGTATGGGCCTGGTTGATACAATTTTTCACGTCCGGCGCGAGCGGGGCGGGCCCGGTGTCGAGAAAGGAGAGGTAGCCTTTCACCACCGAAAGAGGGGAACGCAGGTCGTGGGAGACAAAGACCGCGTAGGACATGAGCAGCTGGTTGGCCTCCTCCAGCTGGCTGGTGCGGGAGCGGACCAGGGCGTCAAGGTCGCGATTCATCGCCTCGAGGGTCTCGCGGGCGCGAACCTCGGCGGTGATATCGTCGAGCACGAGCATGACCAGCGGGCCGTCGCTTTCATCGAGCCGCGCGGCGCGCACCTGGAGCACGCGATCACCGCCGGGCGCGGCGAGTCGCACGGTGAGCGGCGCGGGCGTGTCGGGTCCGGTGAAGGCGGCGCCGACCAGGGCGGCGAGTTCGCCGGCGGCGGGAGCGGGCACGCTGGCGGGCAAGGGTGACCCGATCCGGGGGGGGAGGCCGGTGGCGGACAGAAGGTCGTCGGCGCGGGCGTTTACCGCGGCGAGGCGGCCGGCGACGTCGATCAGCACGATGGCGGCGGGGGACAATTCGAAAAGATGCTCGAAGCGCGCGCGCTGCTCGGCGATCGAGCGGTAGCGGTTGAGGCGGGTGATGGTGCGCACGCGGGCCCGGAGTTCTTCCAGCGGGAAGGGTTTCGAGATAAAATCGTCGGCGCCGGCCTGGATGCCCTTCAGACGGGAGGCCTGATCGTTCAGGGCCGTGATCATGATCACGGGAATGCTGGCGAGGGCGGGGGTGGCGCGGAGGTGGCGGCAGACCGCGTAGCCGTCCATCTCCGGCATCATTACGTCGAGCAGGACCAGGTCGGGCCGCAGGCGGGCGGCGGCTTCGAGGGCGGAGCGTCCGTCGGTGGCGGTATGGAGTTCGTAGTCGCCGGACGAAAGGATGGCCTCGAGGGTGGCGAGGTTCATCTCGTGGTCGTCGACCAGGAGGATGCGGGGGAGGAGTAGGGGCGCGGCGGGTTTCATGGGCGGCGGGGGACGGGTAGGGTGAATTCGGATACCAGGCCGGCGGAATCCGCGCGGGCGGAAAACGTCAGATCGGCGCCGAGGGAGCGGAGCAGGAGACGGGCGGTGGCGAGGCCCAGGCCCATGCCCGGGATCTCGCCGCTGAATTTTTTCTCCACCTGCCAGTAGGGCCGGCCGATCCCGGCCACCACCTCGGGCGGAAGCACGGGACCGGGGGCGGAAAGATGCAGGCGACCGGGCCCGGCGAACGTGGCTTCGAGGCCGACCTTGGGCGCGTCGCTGAATTTACGGTAGTTATCCAGAACCTCGACAAGCGCGAGACGGAGAGGGTCGACGCATGCGCCGGGCACCAGGTCGCGGGGATCGGCGGGCGTGGTCCCGGTGAAGCGGATGTTTTGCAGGCCGGTCTCGTCGGCGGCCTCGCGGAGCAGGGTTTCCCAGGGTTGGTCGACGGCCTCCGGATCGGCGGAGCAGGGAGCGCAAAGCGCCTCATGATAACGGAGGATTGAAGTGACGGTTTCCTGCAACCGGTCGGCGCTGCGGCGGGCCATCTCCAGCAGTTCCCGGCCGTCGGGCGAGTGGAGCAAGGCCGGGTCGTCGAGCAGCAGATCCAGGGTCGCGCCCATGCCGTTGAGCGGCGTGCGAAGCTTGTGGGAAAGCAGGTTTTGGAAGGTCCAGGTCTCCAGCTCGCGACGGACTTCGCCCGAGCGGTCGGTGAACTTTATCAAGAGGTCGGCGGAAGTCGTCGCAGGGTCTTTGAACAGATCCGCCTGGAACCAGCGGGAGGCGGAGAATCGGGTTTCGGGTTGATGCAGCACGAAGCCCTCGCCGGGGCGAAAGCCGCGGGCGCGGATGCGGGCGAACGCGTCGGTCGGATCGGGTTGGAAATGACGGCCGAGCAAGGTGAGGGCGTCGGGCGCGGGCGTGGAGGGCAGTTCAAACAACTCTCGCGCGCGCAGGTTCGCCTCCACGAGGCGCCCCGCGGAATCGACCACCACCAGCGCCTCAAGCGAGTGCGCGACCAGCCAGTGCAGGCGTTGGCGTTCGATCGAAAGGGTGTGAAAGCGGTTGAGTCGCATAATGGTGCGAACTTTTGCCCGTAACTCATTCCCTGGAATGGGTTTCACGAGATAATCTTCCGCCCCGGCCTCGAGTGCGGCGGGCATGGCGGTGGCTTCGTCGCCGGCGGAAAGCACGATGATTGGAATTTGGCTGGCGGTGGGGTCGCGGCGTAGTGCGGCGCAGACCTCGAGTCCGCTGAGGCCCGGCATCATCAAGTCGAGCAGGATCAGGTCCGGTGCTTGCCGGGCGACCTCCGCCAGGCCGGCGTGGCCGTCGGCGGCCTCCCCGACCTCGCAGTTCTCCAAGGATGCGAGCAAGTCGCGCACGCGAAGGCGCACGGCCACGTCATCGTCGATCACCAGAACTCGTCCGATCCTGCTCATACGCCAGGTTGTCCGGCGCCGGGGTAGCCTGAACCCACCAGACCGCGATCGCAGGCGAAGCGGGTGAGTTCGGCCACGGAATGCAGACCGGTTTTGCGAATCAGCGAAGCGCGGTGGCTGTGCACGGTGCGCACGCTGATGCCGAGACGGCTGCCGATGGCCTTGGAGGACATCCCCTCGGCCACCAGGCGCAGAACCTCCAATTCGCGGCTGGTGATGCCGGAAAGATCCCGCTCCGGGCTTCGCACGATGCCTGAGATAACGCCCGAAATGGTCGGGCCCAGGTAAGCCCGTCCGGCGGCCACGGCTTGAAGAGCGGCGGTGAAATCCGCAAATCCGGAAGTCTTCTCGATAAATCCACCGGCGCCGTGGGAAAATGCCTCTTGAACGGCGAGACGGGTGGTGTTGGCGGAAAACACCAGCACGTGGGGGCGGACCGGCCAGGTTTCTATTCCAATCAGAAAGCCTGCACCGGATTCCTCCGTAAGCATCCAGTCGAGCACGACGATGTCGGGCCGGTGGGTCTCGGCCAGGCGCAGCGCCTCCGCTACGCCGGCCGCTTGGGCGACGACACGAAAACCCGGCATGTAGGCGATCAGGGTCGCCATCATCTGGCGGATAGCGGTTTGGTCCTCCACGAGGAGGACGTTACGGACGGGAAC
>CAMCHD010000141.1 GCA_945874545.1 Akkermansia muciniphila | reverse complement strand
AAACGGCCATGACACGAAAATCCGGCGGTTGGCGGCGGGCTTTGCGGCGATGGTTGCTGATCGCGGCGACCACCTACGTGGCGGTCTGCGCGGTCGCGGCCTGGCAAAAGGAGGCCATCATCTTTCCGGTGCGTGGTCACGAGCGGGCGATGGGCAGGACGGCGCCCGCCGGCTACGAAACCTGGTGGCTGACGCTGCCGGACGGGACGCGGGTGGAGGCGTGGTGGCGTCCCCTCCCGGGGGCCTCGCCCGAGCGGCCGGCTCCGGCGGTGCTGGTGTTTCACGGCAACGGCGAGTTGATCGACGACTCGCGCGAATTCGCCGAGGTCTGGAACGCGGCCGGCGCGAGTGTGCTGCTGGTCGAATACCGGGGCTACGGCCGCTCCGGCGGCGAGCCGGGCGTGGCGACCGGCATCGCGGACGCGGCCGCGTGGTTCGATCGCGTCGCCGCGACCCCCGGGGTGCGGCCCGATGTCGTGCTCGCCTACGGTTTTTCGCTCGGCGGGGTGTTCGCCGCCGAACTCGCGGCGATCCGGCCGGTCGCCGGTCTGGCCATGGAGGGCGCGCCGTCCGGAATGGTCGAGATCGCGCGGGATCGCGGCATCTGGTTGGTGTTCACGCGCGAGCGTTTTGACGGCCGGGCCGCGCTGGCCGGCCTCGCGCCGGACGTGCCGGTGCTGCTCACCCACGGCCGGCCCGATATCATCGTGCCGTTCCGGCACCTGGATATTCTGTCCCGGGCGCGGCCCGGCGCGACGGTGGTGGCCGGCACCCACCCGCACGAGCCCTACGCGGCGTGGATGCGTCCGGCCCTGCTGCAGGACCTGCTGGCGTCGGCGGTGGCGCGGGCGGACAGCCGGGCGGACAAGACGCTTGCAAGCGCCGCCCCGGCTTCGGCACGCTGATCGATTCCGCCAAGGTCATGAAACAACGCACGCTCGCCCGCGAGGTCACCATCTCCGGCCAGGCTCTCCACACCGGAGAGACGGTCACCCTCACCCTCAAACCCGCCGCGCCCGGCGCGGGTTATGTTTTTCGTCGGGTCGATCTGCACGGCGCGCCGGAGATCAAACCCCGCGCCGCCTTGGTCGGCGACCTCGTGCGCCAGACCACCATCCAGGACGGCCACGCCAAGGTCCACACCGTCGAGCACGTGCTCAGCGCCCTGCACGGCTGCGGCGTCGACAACTGCACCATCGAGATGAACGCCTCCGAGCCCCCCATCCTGGACGGCTCGGCCAAGCCCTACGTCGACCTCATCATGCAGGGCGACCCGCTCGAGCAGGAAGCCGAGCGCGAGGTTTTTGTGCTCACCGAGCCGGTCTCGATCCAGAAGGGCAACTCGTCCATCATCGCGTTGCCGCACGACGGTTTCAAAATCTCCTGCACCTCGGCCGACGACCGCGGCATCCACGCCCAGTTCCTTTCGCTCAACATCGATCCCGATGTCTACATGACCCAGATCGCCGCCGCGCGGACCTTCACGGTTTACGAGGACATCGAGGAGTTGATCAAACTGGGCAAGATCAAGGGCGGCTCGCTCGACTGCGCGGTCGTGATCAAGGGCGACAAGATCCTCTCCAAGGAAGGCCTGCGTTTTAAGGACGAGTTCGTGCGCCACAAGATGCTCGATATCATCGGAGACATCACGCTGCTCGGCCTGCCGATCAAGGCCCACATCATCGCCACCCGGCCCGGTCACGCCATCAATGCCGAGCTGACCAAGGCCCTCGCCGCCCAGTTGGAGGAAAAACGCAAGGGCCCGAAAAAAAAGCCGCGCCCGGCCATGGTCATGCCGACGGAGACCGAACTCGATATCCGCCGCATCCTCGACACCCTGCCGCACCGGTATCCGTTTCTCATGATCGACCGGGTGATGGAGTTCATCGGTGACGACGCGCTGGTCGCGATCAAGAACGTCTCGATCAACGAACCGTATTTCCAGGGGCATTTCCCGAACAACCCCGTCATGCCCGGCGTGCTCCAGCTCGAGGCCATGGCCCAGGCGGCCGGCATCCTGATGTTGCGTCGCGGCAGCAGCGAGGGGAAGACGTCGCTCTTCATGAGCGCGGACAAGGTGAAGTTCCGCAAACCGGTGCGGCCCGGGGACCAGCTGATCATCAACGCCAAGCTGACCAAGACGCGCGGCACCAAACTCGCGACCTCCGAGGTCACCTGCACGGTGGACGGCCAGGTGGTCTCCTCCGGCGAGTTGATGTTCGCCATCCTCGACACGAGCGAGGTCGAAGGCTGAGCGTCGGGGCGAAGAAACCGGCGGAATTCTAAACCCGGATACCGCGGTTATCCCGGCGGAGTATCGCACAAGATGTTGAGCCGAGGAGTCGATGCGGAATCCCCGGCCTGCACCTGGAAGGTGCTGGTCGCGGGTGACGCGGCGAGTCGGCGGCCAACAGGTTGCGCGAGACGACCCGCGATAATCGCGGTATTCGGGCTTAACGCGACGACGCGAAGAACAAACCAAGGAACGCCAAGGCGGACGTCTGTCTTGGGTTTGCTCCGCGCCTTTGTTTCCGCTTCCGCGTCTTCGGGTCAGCTCCTTGTTTGCTGAATTTTTACCCCAGCCGCAGCCCGCACGCTTTTGCCAACGCCGCCTGCCGGTCGTCAAAGGTCCAAAATTCCTCCGCGCCCAGCACCAGCGCCGCGGCCACGTGGAGGATGTCCAGACTCCGCACTCCCAGCCGCTCCGAAAACGAGGCGCTCAAGCGCTCCGCCTCCCGCGTCACATCCGCCAGCTCCGGGCTCGCCCCGACCAACACACCTCCGGCCAGATCGGCCAAAAACAGGTTCAACGACGCCTCCTTCTGCACCGTTGTGATTTCCCGTCGGAACACCCGCAAGCGGAGCGCATTTCGCAACTCCAATTGGTGCAGCCACGTGATCGGCAAGGCCTCCGTCGCCGCGCCCATCCGCGCCGCGGCCGCCGCCGTGTGTGCATCGGGCGCGTAGAGAGAACACAACAGGCCCGTGTCCGCGTAGGCTCTCATCGTTCGCCGCGCGCCTCGCCGATCAAATCCGTCGCTGTGACCGCCAACACTTCATTGCCGTAGATCGTGCGCAGCCGTTCGCCAAAATCCGGTCGTCGGATTGCTCCCGTCCGCGCGAGGGGCTGAATCATCACCAACGCCTTTCCCCGCCGCGTGATTTCCACCGTCTCGCCCTGCTCCGCCCAGCCCAAAACCCGGGTCGTGGCATGCTTGAGGTCCCGGATAGTCGTGGTTTTCATGGTGTGACACATACAAGTATTACCTGACGGCGCAAGCCTCCGACTCAAGGCCCCGACCATTTTCTCACGCGAAGCCGCGAAGGCCGCGAAGCCGGAGAAATCTTCATCTCCCGTCCGTCCTTGTCCGCTTCCACCTTCGCTCCGTTCGCCCCCTTCGCGAGACAAGTTCCGATCCGTCCCGCCTTCCATCCCCTTCCGACCCTCCGCGCGCCTCTTCGTGATTTTGTAACAAATCTGCCCTTGCCGCATTTTTTGGCCTCCGACCATCTGCTCGCGTGCTTCGTCGTCAGTATTCACGCCTAGCCCACCGACTGTCGACCCTCCTGCTTCTAGTAGGCGGTCTTTTGTTGGCTTCCCCCGCCGTCGCCCGCTCCCTCGGCGACGTCGATAAAAATGGCATCTTCACCGTCCTAGACTCGGCGAATCAGGTCTCCGTTGCCGACGATCGCGTGCCCCTTCCCGAGGCCGAACGCACTTTCGCCGACGTCAATGCCGACAGCGTGCTCAACCACCAGGACAGCATCAAGGTCACCAAACTGATCCTCTATAGCCGTGAACGCCGCCTTTCCTCGCGAGTGGACGGCCTGAGTTCAAGTTTGGCCGCTCTCCTAGCCGATGTCACCCGTCGGTCTTTCGTCACATCGAGTGCCGCTCCAGGCAAGGCGTGCTTTTCACGTTATTAGTAAGCAATTCACCGCCTTATATTACAGACTTTCAAGAAATCTCACAGAATAAAACGATTCCATGCAAATCCTGTCCCATTTGTTGCGCCGGCTTGTGGTTGTGGTGCTACTGACCACTCTAACTCAAGCCCAAGTTGAGCTGGCCACACCCTACACGGTCTCGACCTATGCCGGAGACTTGGAGCGTTCCGGTTCCTATGCAGGCGGTAATATAAACGGTTCTCTGTTTAACGCACCGGCCTCGATCGTCGTTGCCGCCAACGGGGATCGATACGTCGCCGACTCCTTAAACTTCACGATCAGAAAAATTACACCAGACGGCGTGGTAACCACATTTGCAGGCAAAGCTGGTGTATCCGGATTTGTGGATGGCGACCCTTCAAGTGCTCGCTTTAAAGGCATTTTGGGGTTGGCGATTGATGCGGCGGGCAATCTCTATGCCGCCGACACGGGCAACGATGCGATTCGAAAAATCAGCCCTTCGGGTGTCGTGAGCACCTTGGCCGGAGACGGAATCGCCGGTTTTGCGGACGGCACCGGCTCGGCGGCCAAATTCAATAACCCCTATGATTTGTGCCTCATGCCAAACGGGGATTTGCTCGTCGCGGACTTCACAAACAATCGAATCCGCCGGGTTACGCCAGGCGGCGTTGTCACCACCTATGCCGGCACCGGAGCCCCCGGGGCGGCTAACGGCGCGGCTAGCGCGGCGACTTTTGACGAGCCGACGAGTGTGGCATGCGCCGCCGACGGAAACGTTTATGTGGCGGATAGTGACAACGCGATCATTCGGAGAATCTCCCCGGCGCTCGTGGTCAGCACGTTCGCCGGTCAGGCCAATGTTGTCGGATCGACCAATGGCCTGGGAGGCGCTGCGCGTTTTAGCCGTGAGATTGTAGGACTCGCTTTAGATACAGCAGGGAATCTTCTGGTTTCCGATCTCGACAACGAAATGTTGCGTCAGATAACGCCCTCCGGCAACGTCACTTCTTTCGCCGCGAATCTTGGTATTGGGGTGTTTGATCTTTTCGTAACCCCGGATGGCGTGATTCACGTCGCCGACTTCCTTGGGCATACGGTCGCCACGATCAAAAATCGCACGGAATTCGCATTTGTGGCCGGTAGTCCGCAGTATGCGGGCGCAAGAGATGGGATCGGCTACTCGGCCCGATTTAACTCCCCGGTCGACATGACTCGCGGTCCGGGTGGGGAAATCTATGTTTCTGACCAAAACAACCATGTCATTAAACGTATAAATCTGGATGGAACTGTTTCCGTCTTGGCGGGTTCAACTTTGCAGACGGGCGACACCGACGGTCAAGGTGCCGCCGCTCGTTTTCGATTTCCCGCAGGAGTTTGTGTTGATTTGGACGGCAATGTTTACGTGGCGGATTCATCGAATCACGTGATTAGAAAGATAAGCCCCTCAGGTCTCGTGAGCACGCTGGCTGGAGTAAAAGGTAGTTCTGGGTATGTCGATGGCCCCGGAAGCACGGCGAAATTTCGTGGACCATGGGCGGTCGCCGCGGACTCCACCGGCAATGTCTATGTCACAGACACGCAGAATGACGTCATTCGTAAAATCTCGCCGGCTGGTGTTGTTTCCACATTGGCCGGGAATGCGGCTTCCCGGGGTTTGATCGATGGAACTGGAGCGGGCGCCACATTTAACCTTCCTCGAGGAATCGTAATCGATGCCTTGGGGGATCTTTTGGTGTGCGATACTAATGCACTTCGTAGAGTGTCATCGAGTGGCGTTGTAACCACCCTGGCCGGAGCAAATACTCCCGGTTATAAAGATGGTCCAGCATCTGCAGCAAGGTTCCGGGCTTTGTTTGACGTGGATTTGACTCCGGCGGGAGATGTTATACTCATCGACGCCACAGGATACGCCCTGCGATACCTTGACCTTTCGACATTGCACGTGACTACGCTGGCGGGCAGTCAAAGTCCGACTGGTGTGAGCACGGTCACCAACGGTGAGGGCGACAAGGCTCTGTTTAGAGGCCCCGTCGGCGTTCTCGGCCTCCCGACCGGTGAAATACTCGTCGCTGACAGTCTGTCCCACTCGATACGTCGGGCGGCATTACTTCCCATTATCAGCAGCGACTCCGTTATCTCTAGTCAGGTAGGGCAAGATTTTCTCTACGAAGTCACCACCGCGTTTCCGGCCACTGCATTTACTGTGACCAATATGCCGCCCGGCCTGAACTTTAGTCCCCTGACTCGGCTTATTTCCGGGCGGCCAGTCTCGGTGGGCACCTATGCGATTCAATTGAACGCCAGCAATCAGCTCGGAACTAGCGAAAAAACGCTTACTTTGACGGTCGGTAAAGGGCCGGCAGGAATAACTGTCGCGCCGTCCGCGTTGGTCTATAACGGCACCGCCCAACTCCCGGTTATCTCCACCACGCCGTCAGGGCTGGCCTACACTACGAGTATCACGGGTAACACCGGCGGCGCGATCAACGCGGGCACCTATGCCGTAAATGTTGCCATCAACGACACCAATTATTCGGGCAATTTTTCGCAGAACTTTACCATCGCCGAGGCACCTCAGACGATAAATTTTCCGCAGCCTTCCGATAGGGTTTTTGGCGATGCCCCGTTTACACCTGTTGCCACCGCCAGCTCTGGCCTGGCGATTTCGTGGACGGTGGTTTCAGGTCCGGCGACGGTGGGCATTATCAATCGCAGTGTTATGGTGACACTGACAGGCACGGGCATCGTAACCCTTCGCGCCTCGCAGCCTGGGGATCCCGTTTCAACTGGTGGCGGCAGGGGTGGTGGTTTGCCGGTGGACAACTACCTCGCGGCGCCGCCGGTAGAGCGTAGTTTTTCAGTTAGTGCGGCACCTCTCCTGGCGCAAACCATTAGCCTTAGCTCGATCGCAAACCGCGTTTACAACCCGGTTGCCAATTCGGTTTCTCTATCCGCCACCTCCAGTTCGGGGCTGTCTCCAATATTGTTTTCGGTGGTTTCCGGCCCAGCGACCGTAGTCGGCAGCACCCTCACAATCAACTCCGCTGGTCCCATCACTGTTCGCGCCAGCCAGGCGGGGAGCAGCACTTATGCGGCAGGTTCGTCCGAGATTACCTTTACGGTGACCAAGGCCGGCCAGAGTATCAATTTCTCCTCCCTGACGAATCGGGAAAGCACCGCGCCTGCGTTTACGCTCGCCGCATCGGCCAGTTCCGGTTTGCCGGTCAACTTCACGGTAACGGGTCCCGCAACACTGGGCGCAGACGGGCGCACTCTTTCACTCACCGGAGCGGTGGGCACCGTCAATGTGAGCGCGGTGCAGGCTGGAGATGATCGTTATAGCGCCGCCACCACCGTTACACGCTCGTTTTCGGTAACTTCCATACCGCAGGTCGCGCAAACGATCAATTTCACCCAAGCGCTACCCCAGAAACTAGTAACGGATGCTCCCTTTCTGCTGGCCGCAACCGCCAGCTCCGGCCTGCCCGTGACCTTCTCTATTGTCTCCGGTCCGGCCACTATCGGCACCGATGGCAAGACCGTCAGTGTCGGTTCCACTGCCGGCACTGTGGTTGTCCGCGCGAGCCAAATCGGCGGAGTGCGCGACGGTATCACCTATGCCCCGGCCTCGTTGGAGCGTTCTTTTGAGGTCACTCTCGGCCCGCCGTCGCAGACCCAGACCATTACCTTTCCGCAACCGGCCAACCTTAGTCATGGCACCCCGGTGGTCCTGAGCGCCATCTCCAGTTCCAGCCTCCCGGTGACCTTCGAACTTGCCTCCGGTCCGGCCTCGATCGACGTCGACGGCGTCACACTCCGATCCACCGCCCCAGGCAAGGTCGTCGTCCGTGCCGTTCAGCCCGGCAACGGCACCTTCAAACCTGCCGCCGCCGTCACCCGCACAATCAGCGTCCTCCCCGCCGCGCCGGCTTTCCCCACGACGCTCTCCCGCACGGTCGCCGGCCGGGTTGATCTCGACCTCCGTGGCATCAATCCAACGAGCGGCGTCACCTACTCCGCCACCGGCCTGCCGGCTGGCCTCAAGCTCGACACGAAGAGTGGCCGCCTTTCCGGCGTCATCACCGGCAAGTCCGGCACCTACAAGATCACCGCCTATGCCACCGCTTCCGGACTCAAGAGCCTCCCTGCGGTGCTAAATCTCACCGTTTCTGCATTCCCCACCGCGCTCATAGGCAGCTTTGAGGGCCTGCTCACCGCCTCGGGCTCCGGACTGCCGGCGGGCAAACTCACCCTCAACGTCACGGCAACCGGCGCGTTCACCGGCACGCTCGTCACCCCGTTGCCCAAAACCTATCCGCTCAAGGGTAATCTCAGTCTGAACGACGCCGGCACCTCCGCCACCCTCACGCTCCCGGTCGCGCCTTACACCCTCGCCGTCACCCTCGCCACCACAGGCACGACGCCCCTTGCCGCCACGCTCACCCAATCTGGCGCAGCACGCGGCAACCTCACCGACGGCGTGCGGCTCGCCGCTTATACCGGTAAAGCCCCCAGCACCGCCGCCTGGGCCGCGCCGGCGTATACCTTGGCCCTGGGCGATCCGCGTGAGAACCTCGACCTCACCTCGCCCCGGCGGCCGTTGCCTGGCGGGGCGGGCTATGCCACCGGCTCGGTCGACGCCAAAGGCTTGCTCAAACTCTCCGGCAAACTCGCCGACGGGCGGCCCTTCACCGCCGCGCTCGCGGCGACCAACGACGCCCGCTACCGCCTTTACGTTCAACCTTACGGCACCACCGCCCTTGCGGTTGCGGACAACTATCTGGCCGGCTGGATGCGCCTCGTGCGGTCGTCGGAATCGCCCGTGCGTTATCGCACGCTCTCGTCGGAGACCGGGGATGTTTACTGGCACAAACCCCGGGCCGACAAAGACCCCAATTACCGCCCCGGTTTTGGCCCGGTGGCATTGACCGCCCGCCTCGCCACCTGGATCGCTCCCAACGCCAAGGCTAAAGCCCCGCTGCCGACTTCGCTCGCCGCCGCGCTGGCTTTACCCACGCCGCCGAAGGACCTGCCGCTTACCTTTAGCGGTGGTGGTCTCTCCAGCACCCAGCTTACCGCTTTGCCCGATTTTCTCCGTTTGGACGCCAAGGGCCTCTTCAACGCCCAGCCGACACCGGCGGCGAAGACTTGGACTTTCACGCTCACGCCCTCGACCGGCAAGTTCACCGGTAGCTTCGTTGTCACTGATCCGGGTGCGACGCCGACCGCCAAGGCGACCACGCGCAAAGTGTCCTTCGAGGGAGTCTTGCTCCAGCTGCCGACCACCGAGGCGGCCGGGCGCCTGGGCGAAGGATTTTATCTTGTGCCTTCGACAATCAAAGGCGGCGCGGGCGAGGGTGGGGCACTGCGAATTTCGCGCGCGCCTTGAGCATGCCCGTTCGCCCCGGCGGAGCGCGCCGATTCATTTTTCATTGGTCATGAGCCGGGGCGTGTGGGTTTAGTCAGGGTTGGTCGTTTGTCGCCCCTCCCACCTCCATGCCGGTCACCATCCATCCCACCGCCGTTGTTGATCCCGCCGCCGATCTCGGAGCGGACGTCGAGATCGGACCGCTTTGTTACGTCGGCGCCGGCGTCGTGCTCGGGGATCGCACCCGGTTGCATCACCACGCCTCGGTCGAGGGCAACACGGTGCTCGGCCCCGCTTGCGAGGTGTTTCCCTACGCCTGCCTCGGCGGCAAGACCCAGGACCTCAAATTCAAGGGCGGCAACCCCGGGGTGCGCATCGGCGCGCGCAACGTTTTCCGCGAGTATTGCACGGTCAACGCCGCGACCAACGACGGCGATTTCACCCGGGTGGGCGACGACAATACCTTCCTCGCCTATGGCCACATCGCACACGATTGCGTGGTCGGCAGCCATGTCGTCGCGAGCAACGGCATGATGCTGGCCGGCCATGTCGTGGTGGAGGACCACGTGGTCATCGGCGGCTACGGTGGCGTGCACCAATTCTGCCGCCTGGGCGCGCACTCCATGCTCTCCGCCACGGCCAAGCTGGTG
>CAMCHD010000140.1 GCA_945874545.1 Akkermansia muciniphila | reverse complement strand
GCGCGCCAGGAGACGATCCAGTTTATCCATGAGCAGATCGGCGGCCTTGTAGGCATCCTCGGCGGCGACGGAGGCGATCAAGTCGGGGCCGCCGATCTCGATGTGGCCCTTCGCGACAAATACGTCGCGGCCGCGGGTGAGGTCGTGGTCGAGATCGATCCGGATGCGATCGATGCGCGGCTCGTGGCGCAGCAGCCGGGCGGCCTTGGTCGAGAGCGCCGCGCGCATCGCGGGCGTGAGGGTCAGGTGGATGCCGCGAAACAACAGGCGCGGATCGCTGGAGGAGGCGGCGGGACGGGATTCATTGGTTATCATGGCATCTCGTCCGACCCGCCCCGCGCCGAAGGGTGGCCTATAAACGGCCCTCGCGATTGGAGGGCTCGTGCGCCGGGATCAGCTGCCGGGTTTCTCGACCGGAAGGGCGGCCAGTTCGGGCGGCATCGCGTCCGCCGGATAGGTCGGAAAACTCAGTTCGAGCAGGGAAAGCGCGGGCAGATCGAAGCGCGTTGCGCCGGCGCTGCGGTCGACCAGCATCGCCACCGCCACGGCGTGGCCGCCTCCGGCGCGCACGATCTCCAGCGCCTCCAGCACCCGGCCGCCGCGCGTGACCACGTCCTCGACCACCAGCACGCGTTCGCCGGGGGCGAACTTGAACCCGCGGCGCAGCACCAGGCGGTCGTTTTCCTTCTCGGCGAAGATATAACGCGCGCCGGCCTGGCGGGCGACCTCCTGGCCGATGACCAACCCGCCCATGGCGGGGGCGAGCACGGTGGTGAAACCGAGGTCGCCGGCGGCGCGAAGCTTGGCGAGCAGCAACTCGGCCAGCCGGGTGACCGCGCCCATGTCCTGGCAGACCTGCGCGCATTGGAAATAGTGCCCGCTGTGCAGCCCGGAACGGAGCACGAAGTGGCCGCGCAGCAGGGCGCGGGTGCGGGTGAAGATGTCGAGGATCTCTTGTTGGGAAGCGTCCATGGGGCGCACCGTGCCGCGCCGGCGCGACGAAATCGAAACCAAAGTTTGAGCCCGGGGCGCGCGCCGCGTTTCCTGCCGGCATGGTCATCGAACAGGCACCGCTGGAGGACGAGCTGGGCGACGTCCTGGAAAAGGGCCTCGCGCACGCCGGCCTGACCCCGGACGGCCTGGGCGCCCGCGCCGGCGTGTCCGCCGAACGGATACGCGACGCGATCGACTACCGCTACGATTTCGCCCCGGGGGAGGTCGACCGTCTCGCCGCCGTGTTGGGTCTGAACGCGGCGGGCCTGCGGGAACTGGCCGACGGGCGCTACCCGCTGCCCCGCATCCAGGGCCTGCCCTTCTGCCTGCACGCCCTGCGCTCGCCCCACGGGCTGGGCACGGCCAACGCCTACCTGGTGGGCGACTGCCGGGGCGGCCCCGGGGTGCTCTTCGACACCGGGCCGGACCCGGCGCGGCTGCGCCGCATGTGGCCGGCGGGCGTCCCGGGGGCGGCGGCGGTTTTTCTCACCCACGATGAAACCGAGCACACCGGGGGTCTCGCCGAGGTGCGGCGGCTTTCCGGGCCGGTCCCGGTCTTCGCCCCGGCGGGCGCGCGCGTGGCCGGCGCGACCGGCATCGGCGACGGGGCGCGGATGGAGAGCGCGGGCTACCGCATCGAGACGCTCGCGACGCCCGGGCACGCCGAGGCGCACAACGCCTACCTGGTGCGCGCGCCGGGGGCCATCCAGGCCGCGCCGCTGCTCATCGGCGGCGACCTGCTCTTCGCCGGCTCGATCGGCGGGGCCTACTTCTGCGGCCGCCGCCAACGCGAGCAGGTGGCGCGGATTCTGCGCGAGCTGCCGCCCGAGACGGTGGTGGCGCCCGGCCACGGGCCGCTCACCACCATCGGCCACGAGCGCGCGCACAATCCCTTCGCGCGCCTCGCCGGGTAGCGGCGCGAATCAGAAGAATTTTTTCGCCTTCTCGAACCAGCTGGCGCCGGTCGGGTGGTCGGCGTCGCCGCTGACCCGCGCGAACTCCTTGAGCAGCTTTTCCTGCTCCGAGGTCAGCTTGGTCGGCACCTCGACCTGGACCCGCACGAGCTGGTCGCCCTGCGCGCCGCGCTGGCGGAGCGAGGGCATGCCCTTGCCGCGCAGGCGGAAGGTGGTGCCGCTCTGGGTGCCGGCCGGGACCTTGACCGTGGCCTTGCCGAAGAGGGTCGGCACCTCGAGCGTGCCGCCCAGCGTCGCGAGGGTGAACTTGATCGGGATCTCGCAGAAAAGATCGTCGTCCTGACGCTCAAAGAGCTCGTGCGCCTTCACGCTGAGCACGATGTAGAGGTCGCCGTTCTGGCCGCCGGCCAGCCCGGATTCGCCGTTGCCGCTGGAGCGCAGGCGGGTGCCGGTGTCGACCCCGGGCGGTATACGCACGTTGACCTTGGCCGCCTTGGGCACGCGACCCTCGCCGCGGCAGACGGAGCAGGCCTTTTCGATTTTCTGGCCGGCGCCGCCGCAGGTCGGGCAGGCCTGGGCGAAGGTGATGATGCCGCCGCTGCGGCGGATCTGGCCGGCGCCGCGACAGGTGGGGCAGGTGACCTTCTTGGAACCGGGCTCGGCCCCGGAGCCGTCGCACCGCTCGCAGGCGTGCAGGCGGCGGAAGGAGATTTCCTTCTCCACGCCGTTGGCGGCCTCCTCGAGGGTGATCTCAAGGTCGTAGCGCAGGTCGGAGCCGTCGCGGTCCGAACCGCCGCCGCCCCCGCCGAACATCTGGTCGAAGATGCCCCCGCCTCCGCCGCCCCCGCCCTGCTGGCCAAAGACCTCGCGGAAGATGTCGAAGGGATCATGGAAACCCCCTCCGCCCCCACCACCGGGCCCGCGCGGGCCGGCCCCGCCCTGCTGGGTGAAGGCGCGGTGCCCATACTGGTCGTAGGCGGCGCGTTTCTGCGGGTCCTTGAGCACCTCGTAGGCCTCGGAGACCTTCTTGAACATCTCCTCGGCCTCCTTGTTGCCGGGGTTTTTGTCCGGGTGGAATTGCACGGCCTTTTTGCGATAGGCCTTTTTCAGTTCCTCCTCGGAGACGCCTTTTTCGACGCCCAGGAGGGTGTAATAGTTTTCTTCGGCCATGGCGGAGGGCGGCGTGGGTGGAAATTGGATCCGGCGGGCGACCGGGCGGGTTAAACCACCACGCCGACGGCGGGATCGGCGGGGGCGCCGGTGGAGACGACCACGCTGGCGGCGCGCACGAGGCGGCCGTTCAGGGTGTAGCCGGTGCGGACGACGGCCGCCACGTGATCGACCGGGTGGTCGGCGTGGGGCTGCTGGGCGATGGCTTCGTGGAGATTGGGGTCGAAGGGTTTGCCGAGCGGCGCGATCTCGACCAGGCCGTGACCGGCGAGGGCGGTCTTGAGCTGCTGGCCGACCATCTCCACGCCGCCGATAAGGGTCTTCAGGTCGGCGCCGGAGGCCTTGGCGGCCTGCAAGCCGAGGGCGAGGTTGTCCAACACCGGCAGGAGATCCTCAAGGATGCGGGTGGCGGCGCGGTGGGCGGCATCCTCGCGATCGCGCACGGCGCGTTTGCGGTAGTTGTCGAGATCGGCGACGGAGCGGACGTAGCGCTCGTAGTTGTCGGCGGCCTCCTTTTTCGCGGCGGCGAGTTTGGCCTCGAGCTCGGCGAGGGCCGGGGCGGGCGCGGGCGCGGGCGCGGGTTCCGGGGCGGGCGCGGCGGTTTCAGGGGTGGGGACCGGGTCCGGTTGGGCGGAAGAGGGTTGGGCGGATTCGTTCTGGCTCATGGCAAAAAGGGGGAGAAGATAACAACAAACCGGCTCGCGCAAGGGCGCAGGCGCAGAGGCGCGCCAAAGGCCGAGGTGCCGGCCGCAAGGGGGCGAAACACCAGGCCGGGAGGCGGCGGTCAGTCGAGGTGGCCGGCGAAGTTCTCCGTCACCAAAACCAGCGAGGCGGCGGCGGCCTTGAAGATAAACTCGCCCGCATAGGGCAGCACGGCGTTTTCCCCGCGGGCCAAACCGCCCTTGCCCGCGCCGGTGAGCTGGCCGGTCACGACACTGAGAATGCGGGCCTGCTCGCCGGCGGCGAAACGCACCGTCTCGCCGGCGTCGAGCACCACCCGGCGGATGCGAAACTCGGCGCACTCCGCGATCACCCCCGAGGTCGGCGCGCCTCGCACCGGCGCGGGCTCGAAATCGTCCCATTTGATCGAGGCGAGCGACTGCTCGACGTGCAACTGGCGGGGTTTGCCATCGAGCCCGACCCGTCCCCAGTCGTAGACCCGGTAGGTCGTGTCGGAGTTTTGCTGGATCTCGAGGATGAGGTTGCCGCCGTCGATGGCGTGGATCTGGCCGCTGCGCACCAGGATGCTATCCCCCTCGGCCACCGGGAAACGGTGCACCAGAGCCTCCAGGGTGTTGTCCGCCAAGCCCCGCTCGAACTGGGCGCGGGTCACGCCTTTTTTTAAGCCGACGATCAGTCCGGCCCCGGGCTGGGTGTCGGCGATAAACCAGGTTTCCGTCTTGGGTTCGCCCTTGAAACTGGGCGCAATCGCCGCCGGTGGATGGACTTGCAGACTCAGACGCTCGCGACAGTCGAGCCATTTTACCAGGATGGGGAAAGGCCGGTCGGGGTCCCAGCCCGGGCCGAGGATGGCCGCCGCCCGGCTCTTGATCGCCTCGCGGAGGGTCTTGCCGGCAAGGGCGCCGCCCTTGATCACGGACTGGGCTTCGGGACGATCCACGATCTCCCACGCCTCGCCGATAGGGGCCTGGCCGGGCAAATCGCGACCGAGAGCGGTTTCAAAGCCGCGACCACCCCAGACTCGTTCTTGGTAAAGGGGTTGAAAACGTAGAAAGTCATTCATGGCGGGACGGGAGGAATAGGTAAGTGGAGAGAAGAACGGAAAAGCCTTTGACCGATCCGCGGATTGAGCCGAAATGTAAAAACCGGGCCGCGCTAGGCCGCCCACGTCACATGTCGAAAGCCGCGAGTTCAAACCCAAACATCGGCCCGTCCTTCCAGGCCCCCCGCCACCGTCCGCGCTGGGGCACGGCCAGCGTGTGCTTTGTCATCGGCATGTTGTTGGCGGTGGCGTTCCTCGACTACGAACCGGCCCAGACCGAATACGTGCGCATCCCCGCCTTGGAAAAGAACGCGGTCGGGTGGATCGGGGCGGACACGTCATTCATTTGCTTTTCGTGGTTCGGGGTCGTGTCGTGGTTCATCCCCGGCGG
Organism: Akkermansia muciniphila; assembly: GCA_945874545.1. Lineage (GTDB taxonomy): Bacteria > Verrucomicrobiota > Verrucomicrobiia > Opitutales > Opitutaceae > IMCC26134_A. The sequence continues at coordinate 4,776 of CAMCHD010000140.1, read as the reverse complement.
GCTCTTTTGGTTGACCTACGTCTCGATTCGGAACGCCAAACAGATCGGCGTCGCGCGTATCTGCGCCTTGTTCATCGGGTTGGTGAGCGGCGCGGGGCTGGCGGGCATGTTTGCGGCCGAGGTCCACAGCTTTGAAGGCGATTACTTTACCCACGACTTGGGCGGCCACCTGGGCGACTGGGTCTACCGCGACATGCTCTCCGCCCCGCTGGGCGGCTTCGGCTCGGCGGTGATGCTCGGACTGGTGTATTTCCTCAGCCTGATTTTTATCCTGACGGCGGATATCGGGGCGGAATTCGACAAGGCCCTGCATTTTGTCCAAAATTGGCGGAAGGCACGTAAGGAGCTGCGCGAACAAGAGCAAAAACTCCGGGCCGAACTCCGGGCGGCGGAGGAAAAACGCAAGATCGACGCGGCCCGCGCCGTATCCGCGGAAAAGGCGCCCGCCCCGCCCGCGCCGAAAAAACTCGAGATCGCCAAAGACCCGAACCGCCCGCCGTCCCGCTCCCCCTTCGCAAAACCCTTGGCCGAAGCCGCCGTGGCGCCCGGGCCGGCATCCACACCCGAGCCGGCCCCGGCCACGTCGGCGCCCTTCCGTGTCGAGCCCCCCGCCCCATCGCCGGCCGCCGGCGGCCTGGTCGCCATCGTCAAACCCGAGGAGACCAAGAAGGCCAAGACCCCCGTGGCCCCCGAGTCCGATTCGGATTACCAGTTTCCGCCCGTCACCCTGCTCAAGGAACAGGCCCGGCCCGCCTCGGCCGACTCGGACACCGAACACCTGCGCAACATGGAGGACCTCGTGCGCATCCTCGGCGAATTCGGCGTGACGGTGAGCCCGGGCGAAATCCACGTCGGCCCGGTGATCACGTGTTACGAGGTCGTCCCCGCCCCGGGCGTGCGGGTGGAAAAGATCGCCAATCTGGACAAAAACATCGCGCTCGGCATGCGCGCCCAGTCGGTGCGCATCCTCGCCCCGATCCCGGGCAAGGCCGCCGTCGGCGTCGAGATCCCCAACCGCACGCCCACCCCGGTCGGGATGCGCGAGATCCTGGAATCCGAGGATTGGGTGTCGGCCAAGGCCGAGATTCCCATCGCCCTGGGCAAGGACGTCTCCGGCAAGCCGTTGATCTCGGATCTGGCCAAGATGCCCCACCTGCTCATCGCCGGCGCCACCGGCTCGGGCAAATCGGTGTGCATCAACTCGATCATCGCCTCCATCGTCTACCGCAAGAGCCCGAAGGACCTGCGCCTGATCATGGTGGACCCGAAGGTCGTCGAGCTGAAGGTGTTCAACACCCTGCCGCACATGCTTATCCCGGTGGTGACCGAGCCCAAGAAGGTGCCCTCCGCGCTCAAGTGGCTGCTGGGCGAGATGGAGATGCGTTATCAGATCTTCGCCAAGGTCGGGGTGCGGAATATCGTCGGCTTCAACACCCGCAAAAAATCCGCCGCCCCCGCGCCGGGCGCGGACGCCCAACCGGGCCTCGACGGCATAGACCCGTCCGTCGCCACCGCCGAGGAGCTGGCGGAACTGCCCGCCCGCCTGCCCTACATCGTCGCGATCATCGACGAGCTGGCCGATCTGATGATGGTGGCCCCGGCCGAGATCGAGACCAGCATCGCCCGCCTCGCCCAGCTGGCCCGAGCCGCCGGCATCCACCTGATCATCGCCACCCAGCGCCCGTCGGTGAACGTCATCACCGGCGTGATCAAAGCCAACCTGCCCTCGCGCATCGCCTTCCAGGTCGCCTCGCAGGTGGACTCGCGCACCATCCTCGACGGCAAGGGCGCCGACACCCTGATCGGACGCGGTGACATGCTTTTTTCCCCGCCCGGCAGCTCCCGCCTGGTTCGCGCCCAGGGCGCGTTCGTGTCCGACGAGGAGGTCGCGGAGTTTGTCGAGTTCCTCAAACGCAACGGCCCGCCGAAATACGCCGAGAACGTGCAAAACCAGATCGAGGACGACGCCGCCGCCAGCTCCGACGACGAGGAGGAGGCGGACGACGAGGGAGACGACGAGGACGACGAGAAGCTCTACAAAAAGGCCATGGGGGTGCTCCGCGCCACCAAACGCGCCAGCACCAGCACGCTCCAGCGCCGCTTGCGCATCGGTTACAACCGGGCCGCCCGCATCATGGACCTGATGGAGGAGCGCGGCGTGGTGGGTCCCGAAAACGGCTCCAGCCCGCGCGAGATCCTGATCGATCTGGACGCGGGTTGAGTTCGATCCCCGGTCCGGCGCCCGCCCGCCCGCTCAGGCCCAGGGATCGCGGCCGAGCAAGAGCTCGCTCACCTGGACCGCGCTGAGGAACGCGTCCTCGTGAAAACCGTAGCGGAAATAGCCGCCGGCGAAGTAGGTCTCGGTCGCGCCCCGGGCGGCGGCGTTGAGCGCCGGCAGCTCGGCCTGGGCGGCCAGCGCCCCGAGATCGAAGAGCGGATGGGCGTAGTCGATGGTCTTGATCACCCTCGCCGGATCGATGCGCTCGGGCCGGTTGATCGAGACGAAGTAGCGTTCGCGTTCGCTCACGCCCTGGAGGCGGTTCATCCAGTAGTGGGTGGCGGGCGTCACCCGGCCGGCGCGGTCACGGGAAATCTGATACACCCAGCTCGCCCAGGCCAGACGGGCCCGCGGCATGACCGTCGCGTCGGTGTGCAGGGTGGCGATGTTTTCCTGGTAACGGAAGGCGCCGAGCAGGCGCCTCTCGTCCGGCGTGGGATTGACCAGCAGGCGAAGGGCGTCGGGCGCGTGCGCCGCCACCACCGCCCGGTCAAAGGAGTGGCCGCCGCCGTCGGCGGTGAAGACCGTCACGCCCCGGCCCGGCCCGTGGCGCACCACGCGGGTCACGGCGCACCCCAGCCGCAGCCGGTCGGCGAAGGGCGCGACGAGGCGCCGCACGTATTCGCGCGAGCCGCCGTCGACCGTCCACCACGGGTGCTGGGTATCGAGCCCGAGGAATCCGTGGTTGTGGAAGAACCGCAGCAAGGAGGCGGCGGGAAAGGCCAGCATCTGTTCCGGCGGCGTGCTCCAGACCGCGCTGCTCATCGGCACAAGGTAGAGCTCCCAGAAATCCGCGCCGTAGCCGCGCCGCCGCACGTAGTCGGCGAGGCTCTCGGTGATCGGCGCCCCGCCGGCGTCGGCCGCCCGGAGCGCGGCGACAGCCTCCTGGTTGAAACGATTCACCGCGAGGAGCATCCGGATAAACCGCGGGCTGAGCAGATTTTTTCGCTGGGCGAAGAGGTGATTGAGGGAGGACCCGCACCACTCCAGGCCGGTGTCGAGGTCCTGCACCGCGAAGCTCATGTCGGTGCGTTTGACCGGCACCTTCAGCTCGTCGAACAAACGGCAGAGCTGCGGGTAGGTGACCCGGTTGAACACCATGAAGCCGGTGTCGATGGGCACCGCCCGACCGGTGCCGGGCTCGGTCGCCTCGACCGTGTTGCTGTGGCCGCCGGCGTGGGCCTCGGCGCCAAAACAGGTCACCTCGTCGCCCGCGCGGTGCAGGAAGCGGGCGGTGCCGAGGCCGGCTATGCCGGTGCCGATGATCGCGGTGCGCATGGAAGGATGGAGGCTCAACCAGTGTCGGCGCAGGGCGCGGCGGGCAACCCGCGAGCGCACAAAAAAGGGAGCCGCGAGGCCCCCTTTTATTCAAGCGCCGCGCCGCTCGCGCCGGTCGATCAGGCCGCCGGACCGGAGGGGTTGTTGGATTTCACCAACTCGCTGCTGAGATCCTTGTGGATCGCGGGGCCGTCGGCCTTCTTGGGCAGATCGGTCTGGGCGGCGGTCGCGGTGGCCACCGCGATGGCGGCGGCGGCCGGGATCACCTGGCGAAGCGAGACGTTTGCGTGGACCTCGGTGGCGCGCTCGGAAGCGGCGACGGAGCGATGGTGGTCGGCGTGCATGCCCTCCTCGAGAATGGACTGCGGCACGGGCTTCAGGCCCCAGATCAGGCCGGTGTAGGAAAGGAGTTTAAGACCGTAATAGGTGGGATCGATCTCCCACCAATAAAAGCCGTTGCGGGTGCAGCTCTGGTAACGGTGATGGTTGTTGTGCCAGCCTTCCCCGAGGCAAATGATCGCGAGGATAAAGCTGTTGCGCGAGTCGTCGTCGGTCTTGAAGCGCCGTTTGCCCATGAGATGGGCCATGGAGTTGATGCAGGCGGTGCCGTGGAAAAGAGCGGTGGTGCTGATGAAGAAGCCCCACACCAGCATCTGCGGGCCGTTCGTGCCGAGACCGGGGGCAAAACGCTCCAGCGCCATGCCGAGGCCGAGCATGGAGAAGGCGTAGAGGATGGGCACCACGAGGTCGAAGCGGTTGAGCCAGACGAGCTCGGGGAACTTGGCCAAATCCTTCACCTTGGTGTAGTCGGTGGGGAAGTTACGCCGCGAGGTGATCCAGCCGATGTGCGACCAGAGAAAACCGTGCACATGGGGCGAGTGGGCGTCCTCCGGGTCGTCCGAGTGCTGATGGTGGTGGCGGTGGTGATAAGCCCACCACAAGGAACCGCGCTGCACCGTGGTGCCGGCCCAGAGGGCGAGGAAAAACTGGCCGGCGCGCGAGGTGGAGTAGGTCTTGTGGGAGAAATACCGGTGGTGGATGCCGGTCACCGCGAACATGCGGATAAAATAGAGAAACACCGCCGCCCAGGCCGCGAAGGCGCTGACGCCGACCCAGATGACGCCGAGGCAGCCGAGGTGAAGAATGACAAAGGGCATGACCCGCACCCAATCGACCTTGTCCGGCTCGGACCGCATCTTTTCCGCCCCGTCGGGACAGTA
>CAMCHD010000139.1 GCA_945874545.1 Akkermansia muciniphila | reverse complement strand
ACCTTCCGCTACGCCGAGAGCCTCGTGCTGCTGGCGTTTTTCTACCTCGCCCTGACCCTGCTCGTCGCCCTCGCGGTGCGCGCGCTCGAACACCGCTACCGCCGCCATGCCGCCTGACCCCGCGCCCTCCCCCGCCCCCGTGCTCGAGGCGCGCGATTTGGTGAAACGCTACGGCGCCCTGGTCGCGCTCGACCGCGTGTCGCTGGCCATCCGCTCCGGCCGCGTGACCGCCATCCTCGGGCCAAGCGGCTCGGGCAAATCCACCCTGCTGCGCTGCCTGAATTTCCTTGTTCGCCCGGAAGGCGGCGAGGTGCTGCTCGACGGCGTTTTTTCGGATCTCGACCGCGCGCGCGCCCTCGACGCCCACCGCGCGCGGGTCGGCATGGTGTTTCAACAGTTCAACCTGTTTCCCCACCTCCGCGTGCGCGAGAACGTGGCCCTGGCCCCGCGGGTGGTCCGCCGGCTCGACGCGGCGGCGGCGCACGCGCTGGCCGACCACCACCTGGCACGGGTGGGCCTGGCCGAAAAGGCCGACGCCTACCCCGGCGAGCTCTCCGGCGGACAACAACAACGCGCCGCCATCGCCCGCGCCCTCGCCATGGAACCGGCCGTGCTACTGTGCGACGAGCCCACCAGCGCGCTCGACCCGGAGCTGACCGGCGAGGTTCTCGCCGTCCTGCGCCGGCTCGCCGCCGAACACGTCACCATGGTCATCGTCACCCACGACGTCGCCTTCGCCCGCGCCGCCGCCCACGAGGTCGTGTTCATGGACGCCGGCCGCCTCGTGGAGCAGGGCCCGCCGGAACAGGTGATCGACGCGCCGGCCACGGATCGCGCCCGACGCTTTTTTGGTCGCGACGCGCCGGGTTGATTCCTCGTCCGGCGCCGTCTCCACTCCTCCCCGTGCCCGCGTCCCGCAGCCCCTGGCCCGATCCCCACGCGCTCGCCCGCCGACGCGCCGAGGAAGGCGCCCGCCTGGTGATGCGCGGCGTGTTCGCCAACGTCGGCCTCGCCGCGGCGAAATTCGCCGGCGGCATCCTGGGCAACTCCTACGCGCTGATCGCCGACGGCATCGAATCGTTGCTCGACATCTGCTCCTCCGTGCTGGTCTGGGCCGGTTTTCGCTACGCCGCCCGGCCGCCGGACGAGGATCATCCCTACGGCCACGGCAAAGCCGAACCGCTCGCGTCCCTCGCGGTCGCCCTGGTCATTTTTGTCGCCGCCGGCTGGATCGCGATCCACTCGGTGCGGGAGATCCTGACGCCGCACGCGGCGCCACACTGGGGCACCCTGCCGCTGCTCGCCGCCATCGTGGCGATCAAATGGACCCTCTCCCGCCGCCTCGCGCGGGCCGGCGCGACCAGCGGCGGCGTGGCCCTCGGCGCCGAAGCCTGGCACCACGCGGCCGACGCGCTCACCTCCGCCGCCGCCTTCGTGGGCATCACCGTCGCGGTGGTCGGCGGGCCGGACTACGTCGCGGCCGACGACTGGGCCGCGCTGGTGGCGTGCGTGGTCATCGCCTTCAACGGCCTCGTCATCCTCCGCCGCGCCCTCGGCGAGGTCATGGACACCGCCGCATCGGACCAGATCCACGTCGAGGTCCGCCGCCTCGCCGCGATCGTGCCCGGGGTGCGCGGGATCGAGAAATGCCGGGTGCGCCGCAGCGGCCTGGCCCTGCTGGTGGAGATCCACATCGAGGTGGACCCCACCATCAGCGTGCGCGCCGGCCACGACCTCGCTCACGACGTGCAGGACGCGTTGGTCGGCGCCGGCCTCGCCATCAGCCACGTCGCGGTGCACGTCGAGCCCGCCCGCTGACCCACGACCCCGGCCGCGGTTTACATCGGCGGAGGGTGGTGTTTGCCGTTTACCCGCGTCCGGGGCCGGCGCACGGTAACGGCATGTCCGTCGCCACCACCCGCGATCCCGCCGCCCCGCTCACCGCCAACCGCCCGCTCCTCCGCTGGATCGAGAAGATGGCCGCGCTCACCCAGCCCGCCGCCATCCACTGGGTCGACGGCAGCCGGGAGGAATACGACGCGCTCTGCGCCGGGCTCGTGGCCGGCGGCACCTTCGTGAAGTTGAACGAACAGGCCTGGCCGGGCTGCTTCCTCGCCCGCTCCGACCCCTCCGACGTCGCCCGCGTCGAGGATCGCACCTTCATCTGCTCCCTTTCCAAGGACGCCGCCGGCCCCACCAACCACTGGGTCGAACCCTTCGAGATGCGCAAAAAGCTGAAGGGCCTTTTCGCCGGCTGCATGCGCGGCCGCACGATGTATGTGTTGCCGTTTTCGATGGGTCCGGTCGGCTCGCCGCTCTCGCAAATCGGTATCCAGTTGACGGATTCAGCCTACGTCGTGGTCAACATGCGCATCATGGCCCGCATCGGCCTCCCCGTGCTGGCCGAGATCGACAAGGGCGAAAAACGCGTCGTCCCCTGCATGCACTCGGTGGGCCTGCCCCTCGCCGACGGCGCGAAGGACGTCCCCTGGCCCTGCAACCCCGAGAAATACATCGTCCACTTCCCCGAGACCCGCGAGATCTGGTCCTACGGCTCCGGCTACGGCGGCAACGCCCTGCTCGGCAAAAAGTGTTTCGCGCTGCGCATCGCCTCCGCCATGGCCCGAGACGAGGGCTGGATGGCCGAGCACATGTTGATCCTCGGCCTGCAAAACCCCGAGGGACAAAAAACCTACGTCGCCGCCGCCTTCCCCTCCGCCTGCGGCAAGACCAACTTCGCCATGCTGGTGCCCCCCGCGCCCCTGTTGGCCCAGGGTTGGAAAATCACCACCGTGGGCGACGACATCGCCTGGCTGCACCCCGACGCCACCGGCCACCTCCGCGCCATCAACCCCGAGGCCGGCTTCTTCGGCGTCGCCCCCGGCACCTCGCTGAAGACCAATCCGAACGCCATGGCCGCGCTGGCCAAGAACACGATCTTCACCAACTGCGCCCTCACTCCCGACGACGGCGTGTGGTGGGAAGGCATGACCGACACGCCGCCCGCCATCTGCACCGATTGGCAGGGCAAGGTCTGGACGCCGGAGATCGCCAAGGTGACCGGCGCCAAGGCCGCCCACCCCAATTCGCGCTTCACCGCCCCCGCCGCCCAGTGTCCGACGATCGATCCGGAGTGGGAAAACCCCGAGGGCGTGCCCATCGCCGCGATCATCTTCGGCGGCCGCCGCGCCAGCACCACACCCCTGGTTTATCAAACCTTCAACTGGTCCGGCGGCGTCTACGCCGGCGCCACCATGGGCTCCGAGACCACCGCCGCCGCCGTCGGCGCCACCGGCCAGGTGCGCCGCGACCCGATGGCGATGCTGCCCTTTTGCGGTTACCACATGGCCGATTACTTCCGCCACTGGATAAAGATGCAACGCGGCCTGGTCGAGACGCCGCGTATCTTCCAGGTCAACTGGTTCCGCAAGGGCGCGGACGGCAAGTTCCTCTGGCCCGGGTTCGGGGAGAACCTGCGCGTGCTGCGCTGGATCGTCGGCCGTTGCCAAGGCCGCGCCCGCGCCCGTGAAACCCCGCTCGGCTGGATGCCACGTTACGAGGACATGGACTGGACCGGCCTGGACCTGCCCCGCGATACCTTCGAGCAACTCACCGCGGTCGACCGCAAAGCTTGGCGCGCGGAGTTGATCAACCACGAGGAACTCTTCCTCGACCTGCACTCCCACTTGCCGAAGGAAATGATTTTCGAGCGCGAATTGCTCATCTGCCGGCTTTGACGAAGCACGCGCCGCCCACCGGCCCGCGACCACAAAATCGCCCGGACTGATCACCTCCACTCCCGAGCAAGGGGCGGGTTCCCCACTACGTAGTCCGACTGCGGGGTAGTTTCACGCTACCCAACTGCATGCGCTTGCGCGGCCTAGGAAACTAAGTCCAGAGATTGTTAATAAATTCGTGAAAAACGTCCTCCAAGCTAAATTTGCAGTGCCGCGCCGGCCCACCCGCGCGGCGCTGCGCCTGCTTGGACTGCTCCTGGCGCTGCCCGCCGCGTCACGGGCACAAACCACTTTCACGGAAACCTTCACCACCACCACGGCCTCCGGTTGGGTTTTTGGCGCCAACACCGGCGACGACAAACCCTTCCTCACCGCGGCCACCGGCGCCAGCGGCTACGACAGTTCTGGAAACGCCATCGGCGCACCGATCGATAGTTCCGGCAACGGCTGGCTCCGCCTCAACTCCAACACCAACAACCAGTCGACCTTCGCCCTGCTCGACACCCAGATCTTTTCGGTCAACGCCCGGATCGAGATCAACATGGAGTATGCCTTCTGGAACGGCAGCGGCGCCGACGGCATCACCTTTTTCCTGGTCGACGGCACCCGCGACTCCTCGACCTTCACCCCCGGTGCCTACGGCGGCTCGATGGGTTACGCCCAGCGCACTGGAGAGGCCGGCATGCCCGGCGGCTACCTGGGCTTCGCCCTCGACAATTACGGCAACTACTCCAACGGCAGCGAAGGGCGCAACGGCGGCGAAACCCTCGACAGCACGCTCTACCCCAACCGCGTGTCCGTGCGCGGTCCGGAATCCAGCAACTACGCCTTCATCGACTCCAATACCACGCCGCTCACCGGGCAGATGGATTTCCCCTCCTCCACCACCCGGCCAAACCAGACCGGCGCGGACTACCGCGCCTTCAAGGTCATCCTCGACGCGAACAACCAGCTCACCGTCGAGATGAAGTTCGGCGCCACCGGGGCTTTCACCACCGCCTTCACCGCCGACCTGTCCGCCTACGAGCGACCCGACACCTTCAAGATCGGCTTCACCGGCGCCACCGGCGGCTCCACCGAAATCCACGAAGTCCGCAACCTCACCCTGACCTCCAGCCCATGGTCCACCGGCGACGGAGCCTACGAGTGGGACAACGGCGCCGGCAACACGACCTGGGGCTCGGAGGCCGGTGGCGAGGCCAACACCAACTGGTATGCGGGTCTGGAAACCGCGCCGAACACCCCCGATCCGGCCAGAAACGACAGGACGCCCCTGCGCGACTCCGACGTTCTCTTCGGAAACAAACCGACCAACAACGGCACCGACAACACCCAGCAGGTCTCGCTGGGCAACAACGTCGAGGTGCGCAACCTGACCTTCGATACCGGGATCAACTACAACATCGGCACGGTCGGCGACACCCGGTTAATCACCTTTGGCGACACCGCCGAAGCCGGCCGCCCCTCCATCAACGTCAACGACTACAACGGCGTCTACGGTCGGCACAAAATAAACACCGACATCTCCATCGTCGAAAACATCGCGATCCGGAACTACTCCTACTCCACCCTCTGCATCAACGGCGCGATCGGACTCGGCGCCAATACCCTGACCACCTCCGGCTACGGCGCCACCAACCTGAACGGCGTCATCACCGGCTCCGGCCCCATCGTCGTCAACGGCGCCACCTTCAACCCCGCCACCGGCGCCGGCATCGTCACCATCTCCGGCAACAACGCCGGCACCTACACCGGTGCTATCACGGTCAACAACGGCCAGCTGGTCGTCCTCGCCAACAATGCCCTCGGCAACACCGGCTCGGCCACCACGGTCAACTCCGGCGGCACCCTCACCTTCCGCGGTGGCGTGACCTCACCCGAGAACGTCACCATCGCCGGCGTCGGCACCACCCTCGGCCGCGGCGAACAGGCCGGCGCCCTCTACAACGACGGCGGCGACAGCACCCTCACCGGCAGCGTGACCCTGGGCGCCAACGCCGCTGTCGGCTCCCGCGCCGGCAACCTCACCCTGTCGGGGGTCATCTCCGACGGCGCGTCGGATTTCTCGCTCACCAAGATCGGACCGGGCACCGTAATCCTATCAGGATCGAATACCTACTCCGGAGCAACCGTGATCCAAGAAGGCGTTCTCCGCGTCAACACCTCCGGCGCGATGAACGGCAATAGCAATCTTGTCCTCGCCGGCGGCGTCCTCGGCATCGGAGCCGACCTCAATGGAACCAGCGGCGGTGGCGCTGTCGGCGACTATTCTGAGTCACTCGGCAACGGCGGTAGTAGACTGCGCTGGACCGGCGACGGTGGTTTCGCCGCCTACGGTGCCGCCGAGCGCCGGGTCCGCATCGGCGGCGACGACAACAACCGCACCTGGGACACGACCAATTTTGTTCGCGACGGCTTCGCCCTTCTCCTCGGCGCCGAGGACGCCGACGGCACCCTTCACATCAGCAACAACCTCAGCTTTAACTCCGCCCAACGCGAAATTCGTGTCGCCAACGGCTCGGCTGCGGTAGACGGGCTCCTCAGCGGGCGCCTCCGTGGCGGCGACGACGGCACCGGCTCCGGCGGCCTGATCAAAACCGGCGCAGGCACCCTCTCTCTCTCCGCCACCAACAATGACTACTCCGGAGAAACGGAAATCCGCGCCGGCGCGTTGCGTATCGCCGCCGCCGGAGCCCTCTCCGCCAATTCCACCGTCCAACTCAACGGCGGCGTCCTCGAACTCGGCGCCGATCTGAATGGCGGCACCGCCGGCGACTACTCGCCCACGCTCGGCGCCGCGGCGGGCAACCTGCAGTGGACCGGGTCCGGTGGTTTCTCCGCCGCCTCCGCCGCTCGCACCGTCACGCTGAACGGCGGCGCCGACCTCACCTGGGGCACCACCGGGAATTTTGTCGGCTCCGCCAGCTCGCTCCTCTTTGGCGCCACCGGCTCGGACAACACGGTTACCCTCACCAACAATATCGGCCTCGGCTCAAGCGGCACCCGCTCCATCCAGACCACCCAGGGCACAAACGCGGCAATCGCCTCGGGCACCCTCTCGGGCATTGTGGACGGCTCCGCGGCCCTCGCCGTCACCGGCAACGGCCGCCTCGACCTGACCGCCAACAACACGCTCACCGGCGCCGTCACCGTCACCGGGGCAGAGCTGCGCCTCGCCAGCAGCGCCACCGCCACCACCACCGGCGACCTCGCCCAGGCCTCCGGCTTCTCCGTCCGCCTGGGCGGCACCCTGACGCTCGACAACACCGCCGCCACCGCCGCCGTCGACCGTGTCGGCGCCGTCGGCGTCTCCCTCGCCGGCGCCACCCTGAACCTGCTCGGCCAGACCGGCAACGTGGACACGACCGAGACCATCGGCACCGTCACCCTCGCCGGCACCACCGCTACCGCCGGCACCTCCGGCAGCGCCAATACCATCAACGTCGCTCGCGGCGATGCCTCCGGCTCCGCGACCCTCACCGCCGCCTCCCTGACCCGCAACGCCGGCACCACGGTGAATTTCACCAACCCCGCCGGCACCCTCGGCGCCACCGGCGACAACCCGCGCATGGTGTTCACCAGCGCCCCGACCCTGAACGACGGCCTGCTCGCCTACGCCACGGTGAACGGCGCCGACTTCGCCACCCACGGTGCGAACGGCATCGCCGCCGCCACCTACACCTCGGGCGGCGACGTGCAAAGCGCTTGGACGGGAGCGACCGTCAACGCGTCCGTCACCGGCAGCCAGACCCTGGATGCCAATCGCACGGTCAACGCCCTTAAACTCACAAACGGCGCCGACGTGGACCAGGCCGGCTTCACCCTGACGGTCGAATCCGGCGGCATCGTGACCAGCGGCAGCGGTATGGGCACCACCTTCTCCAACGGCAACCTGACCACCGGCAGTGCCACCGATCTCGTGGTCCATGCTTATCATCCGGGCAGCACCGGCACCACCATCGCCTCCACCATCACCGGCTCCGGCGGCCTGGTGAAATCCGGCACCGGCACGCTCACCCTCTCCGGCACCGCGGCCAACACCTACACCGGCGTCACCCGCCTGAACGAAGGCACCCTCGTCCTGGGCAAATCCGACGGCGTCGCCGCCATCGCCGGCGACGGCAACACGTCCACGACCGACCTCTTCATCGGCGACGGCCGCGGCGTCGACACCCTGCGCCTGACCGCCAACGAGCAGATCGCCAATGACGTAAACGCGGTCCTTCAGGGCGGCACCGTCGGCAACGCCGCCAACCGCGCCATCCTCGACCTGAACGGCACCACCGTGATCAACGGCGCCTCGCGCGCCGAGTCCTTCCGCTCCCTCCGCATCGAGGGCAACTCGGTGGTCGACTTCACCGGCGGCTCCACCTGCGCCCCCACTTTCCTCTATCTCGACTTCCTCGACGTCGCCTCCGACGCCCTGTTGACCGTGGGCAACTGGATCGAATTCACCGACTTCCTGTTGGTGAAGAAAGTCAATTTCGACGCCACCGATATGCCCCGCATCGTCTTCGACGGCTACGGCGGCAACGCGAGCTGGAAGGACTACGACGGCTCCTACTACCAGATCGTGCCCTACGCGCCCGTGCCCGAACCGGGCACCTACGGCGCGCTGGCCGTGGGCGGCCTGACCGCCTTCGCCGCCTACCGCCGCCGCCAAAAACGCCTCGCCGCCTGACGGCCCGCTTGCGCCAGGCCCGCCAGCGTCGTTGCCCAGGTCCTAAAATTCGTAGGTATTTTACACCTGCGCAATCACCCTCCTTGCCCGACAGGAAGAGGTATTCACCGTAGATTTTAAAATCTTTTACGGGTGAACCAAAACCAGCCAACCGCCTTTCGTCGTCTCCGATCACCCCGCGTCGTGCGTCGACGACTCATTCTCGGGCTCCTCACCGCCCTCGGCGCCTTGGACGCTTCCGCCCAAGTCCAAAACATCAGCGCCTGGACCCTGCAAACCTCGGACAGCGCCGACGTGACGGTCGGTGGCATCACCTACCGCAATAACTTCGCCACCCCCCTGACCGTCACCACCACCGTGGGGACCTACAACGCCGGCACCGCCGGCGCCGGCGCGGACGACGTGTTTATCCGGCGCAATACCGCTATCTCCGACGGCGTCGCGAATGTCGCCGGCCAAGGCGTGATGTTCGCCTCGGCCAGCGGCGGCAGCGCGACCGTGCTCGGCACCTACACGGCCTCCCTCGAAGAGCAACTGCTGGAGGGCAACGTGCTGAACGCCACCTTCGACACCTTTGCCAATACCACCAGCGGCACGGGCATCGGCCACAACATCGAGCGTATCGATTTTGTCTGGACCAACGGCTACACCGTGATCGGCGACGAGGTGCTGATCGTGTTTAACTACGACCCGATCAACGCACAGGATGATTTCCGCATCGCTGTTTTCACCGGGATCGACGGCAGCACCAACAAACTGCCCACCGCCTACGCCAACTCAGGCGTGCTCGTCACCGGCACCAACTACCCCGACAAATTGCCCCTTCCCAGTGGCAACACGACCACCCCTACCACCGGCTTCCGCACCACGCCGGCCGACGATCTCTCCGGCACGGCCTTGAACCGGGTCGACACCGGCACAAACGGTATCGGCGGCGTCGCCATCAGCCTTGCCACGCTGGGCATCTCGGCCGGGCAAACCATTTTTGGCTATTCCCTCTTGTCCGGCGATACCAACGCCGCGTCGGCCGCCAACCTGCTCGATTTTACCAACTCCACGCTCTACCCCACCTCGACACCCAACGCCGACCAATCCGGCACCACCGACTTTTCGACCTTCGGCGGACGGATCGCGACGCTGGTGGCGAACGAACAGGTCGGCCCGTCCGAGTGGGATGGCGGAGCCGGCGCCACGAACCAATGGGGCTCCCTCAACGGCAGCGAGCTGAACAACAACTGGTTCTCCACCGTCCCCGCCGAAAACAACCGCACCCCCCTGCGCGACTCGGAAATTCTCTTTGGCGCCATCCCCAACTCCAACCAGACCGTCGATCTGAACAACAGCGTCGAGGCCCGCAAACTCACCTTCGACTCCGACGTAAACTACACCATCGGCACCAGCGGCGAGGCCTTCACCATCACGCTGGGAGACCCCAACAAAGCGGGCCTGCCCTCCATCGAGGTCGACAACACCTACCGCGAAGGCCTCCAACACAAGATCAACGCCGACCTCCTCCTGGTCGAGAACCTGGCGATCAACAACAACAGCTACTCGACCCTGTGCATCAACGGCAC
>CAMCHD010000138.1 GCA_945874545.1 Akkermansia muciniphila | reverse complement strand
ATACCACGGTGTGGTCGCCGGCGGGCACGTTGGTGATCGAATAACGACCCGAGCGATCGGTGGCGGCCGAGCGGGTGGTGCCGGCGACGGACACCTTCACGCCTTGCAGGCCGCCGGCCAGGGCGGCCTCGGCGACGTAGCCTTGGAGGGTGCCGGCCCGGAGGGTGGAGGCGGCGGGCAGGGCGGCGAGCGCGGTCAAAAGCGCGAGGGCCGGGCGCGTGGCGCGGGCGGAGCGGAGCGAGGAGAAACGGGTGTTCATGGTGAAGGAAGCGGGCGGGGGTGGTTTGCGAAACGGGCTTTATCACGGCCCGTGCCAGCTCGCGGAGGACTGTCCTAACCCATTTTATAAAAGGGCTTAGCGCATGCGTTACGTTTGTGTTTCGGATCTTGGGCGGTGTGGACGGTCAGTGGCTGGCCGCGCATGGTCACGGAATGACCACCCTATCCGTGCCGCCCTTGGCGGAACCGTTTTCTGTCCCGTTGGCAACGGGCCGGGTGTTGTTGATCGAGGACCGGGGGGAACTGGCCGAGGCCTATGCGGCCGAGCTGCGCCGGGCGGGGCACGCGGTCGAGGCGCATGGCGCGGCCCGGCCGGCGTTGGCGGCCTTGCGCGCGGCGCGGGCGGACTTCGACTGCCTGGTCACGGACTACATGCTGCCGGATCTCAACGGCCTCGAGATCCTGCGCATCGTCCAGCAGGAGCGGCCGGATCTGCCCATCGTTTTTGTCACCGGGCATGGTGACATGCAGACCACCATCGAGGCGATGAAGCACGGGGCCTTCGACTACCTGGAAAAACCGGTGCGTGGGGCGGACCTTTGCAAAGTGGTGGGCGAGGCGGTGGCGCGGCGGCGGGCGGCGGCGAAGCGGGTGCGCACCGAGGCGCCGGCGGCGGGTCGGGTGGTGCCGGCGCGGGAGCTCCTGGTGGGGCGGAGCGCGGCCATGGTGGAATTGTTCAAAAACATCGGCCGGGTGGCGGCGCAGGAGACGCCGGTGCTCATCTCCGGGCCGACCGGCAGCGGCAAGGAACTCGTCGCGCGGGCCATCCATCAAAACGGTCCGCGGGCCAAGGCGGCCTTCCTCGCCATCAACTGCGCGGCCATCCCGGAGGCCTTGTTGGAGGGCGAGCTCTTCGGCCACGAGAAGGGTGCGTTCACCGGCGCGGACACCAAGCGGCGCGGTCTGCTCGAGACGGCGGCGGGCGGCACGGTTTTTCTCGACGAGATCGGCGACATGCCGAGGGCGCTCCAGGCCAAGCTGCTGCGGGTCTTGCAGGAAAAACGGGTGCGGCGGGTGGGCGGTGAGGAGGAGATCCCGCTCGACGTGCGGGTGATGTCGGCCACGCACCAGGAGTTGCCCGCCCGCATCCGCGCCGGGGAGTTTCGCGAGGACCTGTATCACCGGCTGGCGGGCTACGAGATCGTGGTGCCCGCCCTGGCGGCCCGCCTGGACGATCTGCCCCTGCTCGCGCACTACTTTGTCGAGCGATACGCGGCGGAGTTCGGCCTGCGCACCGCCGGCATCGATGCCGAGGCGCTGGCCTGGCTGCGGACCAAGCCCTGGCCGGGCAACATCCGGCAGCTGCAAAACGTCATTCGTCGCGCGCTCACCCGCACGCGCAACCACGGCATCGACGTCGCGGCGGCCGAGGCGGCCTACGCCGACGCGGGGGCGGCGCGGACCGAGGGCGCCTGGGTCGGCGAGGACGGGCCCGCCCTGCTGGCGCGCTGGGTGGACGATGGGCTGGCGCGGTGGGAGGCCCGGGGCCCGGGGGCGGCGGGGGCCGGTCTACGCGAGGATCTGGTGGAGCAGTTGGACGACGCCTTGATCCGGGCGCTCTGGCGACGCACCGGCGGCAACCGCTCGCGAATCGCCGAGCTCATGGGCGTCACCCGCCTGACCCTGCGGCGGAAAATGGCGAAATTGGGCGCGGATTTCGCCGGCGAAGACGAGGGCGCCTGATCACACCGCGGCGGCGAGGCCGCAGGCGGGCAGGACCACGCGGAAGACGCTGCCTTCCCCCGGGGTGCTGCGCACCTCGATCCGACCCTCGTGCCGGCGCACGAACTCGTCGCACAACAACAGCCCGAGGCCGGCGCCGCGCTCGCCGGCGGTGCCGTCGATCGAGCGGGCGGCGTCGGGCGAGAACAGCCCGGCGATCTGCGTAGTCGTCATCCCGATACCGGTGTCGGCCACCTCCAGCGCCACCTCGCCGAAATCGCTCGTCGCGGTCAGCGTGATCCGGTCGCCGGTCTCGGAAAACTTCACCGCGTTGGCCAGGAGGTTGCGCACCACCGTCGAGAGCATGGTGGCGTCGCCGTAGAGGTGCAGGCCGGGGGGGATGTCGACCTGGAGCTCGATGTCCTTCACCGCCAGCAGGGCGCGGTATTGGGCGACCACCGACGTCACCAACTCGCCGAGGTCGAGAAAGGCCGGCGCGAAGCCGGTCTCGCGGGTCTGCGACTGGGCCCAGCGGAGCAGGTTGTCGAGCAGGGCGGAGAGCTGGAGCGCCGCGCCCTCGAACAAGGACACCAGGCGGTGCCCGGACACCGTCGCCAGCTCGGGGCGCAGGCGCGCGGACAGCGTGCCCAGGGCGGACAGCGGGCCGCGCAGGTCGTGGCCGATGAGGGAAAACAGCTTGTCCTTGGTCGCGTTCAGGCGAGCGAGGCGGGCGGCCTGTTCCTCGAGCCGCTCGTTCTGGCGCGCCAGCTGGAGGTGGGCGGCGCGCAGGCGGCGGTGGCTGCGGGCGAGCAGGACCAAAAACGCGGCGACGACCAGAAGGCCGGCGGCGAGCGCGGTGCGAAACCACAGGCGCAGGCGGGCCTGCCGGGCCTCGGTCTCAAGCAGGGCGAGCAGGGTGGCGGCCTCGCGGCGGTTGGCGTTGACGGTCTGCCGGTCGGCGCCGGGGGAGCGGTCGTCGTCGTCGTCGCCGGAGGCGTCCAGGCGGGTGAAAAGCGCGTGGGCGCGTTGGGCCTCCGCGCGGGCCCGGGTGGAATCGCCGAGGTCGCGGTAGGCGCGGGCGCCGACCAGCCCGGCCCCGGCCTGGGCGGCGGGCGAGCGGGCGGCGGCGGTAAGCGCGGCGAAATAGTGGGCGACGTCCCCGGCGCGGCGGGCCTCGGCCAGTTGAAAAACAAACGCGGCCAGATCGTGGTCCGGGGTGGCGACGAGCCACGCGAGTTGGTCGTCCGGCAGGCGGCGGAGCGAATCCTGCCAGACGTGGGCGGCGGCGAGGCGCAGGCGGGTGACGGGGGCGGGCAGCTCGACCAGTCGGTTGCGGGACACGTCGAGCTGGCGCAGGGAGCGGGACGCGCCGATCTCCGGCGGCAGCGTGGTCAGCAGATTGTCCGATACCGTGAGTTCGAGCAGGGCGGGCAGGGAAAACACGGCCGCGGGCAGATCGGTGAGACGGTTGCGGTCGAGTTTCAGTTCCTCGAGGTGGGGCAGGCGGGCGAGGGCGGGCGGGAGGGTGGTGAGCTGGTTGTTGATCAGCTCGAGCTCGGTCAACTGGGCGAGGCGGTCGAGGTCGGAGGGCAGGGTGGTCAGGCGGTTGCCGGACAGCTCGAGTTCGTTCAGCGAGGCGAGGCCGAGGATGGCGGGCGGAAAGGTGGTGAACGCGTTGTCGTTGAGCTCGAGTTCGGAGAGTCGGTTCAGGCGGCCGAGCTCGGCGGGCAGTTCGGCCAGGCGGTTGCCGTTGAGCAGGAGCAGGCGGAGCTGGCGCAGCTCCAGCACCTCGGGCGGGAGCACGGCGAGGTTCTGGCCGGAGAGGTCCAGTTTCAGCACCTGGTCCGGTTCGCTTCGGGCCTCGGCGAGCGAGGTGAACCACCGGGCGGTCTTGATCTCGTCCTCCGCGCGGCACGGCGCGGACAGGGCCGGGCCTAGGGCGAGGAGCAGGCACAGTCCGGGGACCAGCGGATGGGCGCGGGGGCTCATGCGGGGCGCGGACGGGCGGGGGAGGGCGGGGGTCAACCGGACGTGGTGGCGCGGCGCCGGCGCTCGATCGGATGGATAAACGTCGCGGTGACGCCGCCGCCGGGGCGGTCCTCGAGGGTGAGATCGCCGCCCATGTTGCGCAGGGAATGGCGGGCGACGGTCAGGCCCATGCCGACGCCGACGGTGTTCTTGCTGCTGATAAACGGCTCGAACATGTGGTCGCGGATCGGCGGGTCGATGCCGCGGCCGCGGTCCTCGATCTTCAGCAGCACCATGCGGCCCTCCGGCAGGGGGTCGTCGCGGAGGCTGACGCGGAGATGGATCGGGCGCGGGCCGGGGTGGGTCTCGCCGTAGCTCTCGTGGGCGTTGGCCAGGACCTTGCAGAGGGCGTCCTCGAACATCTCCACGTGGGTGTGGATCGCGATCGGGCCGACCGGATTCTCCACCGTCACCGCGCCGGCGGCGGGGTGTTCCTCGGCGAAGCGGCGCAGGGCGCTATCGATCACCTCGTCGAGGGCGCAGGGGCTGGTGGGCAGGCGCGACTTCACCACCAGCGAGGTCAGCTGGCGGATGATGCCCACGATGCGCTGCACGGCGGTCTCGAGGTTGTCGGCGTTGGCGCGCACGTTCTCGGGCCGGTGGGCGTTGGCCTTGATCAGATCGAGGTAACCGAGCACCACGCCGAGGAGATTGTTCAGGTTGTGCGCGATGCCCTGGGTGATGGCGCCGATCGAGGCGGCGCGGCGGGCCTCCTCCAGGCGGCGTTGGAGGTCGAGCATGTCGCGGTTGATCTGGACCACGCGCAGCTGGGTATGGACCCGCGCGATCGTCTCGTCGAGGTCGATGGGCTTCGTGATGTAGTCGACCGCGCCGACCCCGAGGCCGGCGAGGCGTCCCTCCTTCGAGCTGCGGGCGGTGATGAACATCACCGGGATGTTCTTGTGGCGGCCGTCCTGTTGCAGGCGCTGGCAGACCTCGATCCCGTCCATCTCCGGCATCATCACGTCGAGCAGGATCAGGTCGGGGCGTTCGCGCTCCACCTGGTCCAGCGCCTCCTGGCCGCCGTGGGCGGGGATCACCACGATGCCCTCGCGCTCGAGCGCGCGTTTCAGCAACTGCACGTTCACCGGCTGGTCGTCCACGACGAGGATTCTGGCGGGGATCGGGGACATGGCGGGCGCGGGGGCGGGGCTCAGGCGGTGAGCAGGCGGGCCTGGAGGGTGTTGCGCATCAGCATGCACACCGTCATGGGCCCGACGCCGCCGGGCACGGGGGTGATGAGCGAGGCGAGCGGGGCGACGCCCTCGAAATGCACGTCGCCGACCAGCTTGTATCCGGTTTTTTTGGACGGATCGGCCACGCGGTTGATGCCGACGTCGATCACCACCGCGCCGGGCTTGATCATGCCGGCGGTGACGAACTCGGGTTTGCCGATGGCGGCGATCAGCACGTCGGCGAGGCGGGTGAGGGCGGCGACGTCGGCGGTGCCGGAGTGGCACACGGTCACGGTGCCGTTGGCGCCAGCCTTTTTCTGGAGGGCGAGCAGGGCGGCGGGTTTGCCGACGATCAGGGAGCGGCCGAGGACGACGACGTGTTTGCCCCTCAGGTCGACGGCCGAGCGGGCCAGCAGTTCCATGATGCCGGCGGGGGTGCAGGCCACGAAGCCGGTGGGGTCTTCCTGGACCAGTTTGCCGAGGTTAAGGGTGTGGAAACCGTCGACGTCCTTGTGCGCGGCGATGCGGCGGAACACGGCGGGTTCGTCGAGCGTCCTGGGCAGGGGGGACTGGACCAGGATGCCGTCGACGGCGGGGTCGGCGTTCAGGGCGTCGATGAGGTTCTCCAGCTCGGCCTGGGAGATGGTGACGGGCGGCAGGATCACGCGGCTCTCGATCCCGATCTCGGAGGCGGTCTTCTCCTTCTTCTTCACGTAGGAAACGGAGGCGGGGTCCTCGCCCACCCGGACCAGGGCGAGGCATGGTTTGCGGCCGGGCAGGGCGGACACCCGGGCCTTGAGTTCGGCCACGAGGGAGGCGGCGATGGCGTTGCCGTCGATGAGCTGCATGAGGGAGCGAGGAGCGGGGAGCTGGGAGCGAGGAGTTGGGGCAGGGAGCGGGGGGCCGGGCGCCAGGGGCAAGGAGATAGGCGCCGGCGCGAGAGGGTTTACTGTAGTTTAAGGGTTTCCACGCGGATCACGATCTCGCGGCCGGAGCCGAGGGGCTCGGCGGTGCCGAAGAGGGCAACCGGGCGGTCGATGAACGCCTCGATCTGCTCGGTCAGGAGGAGACGGGAGATGTCGAGGTAGGCGATGCGGGCGCCGGAGGCGTCGCTGAGTTGAAAATCGTAGGGGCGGCGGGGGCGGAGGGCGCTGCGGGTGGAGTTGATCACGCCGAAAAACGAGCGGGCGAGGCGGGGTTCGCCGACCTGAGCGCTCCGGCCGGGAGTGGTCGCGGACGCGGCGGGCAGGTCGTTGGTCAGGGTGCCGGTCAGGTCCTCCATCAGGGGCGGGGCGGCGGGAGCCGGGGCGGGGGTGGCCGCGGCGGCCGGGACGGTGGCGGTGGCGACCGGCGTGACCGGCGCGGCGTCGGCCGGCGTGGCGCGGACGTAGGCGGTGATGGTTTTCTTGAGCGAGAACTTGTTGTAGCGGCCGGCGATGTCGGCGAATTCGGCGGCGTCCTTTTCGTCGGCGAGGCCGAGCACCGGGGCGTCGGGGCGGGGTTGGGAGAGGTAGGCGGCGCCGGGGCGGACCTCGAAGTTTTTCAGGGTATCCTTCTGGGTCACGTAGACCGTGTGCGGGCCTTCGAGGGCGACGGCGGCCCAGCCGGAGGGGGCGGTGCCGGCGGTCACGCGGGTGCCGGCGGGGGCGGTGCCGAGGATGGGGGCCTGGGCGTCGGGCGAGGCGTAGGCGGGCAGGGGCGCCTCCAGGGTGGCGGCGCGCAGCCCGAGGGTGGCGAAAGCGAGGGCGATGAGGGTGAGGCGCTTCATGGCGGTGAGGGAAGATTCGGCTTGCGAAAGGGTTAGCGTTTAACGGGGCCGGCCGGTTTGGCGAGTCGTTTAGCGGCCGGGCGGGGCGAGGGGGTTTTGGCGGCCGGTTTGACGGCCGGGGCGGCGTTTTTGGCCCGCGGGGCCGGGCGCACCCCGGGGCGGCGGGGGGCGAGGCCGGGTTGCTCGAACAGGCTCTCGATCTGGGCGGGTGACAGTTGTTTGCCGGCGCGCAGGGGGATGCCGCGCAGCGGGAACGCGCCGATCTGGTAACGTTTCAGGCGTTTGACCGGGTGGCCGAGGGCGAGGAAAAGCTGGCGGATCTCGCGTTTTTTCCCGTGGTGCATGTGCACGTCGATCGAGGTCGAAACGCCGCCCGGGCCGACGTTGATCAGGTTGGCGTATTCCACCTTCAGGCGTTCGCCCTCGATGGTGACGCCGGAAAGCAGGCGGGGGATGCGGTCGCGGGAAAAGCCGCGCTCGAGCACCACCAGGTAGCGTTTGGTCACCAGGTTGCTCGGGTGGGTGAGTCGTTGGGCGAGGTCTCCGTCGGTGGTGAGGATGACCAGGCCTTCGGAGTCCTTGTCGAGCCGGCCGGCGGTGAAAAAGCGGTGTTTCGCCAGCTGGGGCGGCAGCAGGGTGAAAATGGTCTCGGGGTTGTGCGGGTCGTCGTTCGAGCAGACGAGGCCGCGGGGTTTGTGGACCGCGAGGGTGATCTTGGGTTGGAGGCTGGAGCGGACCTGGCTGCCCTCGACGGTGACCTTGTCTGTCTCGGGGTCGATCTTCTGGCCGAGCACCGCGACCTTGCCGTTCACCCACACCTCGCCCTGGGCGATGAGTTGTTCGGCGGCGCGGCGGGAGCACAGGCCGGCGTCGGCGAGGAACTTTTGGACACGGACGGCTGGGTCGGGCATGGCGGGGCAGTTGGCGGGAAAGCGCGGGCCTAAGCAAGCGCGGGCGCGTGGGCTTCCGGCAAAGTAAGGGCTTGCGCGGGCGCGGCGGCTGCTTGACTTGTTCGACTTTATGTCCGCTCCCGCCGCCTCTTCCCAATACAGCAAAGAGAACCCGTTCCCGGCCCGCATCACCGAGAACCGCCTGCTCAACAAGCCCGGTTCCGCCAAGGAGACCCGCCATTTTGTGGTCAACCTCGCGGGCAGCGACCTGCACTACAAGGCGGGCGACTCGCTCGGAGTTTTCCCGACCAACCGTCCCGCCGAGGTCGGCGAGTTGCTGGAGCGGCTGCACGCGACCGGCGACGAGCCGGTTTCGCCCGCCATGCTCAAGCTCGCCGCGCCCATCCCGCTGCGCGAGGCCCTGTCGCATCGGCTCGCCCTGGCCGGACCGACGCCGAAGATCGTCAACACCCTCTTTGCCAAGGCGACCGACGCGGGCGAGAAGGCCCGGCTCGAGGCGTTGCTCAAGCCCGAGGCCAAGGACGCGCTCACCGGTTTCCTCGACGAACGCGAATACATCGACCTGTTGGCCGAGTTTCCCTCCGCCAAGCTGACCCCGCAGGAGTTTGTCGACCACCTGCGCAAGCTCATGCCGCGTCTTTACTCGATCGCATCCTCGTCGCGGGTCTACCCGACGGAGATCCACCTCACGGTCGCGGTCGTGCGTTACACCACCAATCACCGGGAGCGTCACGGCGTGTGCTCGACCTTCCTGGCCGACCGCGCCCGGGTCAACGAGACGCCCGCGCCGGTGTTTGTCTCCAATTCCCACTTCGGACCGCCCGAGGACGGCGCGAAGGACGCCATCATGGTCGGGCCGGGCACCGGCATCGCCCCCTTCCGCGCCTTTGTCCAGGACCGCGTCGCCTCCGGGGCGACCGGCCGCAACTGGGTGTTTTTCGGCGACCAAAAGAGCCACACCGACTTCCTTTATCAGGAGGAGTGGGAGGACTACCTCGCCAAGGGACAGCTGACCCGCCTCGACCTCGCCTGGTCCCGCGATCAGGGCGTGAAGGTCTACGTGCAGGACAAGATGCGCGCCAACGCGGCCGAGCTCTGGGCCTGGATCAAGAACGGCGGTTACTTCTTTGTCTGCGGCGACGCCAAGCGCATGGCCAAGGACGTCGACCAGGCGCTTCACGACATCATCGCCGAGCAGGGCGGCATGCCCATCGAGCAGGCCCAAGCCTACGTGAAGGAGATGAAGAAGGAAAAACGCTACCAGCGCGACGTGTATTGAGTGCGACCCAGAATCCAGAAGTTAGAATCTAGGAGCTAGGAGTCGGAGCCGAGATCCTCGAAGGGTTTGGCTCATTCTAGCTTCTCGCTCCTGACTCCTCGCTCCTTTCCCTTACAAAATGACCTTCACCAATCGAACCGCCCTCGTGACCGGCGCCGGCCGCGGCATCGGCAAAGCCATCGCCGAGACCCTCGCCGCCAAGGGCGTGACCGTTATCTGCGTCTCCAAGTCCGCCGCTTCCTGCGGCGCGGTGGCCGATGCCATCGTCGCCGCCGGCGGCAAGGCCAAGGCCCTCGCGGTGGACGTCGCCGACGGCGCGGCGGTGGCGGCGGCGGCCGAGGCGTTGCTCAAGGAATACGGCAAGATCGACATCCTCGTGAACAACGCCGGCATCACCCGCGACGGGCTGCTCGCGCGCATGAGCGACGACGATTGGAACAGCGTCATCCAGACCAACCTCACCAGCTGTTTCCACTGGACCAAGGCCATCGGCTGGCCGATGTGCCGCGCGCGCTTCGGCCGCATCGTCAACATCTCCTCCGTCACCGGCATCATGGGCAACGCCGGCCAGGCCAACTATGCCGCCGCCAAGGCCGGCATGATCGGCTTCACCAAGGCCACGGCCAAGGAATTCGCCAAGCGCAACGTCACGGTCAACGTGGTCGCGCCCGGCTTCATCAAGACGGACATGACCGCCGAGCTCAGCGAAGAGGTGCAGAAAGGCGCCACCGCGCTCATCCCGATGCAACGTTTCGGCGAGGCCGCCGAGGTGGCCCACGCGGTCGCCTTTCTCTGCGCCGACGAGGCCAGCTACGTCACCGGGCAGGTTTTTGCCGTTGACGGTGGCATGGCGATGTGAGCCTTTCACCCAGGTAAATTTTCCACCCTTATGGCCGA
>CAMCHD010000137.1 GCA_945874545.1 Akkermansia muciniphila | reverse complement strand
GACGAGGCCCCCTGGCTGCGCCTGTTCCAAAACGCCCGCGCCTGGGTCGGCTGAGCTCGCCGCCGATCGCGGGAGGGCGCGAGCTCGCGTCCGATTCCTCGGCACCCGGCCGATTTCACGCTGTCCCCCGGCGTCGGCGCGTCTCATGCTGACCGCCTGACCCGGCCCTCGCCACCTCATGCGGGACTATTTTCTCCGACGTTTCCTCCTGATCCCCCCCACCCTCCTGGGCATCACGCTGCTGGTTTTTTTTCTCACCCGTCTGGTCCCCGGCGGCCCGGTCGAACGCGCGCTCGCCGCCGCCCGCCAGGCCGACACCGGGGCGCGCGCCACCGTGGGCGCCAACACCACCCTTTCCGCCGACCAGATCCAACAGCTCGAACGCTTCTACGGTTTCGACAAACCCTGGCCCGCCGCCTACGCCGCCTGGCTGGGTAAAGTCGTGCGCGGCGACCTCGGCGCCTCCCACATCTACCACCAGCCGGTCTGGACCATCATCGCCTCAAAGTTCCCCATCTCGATCTACTTCGGCCTGCTGTCCACCGTCCTCACCTACGCGATCTGCCTGCCCCTCGGCATCCTCAAGGCGGTGCGCCACCGCGGCACCGTGGACAACCTCACCTCGGTCTTGGTGTTCGCCGGCTACGCCGTGCCGGGCTACGTGCTCGGCAGCCTGCTGCTCTTTGTCTTCGCCGCGCGCCTGGAGTGGTTCCCGCTCGGCGGCTTTGTGAGCGATAACTTCTCCACCCTCGGCCCGGGCGCCAAGGCCCTCGATCTGCTCCACCACACCGCCCTGCCCCTCGCGGCCTACCTCGTCGGTTCTTTTGCCTTCACCACCCTGCTGATGAAGAACCACCTGATGGACAACCTCGCCGCCGATTACATGCGCACCGCCACGGCCAAGGGCGTGCCCTTCCGCGCCGCGGTTTTCCGCCACGCGCTCCGCAATTCCCTCATCCCGCTCGCCACCACCTTCGGCCAGAACCTCGGTCTCGTGCTCACCGGCTCCTTCCTGATCGAGGTGGTCTTCAATATCGACGGCATGGGCCTGCTGGGCTTCAAGTCCCTGGTGGACCGCGATTACCCGGTCGTGCTCGGCATCCTGTTGTTGTCGTCCGCCCTGCTCCTGCTGGGCAACCTGGTGTCCGATCTGCTCGTCGCCGCGCTCGATCCGCGCATCCGCTTCAACTGATTACCCAACGCATGCCCATCCCCGCCGTCCCCTTCATTCTCGTTCTCTTCCTCATTCTCTTTTTCGGTCCGGTCGCTTTCCTTAATCGCGCGCGCCTGATCGAGAACGATTACGAGAACGATTAAGAGAACGAGTCCCGCCGTCCCATGCCCCTTCGCCTCGATCCGATCACCCGCAAAAAGCTCCGGCGCTTCCGGTCGCTGCGGCGTGGTTACTGGTCGTTCCTGCTGTTGGTCGGTCTGGTGGCGTTCGCGTGCCTGGCCGAGCTTTTTGTGAGCTCGCGCGCGCTGGTGGTGCGCCACGAGGGGCGTTGGTTTTTCCCGTCCTACGGCGCGATCCTGCCCGGCCGGACCTTCGGCTTGGATTACGATTGGGAAACCAACTACCGCGACCTCCGCGCCAGCCAACGCGCCGATCCCGCCGCCGTCGCCCGGGGCGATTTTGTCCTGCTCCCGCCCGTGCCCTACGGCCCGTTGGAAAATTGCTACCCGGACCAGTTCTTTAAACCACGTCCGCCCGACCTCGCCCGTCGCCACCTGCTCGGCACCGACACCCAGAACCGCGACATCCTCGCCCGGCTGGTCTACGGCTTTCGCCACGCCCTGATTTTTTCCGCCTGTTTTGTGGCCGGGGTCTACGGGCTCGGCGTCCTGCTCGGCTGCGCGATGGGTTACTACGGCGGCGTTTTCGACCTGCTGGTGCAACGCCTCATCGAGGTGTGGTCGAACATCCCCTTCCTCTACGTGGTGATCATCGTCGCCTCCCTGGTGAAGCCCGGCCTCGGCTGGCTGGTCGCGATCAACGTGGCCTTCGGCTGGATGCAGCTCACCTACTACATGCGCACCGAGACCTACAAGGAGAAGGCCCGCGACTACGCCGCCGCCGCGCGCGTGCTCGGCGCCGGCGACGCCCGCATCATCCTGCGTCATATCCTGCCGAATACCGCCGCGACCCTCGTGACCTTTATCCCGTTCACCGTGGCCGGCGCCATCGGTTCGCTCACCGCGCTGGATTTCCTCGGCTTCGGGCTGCCCGTGCCCACGCCGAGCTGGGGCGAATTGCTCAGCCAGGGCACCAAGAACCTCACCCTCGCGCCTTGGATCGTGTTGTCCGCCTTTTCCGCCATGACCCTCGTGCTCATCCTCGTGACCTTTGTGGGCGAGGCGGTGCGCGAGGCCTTCGACCCGAAAAAATTCACCCTCTACCGCTGACACCCCGCGTTTCCGGGAAATCCTGAATCTCATTCTCCAAATCCTAAATCCGATGCCCTCCCCTTTCGTGTCTTTTGTGCTTTTCGTGGTTAACAAACTCCGTCCCGGTCGCGCCACCCTCCGCGCCGCCGTCGCCAGCACGTGTGTCCTCCTCGCCGCCTGCTCCGGCTCCAAGGACCCCGCCGCTCCCGCCGCCGGCACGGACCCATCCGCCGGCGCGGCGATCAACAACACCGCCGAGGTCGAGGCCTACTACGCCGCCCATCCCGAGTTTTTCGTCACCAAGACCCCAGCAGAGCTCCCCGACGGCCTCGTCTGGACCGACGGCGGCGATCTGCCGGAGATCGGTTCGCCCGCCCGCGTGCGCGGCGGCACCTGGAACGAACGCATCCAGGATTTCCCGCCCACCCTCCGCACCGTCGGCCCGGACTCGAACAACGGTTTCCGCAACTACCTGCTCGACGACTACACCCTGCGTTTCGGCCACCTGCACCCCGACTTGCCCGGCCCCCACCGTCACTTTCCCGGTGTGGCCGAGGCGTGGGCGGTCGACGCCCCCGGCCGCACCGTCTACGTGCGCATCGACCCGAAAGCGCGCTGGAGCGACGGACCCGCCGTCACGACCGACGACGTGTTTTTTATGTTCTGGTTTTTCCAGAGCCCCCACATCCAGGCCCCGTGGTATAACAACTGGTATGGCATCGGCGAAAACTACGTGCGGGTGACGCGTTACGACGCCACCACCTTTGCCATCACGCTCAAGGAGGCCCGGCCCGACATGCTTTCCAAAGTGCTCGAGCTCATGCCCATACCACGCCATTTCTACCGCGAGGTCGGCCCCGATTTCCCCACCCGCTACAATTGGCGCTTCGTGCCCACCACCGGTCCCTACGTGCTCACCGCCGAGGAGCAGAAACGCACCCTGACCAACCGGAATTTTATCACCTTCGAACGCCAGACCGACTGGTGGGCCGACGACAAGCGCCAGTTCCGCTACCGCTACAACCCCGCCCAGCTCCGCCTGCGCGTCATCCGCGAGACCGCCACCTCGTGGGAGGCCTTTCTCGCCGGCGAACTCGAGGCCTTCGGCATGAATCTGGCCGAGTATCACTACGACCGGTTGCCCGACACCGACGCCCGCGTGACCCGCGGCCTCATCCACAAGAGCACTTTTTTTAACGACATCCCGCGCCCCAACTACGGCCTGTGGATGAACACCTCCCGCCCCCTGCTCGCCGACCGGGAGATACGGCTCGGCATCCAGCACGCCCTGAATTGGGACCTCGTGATCAAGCAGTTTTTCCGCGACGGCTACAGCCGGCTCAACACCCCCGCCGACGGCTACGGCGACATGACCCACCCCAGCCTGCGCGCCCGCCCCTTCGATCTGGCCCGCGCCGCCGAACACTTTGCCAAGGCCGGCTTCCGCCGCCGCGGTCCCGACGGCATCCTGTTGAACGACGCC
This sequence comes from Akkermansia muciniphila, assembly GCA_945874545.1. Taxonomy (GTDB): domain Bacteria; phylum Verrucomicrobiota; class Verrucomicrobiia; order Opitutales; family Opitutaceae; genus IMCC26134_A. The sequence continues at coordinate 6,138 of CAMCHD010000137.1, read as the reverse complement.
GGCGCGCGCCTGACCTTCACCCTGAACAACGGCTACGAGGTGCTCGCCCCGGTTCTGGTCATTCTCCAACAGGAGGCCCGCAAAGCCGGCCTCGACCTCCAGATCGAGACGCTCGATTCCTCCGCCTCCTGGAAACGGGTGCAGGAGAAAAACCACGACCTGGCCTTTGTCGCCTTTAACCGCAGCATCGAGGCCTATCCGCGCTATTGGGAGTGTTACCATTCGGCCAACGCCTACGACCAGGCCTTCCTCGCCGACGGCGTGACCCCGAACCCCGCCCGCAAAGTGAAGGTGCAGACCAACAATCTCGAGCTCATCGCCAATCCCGCGCTCGATGCCCTGATCGCCCGCTACGATCGTTCCGAGAGCCTCGACGAGATGCGCGGCCTGGCCCGCGAGATGGAGGAGATTCTCTACGACGAGGCTTCGTTCTCCCCGGGATTTGTGCGCCCGTTTTACCGACTCGCCACCTGGCGCTGGGTCCGTTTCCCGGAAAACTTCAACGTGCGTTTCTCCACCGATCCCTTTGAACAAAGCCTACACTGGCTGGACGAGGCGGCGCGTCCGGAAACCCTCGCCGCGCGCCGGGACGAGTCCAAGACCTTCCCTCCCTCCGTCCGCAGCTACGACCAGTGGAAAGCCAAGGAGTAATGCCCCCTCCGCCCTCATTCTCGTTCTCATTCTCCTTCTCGTTCTCGTTCCCCTTCCGCGCCGGTAACCACCCCAAACACCTTTCAACCCGAGAACGAGTAAGAGAACGAAAGACGAGAACGATGTTCCGAAACGATATCATCCCCACGTCCACCTTCCCGCCTCGCGGCCGGTTGTCCGACTTCCGGGTTTTTCGTGTGTTTCGTGGTTATCCCCCTCTGAAGGCAATCCCCCGCCGATGCCCGACCTGCTGACCGTCCGCGATCTCGCGATCGCCTTCGAAACCGACGCCGGCCTGCTTCGCGCGGTGGACGGGGTGAGTTTCTCCATCCCCCGCGGCCGCACCCTCGGTTTGGTGGGCGAGTCCGGCTGCGGCAAGAGTGTCACCGCCCTTTCCCTGCTCGGTCTCCTGCCCCGCCCCTCGGGCCGCATCGTCGGCGGCGCGATCCACTTCGAGGGCGCCGACCTGGCCGCCGCCTCGCCGGCCGACCTGCAACGTATCCGCGGCGGCCGCATCGGCATGGTCTTCCAGGAACCGATGACCGCGCTCAACCCCGTCCACCGCATCGGACGCCAGCTCGCGGAGGTGTTTCTCCTCCACCGCACCCGCGACCGCGCCGAGGCCGATCGCCTGGCGGTGGACATGCTCGCGAAGGTCGGCATCCCCGCGCCCGAGCTCCGCGCCCGCGACTACCCGCACCAACTCTCCGGCGGCATGCGGCAGCGCGTGGTCATCGCCATGGCGCTGGCCTGTTCGCCGGCCTTGTTGATCGCCGACGAGCCCACCACCGCGCTGGATGTCACCATCCAGGCCCAGATCCTTGACTTGCTGCGCGGCCTGCAACGCGAGCTTGGCATGGCCATCCTGCTGATCACCCACGATCTCGGCGTGGTCGCCGAGATGTGCGACGAGGTGGTGGTGATGTATGCCGGCCGCATCGCCGAGCGCGGCCCGGTGGAGGCGATTTTTGAGCATCCCGCCCACCCCTACACCCGCGGCCTGCTCGCCGCCGTGCCACGCCTCGAGGCCGAACGCAAAACCCGGCTCGCCACCATCCCGGGCCTGGTCCCGGGCCTGGCCGAGATGCCGGCCGGCTGCCGTTTCGCCAACCGCTGCGCCTTCGCCGCCCCGGTCTGCTCTACCGCGCCCGCCCTCGAAACCCTCGCCGAAGACCACACCGTCGCCTGTCACCGCTGGCGTGATATCCCGAATTTGAAACCATGAACTCCAAACGCCCGTGATCGCCCGGCCATTTCGTGTCTTTCGTGTGTTTCGTGGTTAACTCCCCCATGCCCTCCGCCCCCCTCCTCGAAGTCCAGGACCTGCGCATGTTTTTTCCCGTGCGCGGCGGGCTCTGGCACCGCACCCGGGCCTGGTGCCGCGCGGTCGACGGGGTGTCCCTCACCCTGCGCGCCGGCGAGACGCTCGGCCTGGTGGGCGAGTCCGGCTGCGGCAAGTCCACCCTGGGCAAGGCCATCGTTCGCCTGCACGCCCCGACCTCGGGGCAAATCCGCTTCAACGGCACCGATCTCGTGCCGCTCTCCCAACGCGCCCTCAAACCCCTGCGCCGCGAGTTGCAGATGGTGTTTCAAGATCCCGGCGAGTCGCTAAACGCCCGCCACTCCGTCGCCGAGTTGCTGGCCGAGCCCTTCGCCATCCACCGCATCGGCACCGCCGCCGAACGCCCCGCGCGGGTGGCCGCCCTGCTCGAGCGCGTGGGCCTGCCGGCCTCCGCCGCCGACCGTTTCCCCTTCGAGTTCTCCGGCGGCCAGCGCCAGCGCCTCGGCATCGCCCGCGCCCTCGCGCTCAATCCCAAACTCATCATCTGCGACGAACCGGTCTCCGCCCTCGACGTATCCATCCAGGGGCAGATCCTCAACCTGCTGCTCGATCTGCAACGTGAACTCGGCCTGGCCTACCTATTTATCGCCCATGATCTTGCCGTGGTGAAACACGTGTCCGACCGCGTGGCGGTGATGTATCTCGGGCACATCGTGGAAACGGCGGACGCCGACGCGCTTTACCGCCGCGCCGCCCACCCCTACACCCGCGCCCTTCTCTCCGCCATTCCGGTGGCCACCCCGCGCCACCGCTCCACGCGGGTCGTGCTCGGCGGCGACGTGCCCTCGCCGATCCACCCGCCCACCGGCTGCCCGTTCCATCCCCGCTGCCCGCACGCGCAGGACCGCTGCCGGTTGGAAAAGCCGGTGCTACGCACGCCGTCGCCCGACCGACCCGAGCACCAGGTCGCCTGCCACTTCGATCTTTAGGGCGTTTAAACCCGGATACCGCGTTTATCCCGGCGGAGTATCGCGCAAGGTGTTGAGCCGAGGGGTCGGTGCGGAATCCCCGGCCTGCACCTGGAAGGTGCTGGTCGCGGGTGACGCGGCGAGTCGGCGGCCAACAGGTTGCGAGAGACGACCCGCGATAATCGCGGTATCCGGGTTAAACCCGGATTTCCGGCCCTAGCCCACCCGCACCGCCGGCAGGCTCCAGATTTCGCGGGCGTATTCGTGGATGGTGCGATCACTGGAGAACTTGCCCACCCGGGCGGTGTTGAGGATCGCCTTCTTCGCCCAACCGGTGCGGTCGCGGTAGGCGCGGTCCACCTTTTCGTGGGCTTGGATGTAGCTGCGGTAGTCGGCGAGGCACTTGTAGGGATCGCCGCCACCGGTGAGACTGTGGTGCAGCGCGCCAAACGCGTGGTGCTCTCCGGGCGTAAAATAGTCGCTGCCGAGCCAGTCGACCACGGCGCGCAATTCCTCGTCGCGGTGATAAAAATCCCACGGGCTGTAGCCCTTCGCGTCCAAGGTCTCCACCTCGGGCACGGTGAGGCCGAAGATGAAGATGTTGTCATCGCCCACCTCCTCGCCGATCTCGACGTTCGCGCCATCGAGCGTGCCGATGGTCAGCGCGCCGTTCAGGGCCAGCTTCATATTCCCGGTGCCGGAGGCCTCCTTGCCGGCGGTCGAGATCTGCTCGGAGAGGTCGGCGGCGGGGATGATTTTCTCGGCCAGCGACACGCGGTAGTTGGGCAGAAAGGCGACCTTCAATTTACCGCCGATGCGCTCATCCTCGTTGATGCGTTTGCCGATGGTGTTGATCGCGCGGATGATATTCTTCGCCAGGTCATAGCCGGGGGCGGCCTTGGCGGCAAAGACAAAGACACGCGGCACGAGGTCCAGGGTCGGATTCTGGAGCAGGCGGCGGTAGAGGGTGAGGATGTGCAGCAGGTTGAGGTGCTGGCGTTTGTATTCGTGCAGACGCTTGATCTGCACGTCAAAGAGGGCGTCGGGCGAGACGGTGATGCCGCACTCGCGCTCGATCACGGCGGCGAGGGCGACCTTGTTGGCGTGTTTCACCGCCATGAAGCGCGACTGGAATGCGGCGTCATCGGCAAACTTCTCCAAGGCGTGGAGCTGGTCGAGGTCGCGGGCCCAGTCGCCGTTGCCGAGGGTATCGCGCAGAAGGGTGGCGAGCTCGGGATTGCAGTCCAGCAACCAGCGGCGGGGGGTGATGCCGTTGGTCTTGTTCTGGAATTTGCCCGGATAAAGGGAGTCGAACTCGGGGAAGAGGTCCTTTTTCAGGAGCTGGGTGTGAAGCGCGGCGACGCCGTTGACCGCGTGGGAGCCGACCACGGAGAGATTGGCCATCCGGAAAGCCTTTGCGCCGCCCTCGTCTACGAGGGAGCAAATGCGTTTCTTATCGTTGTCGCCCGGCCACTTGGCCTCGACCGTCTCCATCAGGCGGCGGTTGATCTCGAAGATGATGTGGGTGTGACGGGGCAGGACCTTGGTGAAGAGCGGCAGGCTCCACTTTTCCAGGGCCTCGGGCAGGAGGGTGTGGTTGGTGTAGCCGAAGGTCCGGGTCACGATCGCCCAGGCCTGCTCCCAGGTGAGCCCCTGTTCGTCGATCAGGATGCGTTGGAGCTCGGCGACCGATACGGCGGGATGGGTGTCGTTGAGCTGGACGGCGACCTTGTCGGCGAAGTTCGACCAGGTGTTGCCGGCGATGCGGAAGTGGCGGCGGATGATGTCGCGCAGGGAGCAGGAGACGAAAAAATACTGCTGGATGAGGCGCAGCTCCTTGCCGTTCTCGGTCTTGTCGTTCGGGTAGAGCACCTTGGAGACGGTCTCGCCGATCGCCTTTTCGCGCACCGCCTCGACGTAGCCGCCGGAGTTGAAGGCGCTGAGATCGAATTCCTCGGTCGAGCGCGAGGCCCAGAGGCGGAGGAGGTTCACAGTCTTGGTGCCGTAGCCGGCGATGGGGATGTCGTAGGGGACGCCGAGGATCTTCTTCGCGTCGACCCAGCGCGGACGGTAACCGCCGCGGTCGTCGAACACGTTCTCCACCCGGCCGTAGAGCTGGATTTCCTGGGTGTATTCGGCCCGGCAGATTTCCCAAGGGGTGCCGAAAATCATCCAGTTGTCCGGATGCTCGATCTGGTTGCCGTTGACGAACTCCTGCTTGAACAGGCCGAACTCGTAATGGATGCCGTAGCCGATGGCCGGGTAGTCGAGGGTGGCGAGCGAATCGAGGAAACAGGCCGCGAGGCGACCCAGGCCGCCGTTGCCCAGCCCCATGTCGAACTCGGTCTCGGTGAGCTCGTCCAGATTGACGCCGAGTTCGGCCAGGGCGGTGCGCGCCGCCTCGGTGAGGCCGGTGTTCTGGAGGTTGTTCTCCATCAGGCGCCCCATCAGGTATTCGAGGGAGAGGTAGTAGAGCCGGCGCACGTTTTCCTTGTTGTGGACGGCCTGGGTGGCGAGCAGGCGGGCGAGGATTTGCTCGCGGACAGCCGAGGCGGTGGCGATCCACCAGTCGCGCGGCGTGGCCGAGCCCTGATCCCGCGCCAAGGTGTAGGTGAGGTGGCGCAGGATGGCCTGCTTGATCTTGGCCGTGTCGGTCAGGGAGCCGGGGGCGAGATGGCTGGGCTCGACGGCGGCCTCGACCGGGGCGGCGGGAGCGGTGGACTTACGGGCTTTGGAGGGAGCGGCGCACATAAAGGGAGGAGAAGAGGAGTTGGAAGGGACTGAAAACCACCATTAAGCGTGCCACCCGACGGGCCGGGGGCACGTTCTTTTTTCAGGGAAATTTCCGCGCGGCGCACCCTCGACGGGGACGGTGCCGCGCCGCCGGGCCGCCGCTTCGCACTTGAAAAACGCCGGCGGATGATTTTCTCCACCGTTTTTTAGTTACCGAGCCCGGGAACCTTTGCCCGCCATACGGTTCCCAGTGCCCGATTGTCCTGCCCATTCCCCGATTCCCTCCCCACCCTCGCACATGATCGAAGTCAAAGGTCTGGTTAAAACCTACGGCAACAAACGCGCGGTCGACGGCGTCAGCTTCACCGTCCGCCCCGGCGATATCCTCGGCTTCCTCGGCCCGAACGGGGCCGGCAAGTCGACCACGATGAAGATGATCACCGGCTACATCCGGCCCGACGCCGGCACCGCCACGGTGGCCGGCATCGATGTGACCAAGGACCC
>CAMCHD010000136.1 GCA_945874545.1 Akkermansia muciniphila | reverse complement strand
CCGATACCCATGCTAAAGAAACTATCCCTCGTCGGTCTGCTCTCCGTGGCCGGCCTTTTCTCCTCCTCCGCGCTGGCCGATGGCTGGCAGGGCTACATGAACGTTTTCGCCACCGGCACCGGCATCGTTGGTGATGGTTATCAATTCGGCTCCGGCTGGGGTCTGGCGGACGTGCGGACCACCATCGTGACGGACGTGGGCGGCACCACGATCGGCGATCAACTGCGCCTGGAGCCGAACTACAACACCTACGCCAACAGCCCGGGCGATGCCTACTGGCGTAACAATGGCGGAGCCGGCCCTCTCGGAAATAAATTTATGGAGGCCAACACCTTCGTCGAGACCGGTTCGATCGTGGCACCGTCGGTTAACTTCAGCGGCACGGTCGATAGCTACACCTTGGCCAGCGAGTTCACGGCGGTGGCTTTTATCAAGGTCCTGAATCCGGGCAACGGCTTCAGCATCGACGTGTTCGAGACCTTCAACCTGAACTCGGGCGCGCAGTTTTCGCTGAATGCCGACCTCTCCACCCACGCCGGAAAGATCCTGCAACTGGGCTACGCGGTCTATGGCACCAACGCCAACCCCGCCAACGAAAACATCAATGGTAGCGTGCTTGTGACCGTCGCCCCCGCCGCCGCCATCCCCGAGCCCTCCAGCTTCGCTCTCATCGGCGCCGGCATCGTCGGTCTTTTCGCCGCCAGCTCCCGCCGTCGGCGCGCCTAAATTTTTGGCTAATCGGTTGCATAGTTTTGCAGGCCCGGGGCCGTCGCCCCGGGCTTTTTTGCGGCCGGCCGGCGCCGGCGAGCGCGCCCCTTCCGGCGCTTGCGCTGCAAATACGGTTGCCGGTCGCGCGCGGGCGGGTTTGTTGAACCGACTCACCGCATGAAACGCTGGTCCCAGTTTTTTGTCCCGACCCTCAAGGAAAGTCCTTCCGACGCCGAAATCGCCTCGCACAAGCTGCTCATCCGGGCCGGCTTGGTGCGCAAGCTGGGGGGCGGTCTCTACACCTTCATGCCCCTGGGGCTGCGTGTGATGCAGAAGCTCTCCGCGCTCTGCCGGGAGGAGCTGGAGCGCGAGCGGCCCGAGCATGGCCGCGCCGGGGCGATCGAGCTCTGGATGCCGCATCTGCATCCGGCCGAGCTCTGGGAGCAGGGGCCGCGCTGGGCGGCGGCGCGAGAGATCATGTTTCGCACCGACCACGCCGGAGCCGGCAAGGGCCGGGCCCGCGAGCCGGAGTTCGTGCTCGGGCCGACCCATGAGGAGGTCATCACGCCGTTGGTGAAGCAGGAGATCACGAGCTACCGTGACCTGCCGAAGAATTTTTATCAGATCGCGACCAAGTTCCGGAACGAGATCCGCCCGCGCTACGGGCTGATGCGGGCGAAGGAGTTTGTCATGATGGACGCGTATTCCTTCGACGCGGACGACGACGGCGCGATCAAGAGCTATCTCGCGATGAAGACCGCCTACGAGGCGTTTTTCCGCCGCGTCGGGGTGAAGGCCATCGCGGTCGAGGCCGACACCGGCGTGATGGGCGGCAGTTTCTCCCACGAGTTCATGGTGCCCGCCGAGGTGGGGGACGACGACGTGATCTACTCCGACGCCGGCTACGCCGCCAACCGCGAGAAGGCGACCAGCGCGCTCGTGCCGGCGGACCTGGCCGACGCCGCCCCGGTCGGCGAGGTGGAGAAATTCGCCACGCCCGGCGTCGCCACCATCGCCCAGCTCGCGGCCGAGCCGTATTCGGTTCCCGGTGACGCCCAGTTCAAGACCCTCGTCTACATGGGCGACGGCAAGCCCTTCCTCGTGATCCTGCGCGGCAACGACGAGCTCGAGGAGGCCAAGCTCGGCGCGCTCGGTTTCACCCTTTTCCGCCCGGCCACGCCCGAGGAGATCGTTCCGGTGCTCGGCGCCCGCCCGGGCTCGCTCGGCGCGGTGCGGGGCACGATCAAGGACCCCGCCGCGCTCGCGGGGGTCTTCGCCGACCACGCCATCCGCCTGATCGGCAACGGCGTCACCGGCGCGAACGAGGACGGTTTCCACCTGCGCCACGTCAACGTGACCCGCGACCTCGCGATCACGAAATTCGGGGATTTCCGCCGGGTGCGCCCGGGCGAACCCTGCCCGCGCTCCGGGCAGCCGCTGCAATCGCGGCGGGGCATCGAGGTCGGACACATCTTTAAACTCGGCACCAAATACGCCGACAAGTTCGGCGCGGCCTACACCGACGACCACAAGCAGTCCCACCCGATGGTCATGGGCTGCTACGGCATCGGCATCAGCCGCACCCTCCAGGCGGTGATCGAGCAGAGCCACGACGCCGACGGCATCATCTGGCCCTGGGGCATCGCGCCCTTCCAGGTGCTGATCTGCCTGCTCGACCCCAAGCTGCCCGAGGCGCTGGCGCTGGCCGAGAAACTCGCCGCCGCCGCCGAGGCGGCCGGGGCGGATGTGCTGCTCGACGACCGCGAGGAGCGGCCGGGCGTCAAGTTCAAGGATGCCGATCTCATCGGCGTGCCCCTGCGCGTGGTGGTGGGTGGGAAGGGATTGTTGGCCGGCGTGATCGAGGTGAAGCCCCGCGCGGTGAAGGAGGCCCTGAAAATCCCGGTGGCCGACGCGACCGAACAACTCGCCGGGCTGGTGCGCGCCGCCGCGTCCGCCGTTGCCGCCTGATGTCGAGCCGCGTCCCCAGCACCGCCCGCCGGATCGAGCCGCTCTTCGCGGGCGCGGGCACGCGCCCGGGCCTGGAGCCGGACGAGGTGGTCGCTCCGGAAACGACTTTCGCCACCCGCGGGCCCTGGCGCGTCGTGGTGTTGAACGACCCGGTGAACTCGATGAGCTACGTCGTCCTCGTGTTTCGCAAGGTCCTCGGTTTTGCCGAGCCCCGCGCCCGCCGGCACATGCTGGAGGTGCATGAGCAGGGGCGCTCGGTGGTCTGGTCGGGCCTCCGCGAACAAGCCGAGCTCTATGCTTTCGCCCTCCAGCAATGGCACCTCACCGCCGTCCTCGAATCCGATGAAGCGCATTGAGGTGAAGCTCAGTCTGCCGGTGGTGGCGCCGCTGCTCGACCTCATGAAGGCGTCGAGCGACGTGCTCGAGGCCCAGATCGCCGCGCCCATCACCCTCGACGACATCGACGCCGATTTCCGGGACGAGTGGCGGGCGGAGCTGCTGGAGGGGCAGCAAAAGGAACTGCACGCCCTCATGGGGCTCTTCGACCGGGATTTTTTTATCAACGGCGTGGTCGCCTTCGACGAGGACAACGCCGAGGTCATCGTGCGCGCCTGCTCCGCCTTGCGCCTGCGTTTGCGCCGTCACGATCTGCGGGTGCTCGAGGACGAACAGCTGGAGAGCGGAGGGGTTGATTTGGAAACGCTTCCCGTCGTGCTGCAAAAGCCCTTCATGTGTTACGTTTTCCTGGGCACCATCCAGGAGTTGATCATCCAGCACCTCGACGGCGCCATCCTGCGCGGTCCGGCGACCGACGCCGAAGGGGCGGATGAGGAGGGTGACGACGACTCCGACGGCGCCGAAGAGGGCGGGCGCTGAATCGGGCGCGGGCATGAAGGTGACCTGCGACCACTGCGGACTGCCGTTTTCGGTGGCGCGGCCGACGCCGGGCCGGGCGGTGTATTGTTGTTCGGGCTGCGCGCTGGCGGCGCGGGTGCCGGTCGACGCGCAGGGCCAATTCCCGGTCAACGCCGCGTTGGTCACGGCGCTGGGGCTCGGTTTTGTTTTTTTTAACCAGGGCCTTTTCTGGCTGCTGGCGGTGCTGGTGGCGAGGCGGCCCGACGGGCTGGCAAACGCGGGGCGGCTGGAGGCGGTTTCCTTCGCCGTCGGCGCGGTGGTGTGGGTGGCGTTGGTTGTCTGTCAGGCGCGGGTGGGTGCCCGCCGCCCGGTGGACTGGGCGGTGGTGGCGGTGAGCGCCGCGGTGATCGCGTGGGCGTGGGGTGGGTCGACCCCGGGTCTCGCGGTGGCGGCCAACGCGCTGCTCGTGCTCTGGGCGCTGCGCGGGGTGCGGCGGCGCCGGGTCTAGGCGCGGGCGGCGGCGCGTTGCAGGCGATCGCGGATCGCGGGGATCAGGCCTTCGGAGCCGGCGGGAATTTCGGCGTGGAGGCGCCGCCAGCCGCCGGTGTCGAGCGCGCGCAGGCGGGCGAAGAGGTGGCGGGCGATTTCGTTGTCGGCGCCGGTTTCGCTTAACCAAAGTATCCGCCCGGCGCGGGCGTCGGCCGGGCACGGCAGGCGCGTGGGTTTTCGCAAAAGCAGGGCGGCCTCGTCGGCGGGCAGGACGGCCAGCGCGGCGGCGTCGAGGCGTGGGTGGAGCCGAAGCGGGGTGCGCGGGCTGTAGTGCTGCGCCAGCATGCCCGGGGCGGGGGCGGCGGTCGTGACCGCGAGGCGCGGGGCTTTGGGTCGCAGCACGGGGCGGCCGAGCACACGCTCTATTGCCTCGACCGCGATGCCGCCGGGGCGGAGCAGGCGCGGGCGGGCGGGGTCGGTGAGGTCGAGGATGGTCGATTCCACCCCGACCGCGCAGTCGCCGCCGTCGAGCACGGCGCGAAGGGCGGTGCCGGCGAGGCCGTCGCGCACGTGCGCGGCGCAGGTGGGGCTGATGTAGCCGAAGGGATTGGCGCTCGGCGCGGCCAGCGGGCGGCCGGCGAGGCGGATCAACTTGCGGAACAGCGGGTGTCCGGGCACGCGCACGGCCACGGTGGGGCGGCCGGCGGTGATGAGCTCCGGGATGCACGCCTGTTTGGGCAACACCAGGGTCAGCGGTCCCGGCCAAAAGGCCTGGGCGAGCGGGGCGACGGCGGCGTTGGTGACCGCGACGGTCGGCAGGTCGCGCGCGGTGGCGAGGTGGACGATGAGCGGGTCGGTGGTGGGCCGGCCTTTGGCGGTAAAAATCGCGGCGCAGGCGGCGGGGTTCAGCGCGTCGGCGGCGAGGCCGTAGACCGTCTCGGCCGGCACGCCCACCAGCCCTCCGCGGCGCAGGAGCGCGGCGAGCCGGGCGAGGTTGGCCGGGGTCGGCCGGAAGACGCGGGGCCGGGATGAGGGCATAAAAAACCGGGGCGGCCGAGGGCCGTCCCGGAGAGTGGGGGGAGCGAGGCGCCGGGGAGGCGGCTTACTTGGCGAGCAGCATCGCGCGGCTGCGCTTGATGGTGGCGGTGACGCGGCGCTGTTGTTTGGCCGAGAGGTGGGTGTATTTGCGCGGCAGGATCTTGCCGGTGTCGGTGACGTAGCGGACCATCAGCTCGGGCTGGGTGAAGGGGAAGGCCTCGGGCGTGAGGGACTGGGTGGCGGTGGTTTCGGTGGCGCTCATTTTGGAAAAAGACAGGCATCAAGCCGCACGGCGGGGGGACTTGTCAACCCGTCATTCCAAGGGTGACTGGCGACCGTCCCGCGGTAAGGGCGGTGGGCGGGCCCCGGGTGTTCCGCGTGGAGCGGCTTGGGGGCGTTGTCGGCGCGGATTTGTGACAGAGGCGGGATTGCGGGCGCGGCGAAATCCCGGCGGCTTGGGGTATGCGTCTCGTTCCGCCGGAAAAACCCTTGCCCGCGTTTGGGTCACGCGGGTTTCGGCTTCGTGTGGGCATGGGGTGGGCGGCGTCTTTGGTTTGGGTTTTGCTGGTGGGCTGTGTGCCTCGCGAAGATGGGGTGCCGGGGTCGGGGGCTGCGGCACCGGTGGATGTCCGGCCCGGGGGCGCGGGACCGGATGCGGCGCGGGACCGCGGTTGGCCGGAGGCGTTGGTCGGTGTCCGGGCGGCGGGGCCGGAAGGCCTGGAGCGGCGGCTCGGCGAACTCTTCAAGGCCTGGGCGGCGGAGGACGAGGCGGCGGCGCGGGCCGGGGCGGCGGGTTTGACCGAATTTGAAGAGAGGCTGGCGGCGCATGAGGGACTCCTGGCCGCGGCTTTGGCGCGCGACCCGCGGGCGGCGATCGAGTGGCTGCGCGGGCTGGAGCCGAAGGCCTTGGCCGAGGTCCTTCTCGATCAGGCCTTGGCGGACTGGGCGGGGGTGGATGCGTCGGGCGCGGGCCGTTACGTGGTCGAACTGGGCGCTTCGGATTACCGCACCGTGCTGGCCGGAGAACTGGCCCGGGCCTGGGCGGCGAAGGACGGGGCGGCGGCGATGGCGTGGGGGGCGGGTTTACAGGACCAGGAAGCGCGGGAGGAGGCCTTGACCGAGGCGGTGCACACCGTCGCGGCGACGGACCCGCGGTCGGCGGCGGAGGGCGTTTTAAAAATCGAGCATGACGCGGCGCGAACCGACGCCCTGGAGCTGGCGGTGATCGCGTGGTGGGAGAGGGATCCGGCGGCGGTGACGGCGTGGGCGGAGGGCATCCGTGATGCGGACTTGCGTGCGCAGGCGCGGCGGTTGGTGGAGGCCCAGAAGGAGGCGGGGCAGCGGTGAGGCGCGAGGCGGGGGAGCGACCTCGAGACCGTTACGTTCGTGATTGCGAAAGGGGCAAGGGTTGCTCCCGCTCCCTGCAAAATGGCGACCCGTGATTTAATTTTTTCGCTCAACCTGCGAAAGCCGGTCGCGGTGGTTTTGTCACTGCTGGTGCTGGGCGGGGTGGCGTATGTCGCGTCTAAGCGGCATCCCGATTTGTTCGGGAACGTGTGGTCGTTGACGGGCGGGTTTACGATTCCCGACGCGATCATCCGAAAAGAGGTGGGCGGCACGCTGCCGGTTTACATCAAGGGTGACCTGATTCGACATGCGATGGCGCAGCCGCCGGAACTTCGGCGGGAAATGTTGGCGGCCCTGGCGGCGGATCCGGTGTTACGGTCAGCTTCCGCAGAACCACAGTCCTACTACCGCAACGCGTCGGCGTTCTGGATGGCGGATAAGGAGCGAGATATTGTTATTCATGCGGTGTTCACCTTTGGGTCGTGGACAAGCAGGGCGGATTTTAAGGCGAGTATATCGCGCGCGGGCTCGTGGACGGTGTATAACACCACCCAGGTGGAAACGACCGAAACAGAGGCGGGCACCCAAGGGCATTAGCCCAAGTTAGGTTCCAGGCGGGGAAACCAAAAGCCCGGCCGCCGGTGAGGGCGGACGGGCTGGGAAGGCGGAACGCCCTCAGGTGGCGGAGCGGTCGCCGGCCGGCGACGACTCGGCTACGAGTTAGGCCGGCTCACTGGTAGGTGACGGTGAGTTTGGGGCGGTTGGCGGCGGTGGTGTTTTCCTTCGAGCTGAGGTCAAGGCCGTCGCTGTTGCTGACGTAGTCCTGGATGACGAAGCCGTGGTTGCCCGACGGGGTGTTGACCCAGGCCTGCACCTTGGCGACGCCGGCGGCGTTAAAAGCGAAGGTCTTCACGCCGGTCGAGCTGCTGCTCACGGTGCCGAGGATGGTGGACTCGCGGTCGCTGGTGGTGTTGTTCGCACCGGCGGTGGTCCAGTTCACCGTCGAACTGGCCCTGGCCCAGGTCGCGGACGACTCGGTCCAGGCGCGGCGGAGGGCGTAGATCTCATAAACCTGCGCGCTGGCGTCGGTGACGTTTACGGTCAGGCTGGCGGCCGTGATGGTCTTGCCGGCCGGAATGGCGGACAGGTCGAAACGCAGCAGGGCGGCGTAGTCGGGGCTGCCATCGATCTCGAGCACGGTGTTGGTGCCGTAATTCGTCGTGGTGGCGTCGCTACGGATCTTGGTGTCGCTCGCGCCGGCGTAGCCGTTCACGCCTTGCTGGAAGCTCACGGTGACGGGCGTGGTTCCGCCGCCGCCGCCGGCGGTGGTGACGGAGACGGACCGGGCGGCCGAGGTGGTGGTGGCGCCGGCGTTGTCGGTGGCGCGGGCGGTGAGGCTGTAGGTGCCGGCGGCGACGTTGGTCCAGCTCACGGAGTAGGGGCTGGTGGTATCGGTCCCGATCAGGGCGGAGCCGGCGTAGAAGGCGACCGAGGCGACGGTGCCGTCGGAATCGGCCGCGTTGGCCGAGACGGTGAAGCTGGCCGGGGCGGTGGCGGTGGCGCCGGAAGCGGGAGCGGTGAGGCTCACGGTGGGGGCGACGTTGGACGGAGGCGGCGTAGTGCTGCGCGGATACATGGTGATCACGCTGCCGTTGGCGGGCGACCAGACGTTCAGGCCGGAGGGGCTGGTGAACGGGGCGGAGTCGCTCACCGTGCCGACGCTGGAGGCGTTATCCACGTTGATGGTGCGGAGCTCCATGCGGTCGGAGCGGACGTGGACCCAGTGGAAGGAGTTAAAGCTGCCGGCGTCGCGGGTGTAGGCCTTTTTATCGGAGGCGGTGCGCAGCGGGGCGCCCCAGCAGCCCTCGCCGACAAACACGGTGCCCCGGGCGTCGTCGCGCACGTAGGCGGAGGAGACGGAGGTGTTGCCGGTGGGCTTGATCGGCCAGGTGTGTTTCACCACGTGGGAATCGCTGTCGATGACGAGCGACATGCCGTGGTCGTAGAAGGGCTGGGCCCAGGCGGTGTATTGCGCGGTGTTCTCGGCCTTGCCCGGCTCGTGGGGATACATGGGCTTGTGGTATTGGCCGATTTTCCACTTCACGGCGGTGTTGGCCTGCAGGTCGGAGAGCAGCCAGGAGGCTTGGGTGGAGCCCGGGGTGATCTCGGAATTCAGGGTGTAGAGGCGCATGAAGTCGCCGCCGACGGGCAGCGCGTAGTAGACGTTGCTGCTCGGGATATCGAACATGTCCACGAGGGAGAGGTTGTCGTCGTGGTTGCCGCGGGTGGCGACGATGGGATACATGCGCCCGTCGGTCGACTTGGTGAGTTGCCAGTCGGCGAACCACTCGGACCACTCGGTGTTGGTGTTGCCGTCGGTGTAGTCGCCGCCGAACATCACGAAGAGGGGGCGGAGTTTGCCCACCAGACGGTTGGCGTTCTGGCGCGGGGTGCGGTTGTTGCGGGAGTCGCCGCCGGCGATGAAGGCGAAGTCCTTGGCGGACGAGGGGGCGGTGCGGAACCACATCCGGGCGCTGGTGCCGGAGCTGTCGCGAACCACGAAGTAGTAGGCGGTGTCGGGGGTGAGGCCGGTGAGCCGGGCGAAGCCGTGGCTCATGCCCTTCGCGGTGGTGGTGCGGGCGGCGGTGGCGCTGGACGGATAGGAGGCGTGGTTGGTGCCCTGATCGACGGGGCCGTAGTGGACGGTGGTGCCGGTGCCGCCGTTTTGGCGCCAGCCCACGACCATGGTGGTGGCGGGGTCGGCGCGCCAGGAGAGGCGGTAGTAGTCGGTGGCGGCCTGGAGGGCCGAGGAGGAGGCGCCGGCGAGGAGCGCGAGGGCGAGGAGGAGGCGATTCATGGAGGAGCGGACGCTTGGATGAGGCTGGACGGAGGGTTTTGGATTTCGGATTTGTCGGTCAGGACAAAAGGGGGGTGGAGGCCAGGGGGCGCTCCGGGGGCGGCGCGGGCGCGGGGGCGGTCCCGGAGGTGGTCGACCGGGCGCGCAGGGCGAGGAAAAGGACGAGCGGCACGGTGGCGTGAGGCACCCGCATCATGGACTCGTGCAGCCACTGGGTGGTGCTGTCGGAAAGGTTTTCCCAACGCACGAAGGCGGCGCTGCGGGCGAGAGCGGTGGCGAGGCCCCACAATCCGGCGTAGGCTAGGGCGGGCAGGGCAAGGCCGCGCGAGGGCGCGAAAATCAACGCGGCGACGGCAAAATCGAAGGCGCCGGCGAAGCGCAGCAGGCGCAGGGCGTCGGTGTCGCCGAGGCCGGTCAGCGTGGTGGTCATGGTGACCCACTCGCCCGGGGTGGGATAGAACCCGATGGCGTAGAGGCCGTGGCAGGCGAAGGTGAGGGCCACGCCCGCGCGGAGCACGTGCAGCAGGATTTCGCGGGAGAGGCGGCCGCGTATCCACCAGACAAACACCAGCGGCAGGGTGAATTGGGTGGCGTATTCGCCGAACTCGCCGAGGCGGTAGAGTTTGTCGCGGTAGTAGCAGTAGGCGAGGAAGGTCAGGGCGACGGAGCCGAGGACGAGCGCGGCGTGGGTCCAGCGGCGGGCGGGGGTGCAGAGCAGGGTGGCGACGCCGCAGATCGCGTAGAAGACGCCGAAGCCCTTGATCAGGCCCGCGATGCTGGCGGCGATGGCCGGGCTGGTGGCGTAGGTCTGCCAGTCGAGGCCAAGCAGCAG
>CAMCHD010000135.1 GCA_945874545.1 Akkermansia muciniphila | reverse complement strand
CGGCGGTGACCGCGGCGGTGGTGGGTGTCGTCCTGAACCTGGCGGTCTGGTTCGCCTGGCAGGTGTGGCGGCCGACCGACGAGGCGGGGCCGGGCTGGGATGGCTTCGCCATCGTGGTCAGCGTGGCGGCTTTTGTGGCCTTGCACCGTTTCAAGGCCAACCTGATCGCGGTGATCGCGGCTTCGGGCGCGGCGGGCTGGCTTTGGACAACCGCGGCGGGTTGAGGCGGTCGGCTCTAGCGCCGGAGCTGGGCCACGATCTCGGGGTGGGCGTGGAGGTGGCGGGTCAGGCGCTCGAGGGCGTCCAGGGTTTCCCCGCTGATGTGGTGTTCCATGCCCTCCACGTCGCGGAAGATCACGTCCTCCGGCAGCTCGAAAAAACGCAGGAGCTGGGTGAGCAACTCGTGCCGATGGGCGATGCGCGCGGCCACCGCCTCGCCGGCGTCGGTCAGCACCATGCCGCGGTATTTTTCGTATTTCACCAGGCCGTCCACATCCAGTCGCTGCACCATCGTGGTGACGCTGGCCTGGGAGATCTTGAGTTCGGCGGCGATGTCCACCACCCGCGCGTAGCCCTTGTTTTTGATCAGGCCGGCGATCCGCTCCAGGTAATCCTCGGCGGCGGCGGTGGTGCGCGGCGGGGCGGCGGGTTGGGCGGAGGGTTCGGACACGGGGGGGCGGGGGTAAAAGAAAAGGCCGCGATCAGGGATCGCGGCCGCCGGGGTGAACAAAGCGGCGGCGGGTCTAGCGGCCGGCGCGTTCCGCCTTGAGCCGTTTTTCGCCGGCCAGCACCACGCGGAACATCTGGATCGCCATCCAGAAAACGCCGGTGACACACAGGGCGGTGGACGCGCCGAAAAAGAGGACGAATCCGGGATTATTGGAGGGCACGTGGCTCTTCACCCAGCCGAACATAAAGTAGAAAAACACTCCGATGAGCACCATATCGACGGCGATGGTCACGGGGGTGACGTGGGTTTGGGCGGCGGGCGCGTGGACGTTATCGTTGGAGTTCGAAGGCGAGGCCATGTCCGGGATTCAGGGCTTCGCCCGCGTGGTGTCGAATGCGTTTTTCGGATGCGCGACCAGGGTTGAGATGGGTGAATTTTGCGTGTTGCGGCAGCGGCGGCGCGGCGGTTCACTCCTCGTTTTACGAACGAAATATGACCGCAAACTCCGACGATTCCGTTCAACGCAGCCGCGATTTCGTGGATAAACTGAAGCGAAGCCGCATTTTTCGCGACTACGAGCAGGCGTTTCGGGACACCACGGGTCTGCCGATCAACTTGCGCGCCTTGGAGGCCTTCGACCTGCCCCATCGCGGCGATCCGAACGAGAACCCTTTCTGCGCCCTGATGGCCAAGACCAACCAGAGCTGCGCCGCCTGCCTGCAGTTGCAGCGGAGGGTCGAGGAGGAGGCCAGGCTCGAGCCCAAGACGATGAAATGTTTCGCCGGGCTGTGCGACTCCTCCGTTCCGGTCAGGGTGGGGGAGGATTTGGTGGCGTTCCTTCAGACCGGGCAGGTGTTTTTGGAGAAACCGGACAAGCACCGTTTTGCGGTCGCCGCCCGGCAGATCCTGAAGTTCGGCACCCAGGTGGACATGAAGAGCATGGAGGAGGCGTGGTTTCAGAGCCGCGTGCTCGATCGGCGCCAATACGACTCCATCCTGCGGTTGCTGGCGATCTTTGCCCAGCACCTTTCCTCCCTGGGGCAGGAGCTCGCGGTCCAGGCCGAGCACGGCGAGGCGCCGCCCATCGCCCGCGCCCGGGCCCTGATCGCCGCGCGCCACGGCGAGGACATCGGCCTCGAGGAGGTGGCAAAATCGGTCAACATGAGCGCGTTTTACTTCTGCAAGACCTTTAAGAAGGCCACCGGCATGACCTTCACCAACTACCTCGCCCGCATCCGGGTCGAGCGGGTGAAAAACCTTTTGCTCAACCCGCACAAGCGGGTGAGCGAAGCCGCCTTCGAGGCGGGCTTTCAATCGCTCTCGCAGTTCAACCGGGTGTTTCGACGGATTGCGGGCGAGTCGCCAAAAGCTTACCGCGAGAATCTGGATAAGCGGCTGGCGCCGATGCGCTGATCCGTTTCGGGGAGCGCTCCGCGACCGCCGTCCGGCGGGCGTGGCTGGCGGCGTCCAATTCCGCGCCGCGACGGCATAGACTGCAAAACACCGCGATCTCCTCCGCCGCGACGCGGCGCCAGGCGCCGCGCAGGCTGGAACAGAGGGCCTCGCGTTCCCGCGGGGGGAGAGGGGCGAGGGCTTCGGGCTGGGCCCAGAGCACATCGAAGGTGGCGCATTCTCCGATCAGATAAAGCGCCGCGAGGGGATTGAGGCCGCAGCGGCATTCCGCCGACTCCGCGGCGTGGGAATCCGCGCCGGGCGGAGCCGGCTGCACGCACTCATGCCGGACCCGGGCGAGCGCGGGCGCCATGAGCGGACCGAGCACCTCCGGGGTGGCGAGCGCGCTGGACGGGGGTAGGGAACGCAATTGTTCCCGCCAGCGCGTGAGGATACGCGCGGCGTGACGGTCGATTAGGGGGCGCGGGTCGCCGGGATTCATCATCGGAAAGCCTACCCAAGCCCTTTCCTCGGCGCGCTGCCTTCCTTGGCCGACCCTGTGCATCCTTTGCCTCGATTTTTGATCCGGCGGCAAAAAGTGAGTGACCCCTGCCAAGGCCCGCGCAGCGGCCCGGGCGTTTTTTGTCTAGGGTCGTCCCAGCCCGGTAGCCCGGCCTTTCCCACCCTTCACCCGCGCCAAATCCCCCATGGAAGTCATTCCTCTCACGCTCGTCCTCAGTCTGCTGCTTTCGCTCACCTTTATCGCGCTCTTTTTGCGCGAATTCACCCGGCCGCGTCGGGCCGGCGCCGAGCATGACTCGTTGCTGCCCTTGGAACCGGACTTTCAGCCGGCCCGGCCCGCCACGATTTCCGCCATGGTCGCGGAGGCTCGGTCCTCCGGCGAAGCGGCCGGCCATCACCACGCGCACGAGCCGGGCCGCGCCGGCTGCGCAAAATCCAAGACCGGCGCGGGATGTTGCGATTCTTGCAAACGCCGGCGCGAACACCAGGCCGGGCGCGTCGCCGACGGTGCTCCGGCGGCGGCCGACTCCCTTTCGCAACCCACCCAGCCCTAACCCCACCTGTTTTTCCCATGTCCGTCCGAACCGTTCAAATCCACTACAACGACAAGGTCGTTCGCCAGTTCCTGCTCGCCACCGTGATCTGGGGCGTCGTCGGCATGCTGGTCGGCGTCTTGATCGCGAGCCAGCTGAACTTCTGGCGGGTCAACTTCGACCTGCCCTGGTTGACCTTCGGCCGGTTGCGCCCGCTGCACACCAACGCGGTGATCTTCGCCTTCGTCGGCAACATGATGTTCGCGGGCATCTATTACTCGACCCAGCGCCTGGTGAAGGCGCGCCTCGCGAGCGACTTTCTTTCCCAGCTGCATTTCTGGGGCTGGCAGCTGATCATCGTCTCGGCGGCGATCACCCTGCCGCTGGGTTTCTCCCGCAGCAAGGAATACGCCGAGTTGATCTGGCCGATCAACATCGCGGTGGCCGGGATCTGGGTGGTCTTCGCGGTCAACTTTTTCTGGACCCTGGCCCGCCGCCAGGAGCGCGGCCTCTACGTCGCGATCTGGTTCTACATCGCGACCATCATCACCGTGGCGATGCTCTACATCGTCAACCACCTGAGCCTCCCGACCTCGCTGCTCCACTCCTACCCGATCTTCGGCGGCGTGCAGGACGGCCTCGTGCAGTGGTGGTATGGGCACAACGCCGTGGCCTTCTTTCTGACCACGCCGATCCTCGGCATCATGTATTACTTCGTGCCGAAGGCGGCCGAGCGTCCGGTCTACAGCTACCGGCTGTCGGTGATCCATTTCTGGTCCCTGGTCTTCGTCTACATCTGGGCCGGTCCGCACCATTTGTTGAATACGGCCCTGCCTTACTGGCTGCAGATCCTGGGCATGACCTTCTCGTTGATGCTGTGGGCGCCTTCCTGGGGTGGCATGCTCAACGGCCTGCTGACCCTGCGCGGCGCCTGGCACAAGCTGCGCACCGAGCCGGTGCTTAAATTCTTCGCCGCGGCGGTGACCTTCTACGGCATGTCGACCTTCGAGGGGCCCTTGCTTTCGATCCGCTCGGTCAACGCGCTCGCCCATTACTCGGACTGGATCATCGGCCACGTCCATGCCGGCGCCCTGGGTTGGAACGGTTTCATGGCGGCAGGCATGATCTACTGGCTGCTCCCCCGCCTTTGGAATCGCCCCCTCTTTTCGACCGCCCTGGCCAACGTTCATTTCTGGATCGGGCTGGTGGGCATTCTCCTCTACGTCGCCGCGATGTGGGTCTCGGGCATCACCCAGGGGCTGATGCTCAACTCCACCTCCGAGGGCGGCACGGTCCTCACCTACCCAAATTTCCTCGATACGCTCGCGGCGATCCGGCCGCTGATGGCGCTGCGAATCGTGGGCGGCGGTCTCTACCTCGTCGGTTTCCTTCTCCTCGCCTACAACGTCGTTCGCACGATTCGCGGCGCGGAGGTGGTGGATGGTTCGGCCGAGGTCCTGGTCGAGGATACGCCCACGCCTCGCGTCGGCGTGGTCGGGACCTTCATCAACCCGCCCTTTGTCTTTTCCGCGCTGGGCACGCTCTTCGCCTGCGCCTGGATGTTTGGCGGCGACTTTGTGCGCCTGGTCGGCCTTTTCGGGACGATCACCTCGGTGATCATCGCCTGGCTGCATTTTGAGACCAAAAAGCGCGGCTGGTCCGACTGGTATGACCGCTTGCTGCTGAACGCCGCGCCTTTCACCGTGCTCACCTTCATCGCGGTCGCGGCCGGCGGGATGATCCAGATCATCCCCACGGTGATCGTGAATCGCGCCCGCAACGTCGAGGACCGCATCCAGGTGCCCTACACCCCGCTGGAGCTCGCCGGGCGCGACCTCTACGTGAGCGAAGGCTGCTACAACTGCCACTCGCAGATGATCCGCACCCTCGTTCCGGACGTTCTTCGCTACGGCGAGTATTCCCGCCTCGGAGAGTCGATCTACGACCATCCCTACCAGTGGGGCTCGCGCCGCATCGGTCCGGATCTGGCGCGGGTGGGCGGCAAGTATCCGGATTCCTGGCACTACAAGCACATGTTGAATCCGCGCGAGGTCTCGCCCGGATCGAACATGCCGAATTATCCCTGGCTCTTCGAAAACACCACCGATGTCGCGGCGCTTCCCGCCAAGCTTGCGGTTCAGCGCACCCTCGGTGTGCCCTACCCGGAGCAGACGCCGGCGGACATCCAGGCGCAGGTCGACGCCCAGGCGGCCGAGATCGCCGCCCGGCTGCGCGACGCCGATCTTCGGGTCGAGCCGGATCGCCAGATCATCGCCTTGATCGCCTACCTCCAAAAGCTCGGCAAATCCGAGCCGGTCCGCCCCGTGCTGGCGGCCGCCAAACCCTAAGCCTCCCCGCCATGTTCCGCCGCCTCCTGCTCGAAAACTGGATGGGGATTTTCACCCTCGTCGCCTTTGTCACCGCGCTCTCGATCTACCTGACCATCACGTGGCGCGCGGTGCGCATGCCCCGCGCCCAACGCGAACGTTTCGCGAAGCTGCCGCTCAACGATTGACCCCCTCCCGCCATGTCCGAACACCCTCCCAAATCCCCTCGCGAGCCCGGTGAAGATCCGGTCCGTCCGCACGTCTTTGACGGCATCTCCGAATACGACAAGCGCCTGCCCAACTGGTGGCTGGCGACCCTCTACGGCTCGATCATTTTCTCGGTATTCTACTGGATGGTGACCCAGCAGTTCCGGCGCATCAACGACGGCGATCAGGTTACCGCGGCGGTGCAGGAGATCCGCGCCGCCAAACTCGCCTCGTCCGGTTCCTACGACGACTCTTCTCTTCTGGAGATGAGTCGCACCGCCAGCGTGCTCGCCTCCGGCGCGGCGACTTATCAGACCACTTGCGTATCCTGTCACGGGCCCGAACTTCAGGGGGGCATCGGCGCCAATCTGGTCGACGCCACCTGGTTGCACGGGAACAAGCCGACCGAGATCCTGCGGGTCTTGAACGAGGGCGTGCTCACCAAGGGCATGCCCGCCTGGGGCCCGGTGCTCGGTCCCAAAAAGACCGCCGAGGTCGTCGCCTTCGTGCTGAGCAAACAGCCCGCGTCCTGAGACGCGAAAGCGTCGAGGCGAGCCGTTCCGGTTTTGCCCCGCCACCCGATACCCTGTGAAAACAACCCCGTCCGCTCTTCGTCCCAACCGTGATTCCGTCACCACCATCCGGGCCGATGGTTCACGCTTCTTTCTGCACCCGGCGGACGCGCGGGGATTTTGGACGCGGGTGCGCCGTTGGTCGGCGTGGTTCCTGGTGGCGATCTACCTGTCGCTGCCTTGGATTCCGGTCAGGGGTTATCCCGCGGTGTTTCTCGATATCGCTGAACGGCGTTTTCATCTCTTCGGCTTCACCCTGGCGTTTCAGGATGTGTGGTTGCTTTTTTTCGCCATCACGGGGCTGGGCTTTTCGCTCTTTCTGATCACGTCCCTGCTGGGGCGGGTGTGGTGCGGCTGGGCCTGTCCCCAGACGGTGTTCCTGGAGCATGTTTTCCGTCGGGTGGAGCGTTGGCTGGAGGGGGACGCGGTGGCGCGGCGGCGCCTGGATGCCGCTCCCTGGACGGCCGCGAAGTGGCTTCGTCGCGGAGGAAAACAAGCGATCTTCGTGGCCCTGTCGGCGGTCATCACCCATCTCTTCCTGGCCTACTTCGTCTCCCTGCCGGAACTGTGGACGATGCTGCACCACTCGCCGCGCGACAACTGGGGCGCCTTTCTCTTCATGATGGTCGCGACCGGCATCCTGTATTTCAACTTCGCCTGGTTCCGCGAGCAGCTCTGCCTGATCATCTGTCCCTACGGCCGGCTCCAGTCGGTCTTGATCGACGACAACTCGGTCAACATCGGCTACGACGCGACGCGCGGCGAGCCGAGGGGCAAGGCGGGCACGCCCGACGCCGGCGCCTGCGTGGATTGCAACCGTTGCGTGCAGGTCTGCCCGACCGGGATCGACATCCGCCAGGGGCTGCAGATCGAGTGCATCGCCTGCGCGGCTTGCGTCGATGCCTGCGATGAGGTGATGACCAAGCTCAAGCGGCCCACCGGATTGGTTCGCTACGACTCGACCCGCGGCTTCGCCGGCCAGCGCACCCAGTGGCTGCGTCCCCGCATCTGGATCTATCTGGTGCTGCTCACGGTGGGCGCGACGGTGGCGACCTTCGCCCTGTCCTCCGTGCGCCCGGCGATGCTCGGCGTGACCCGTTTGCAGGGCTCGCCCTACTTTGTCGACGCGACCACGGTGAGGAACCAGTTTCTCGTCCGGTTGGTCAACAAACGGGATCAGCCGATCACCTTCACGGTCACGACCGAGCGGACCGCCGCCCAGGGCGCGAACTCCGGGAACGGATCGGGTTTATCGGGCGCCGACCTTCTCCAGACCGGATTCGAGGCCCCGCTGACGCTCGGTCCCCTGGGTGAGGAGGTGCGTCCGCTGGTCGTGAGTGTGCCGCGGGCCGGGTATTCGGGCGGTTTTAAGCTGAAGGTGCGGGCGCGGCCCGCGGATGGCAGCTTCGAGCTGGTTCGGGAAATCGAGTTCAGTGGACCGGACGAGGCGCTCCTGCGCGAGGATTCGCGATGAAGGCGGGCGCCGGACTCTGGATCGGGGTGGCGGTCGGTTTCACCCTTTTGGCGGTGGCCTGGTTGGTCCTCTTTTGGGTCGCGGGCCGGGCGGACGTGCACTCCGTGCCCTTGGTCAAGGCGCCGGCTCCGGCGGCGGAGGCGCGGTGATGGAGCTGGCGGCGATCAACACCCCGGCGGCGGCCTTTGTCGCGGGCCTGGTCACCAGCCTGCACTGCGCCGGCATGTGCGGGCCGCTCGCCTGCCTGCTGGGCCCGGCGCGGGGCGAACGGGCGGATCTGGCCACGATTCATTCGGTTTACCACGGTTCGCGGCTGGCGGGATACGCCGCCCTGGGCGGGCTGGCGGGGGCGGCGGGGGCGGCGCCGGCGGCCTGGTTCGACGCGCCGCTGGCGCGTGTCCTGCCCTGGTTGATGGTCGCCTACCTGGTCGCGGTCGGTCTGCGGCTGGGCAATCGGCTGCCGCGCCTCGCCTTGCTCGGGCGGGTGCAGACGGTGCTGCGTGGCTGGGTGCGGGGACGCCCGGGCGTGCAGGTGGCGGCGGCGATGGGCCTGGCCACGCCTCTGCTGCCTTGCGGGCCGCTTTACTTCCTCGTCGCGATGGCCGGTTTCGCCGGGTCGGCGAGCGCCGGCGCGGGGCTCTTGCTCGCCTTCGGGCTGGGCACGGTCCCGCTGCTGTGGGCCGCCCAGGCCAACCTGGGCTGGTTGCGCGCGCGCATGACGCCGACGAATCTGGACCGGACGCGGGCGGGGCTGGCCTTGATCACCGCCTTGGTCATCGGGTGGAGGCTGCGGTCGGATCTCGGCATGATCGGGCCCTCGCTCACCCACTTCGTCTGCCATTAGGGCGCCGTTTCGGGAGACGAGACGGAGGAAACGGCCCCGCGTCCTCGACGCCGGGTCCTTGGTAGAGGCCGGGGCGGTTCCGTCCTAGGTCTCGTCGAACTTGCGCGCGAAGAGCGCCTCGAGCTCGTCGAGCATCGCCCCCGCGTCGGCTCCGGTGACGAGAAACTTCACTTTCGATCCCTTGCCCGCCGCCAGCATCATCAGGCCCATGATCGACTTGCCGTTCACCTGCTCGTCGTCCTTTTCCACCATCACGTCGGATTTGAACTTGTTGGTGACCCGCACGATCATGGCGGCGGGTCTCGCGTGGATGCCCATCTTGTTTTGCACAACGAGCTCTCGGACGAGCTGGGAGGCGGTGTCGGTCTTTTCCATGAAGGCCCGACGGTCCGTCGGGGGGGGACTTCTTGCAACCCCAAAACCGGCCGCCCAAGGTGCGGGTTTTATGAGCGAAAACACCGCCATCATCGTGCCCTGCCGCCTCGAATCGACCCGGTTTCCCCGCAAACTTCTGCACCGGGTAAAGGGCAAGCCGCTGGTGCTTTGGGTGGCGGAACGGATACGCGCGGAGGCGCCGGAGCTGCCCTTGTGGTTCGCGGTGGACGACGCCTTGCTGGCCGGGCCCTTGGAGGCGGCGGGCTTTCGGGTGGTCATGACCGCGGTGGAGCATCAAAGCGGCACGGATCGGCTGGCCGAAGCCAACCGGCGGATCGGCGCGGCCCGGGTGATCAACGTGCAGGCGGACGAGCCCATGGTCACGGGCGGGCAGATTCGGCGGCTGGCGGAGTTGATCGCCGGTCCGGCCGCGATGGCGACGCTGGCGACCCCGTTTCGCCGGGCCGAGGATTTCTGCAACCCCAACCAGGTGAAGGTGGTGTTCGCCCCCGTCGCCGGTGGGCGCGCGCTTTATTTTTCACGGTCGCCGATGCCTTATCCGCGGGACCAGGGAGGCCGGATGGACGATGCCTGGGTGGCGGCCAATCCTTGTTACAAGCACCTCGGTCTTTATGCCTACAAGGCGGACCTGCTGGAGCGCTTCGCCGGGCTCGCTCCGGGACGCTACGAGTGTATCGAAAAGCTGGAGCAGTTACGCGTCCTGGAGAACGGATTCGAGATCGCTTGTGATGTCACCGATCATCCCGGTCTGGGTGTCGACACCCCGGAGGACGCGGTCCGGTTCGAGTCGGTTTTAACCTGAAACCGCCGAAAAAATAAGGGGCCGCCGGACATCTCCGGCGACCCCCTCGAAATGGTGGACCCTAGCAGGTTCGAACTGCTGACCTCCTCAATGCCATTGAGGCGCTCTACCAACTGAGCTAAGAGCCCCTGTGCGAAACAGGACGGTCAACAAGCCGTTTGCCCGAAGCGAAAGCAAGCGGTTTTTCGCGGAAAGTTTCCGCCGGTCCGTTGCTCCTCGGTTTTCTCCGACTCAGGCCTTGGGGCGTGGGCGAACGGTGCCAAGGCCGCCGTCCACACCCCAGACCTGGCCCGTCACCCAGTCGGCTTCCGGCGAGAGCAGGTAGGCGATGGCCGAGGCGATGTTGGCGGGCGTGCC
>CAMCHD010000134.1 GCA_945874545.1 Akkermansia muciniphila | reverse complement strand
CTCACACGATGATCTTCTCCGGCACCGCCGGCGTGGCGGCTTCGTGGTCGGCGGCGAGCACCCAGGTGTCCTTCGAACCGCCGCCCTGGGAGCTGTTGACCACCAGACTGCCCTTGCGCAGGGCGACGCGGGTGAGACCGCCGGGCATGATCTTGATGGAGGCGCCGTTGAGGATGTAGGGGCGCAGATCGATGTGGCGGCCCTCGATCGTGTCGCCGCACACCGCCGGGCAGCGGGACAGACCCAGCGTGGGCTGGGCGATGAAATTGCGCGGGTCGGCAAGGATCTTGCCGCGGAACTCCTCGATCTGGGCGCGGGTGCTATGCGGCCCCACCAGCATGCCGTAACCACCGGCCTCGTTGACCGACTTCACGACCAGTTTCTCCAGGTTGGCGAGGATGTATTCCAGGTCCTTCGCCTCGCCGGACAGAAAGGTCTCCACGTTCGGGAGGATGGCGTCCTGACCGAGGTAGAACTTTATCATCCGGGGCACGTAATGATACATGGCCTTGTCGTCGGCGACGCCCGTGCCGATCGGGTTGCAGAGCGCGACGTTGCCCTTGCGATACGCCTCAAAAAGCCCGGGGACGCCGAGTAGGGATTTAGGATTAAAGACCGTGGGGTCGAGAAAATCGTCGTCGATGCGGCGGTAGATCACGTGCACGGGCGAGAGACCATCGGTGCGGCGCATGAACACGCGGTCGTTCTCGACCACGAGGTCCGAGCCCTCGACGATCTCCACGCCCATTTGGCGGGCTAGAAAGCTGTGCTCGAAATAGGCGCTGTTGTAGACCCCGGGCGTGAGGAGAACGACCGTCGGCTCGGGCACGTGGGCGGGCGCGAGGTGGAGCAGCAACGCGAGCAGGTCGCTGGTGTAGGTCTCGACCGGACGCACGCGGTAGTCGCGCAGGAGATTGGGGAACACCCGCTTCATCACCTGACGGTCCTCGAGGACGTAGGACACCCCCGAAGGTGTCCGAAGATTATCCTCGAGCACCCGGTAGGTGCCATGCTGGTCACGCACGAGGTCGGTGCCGTTGATGTGGACGTAAAGGTCCCGGGCGATGGGCACCCCGACCAGCTCCGGACGGAAGTTTTTCGAAGTCAGCACCATCTCGCGGGGGACGACGCCCTCCTTCAGGATGCGCTGGGGGCCGTAGATGTCGGCCAGAAACAGATTCAAGGCCTCCATGCGCTGGCGCAGTCCGGCCTCCAGGTGCGCCCACTCGTCGGCCGGGATGATGCGCGGGATCAGGTCGAAAGGGAAAATCTTCTCGGTGCCCGTGTTGTCGGAGTAGACGGTGAAAGTGACGCCCCGGTTGACAAAAGTCTGGTCGGCGGTGCGCTGCCGCGCGAGCAGCTCGGCGATCCCGTCCAGCTGCCCGAATCGCTCGAAGAGGCGCTGATAATGCGGACGCGGCCGACCGGGGGCGGCGAACATCTCGTCATAGAACTTATCGAGTTCGTAGGCGGCGAAAAGATCGGACATGGGAAAAGGGGAACGGGGCGGGGCCGGCCGCCGCTTACTGCGCGGCCGCCGGCGGGGCGGAAACGGCGCCGACCGCTTCCGCCGGGGCGGGGCCGGGCGGCAGCGACCAAAGGAAACTCTGGTGGCGCACCAGCTCGTCGCCGTCCGGGCCGAGCAAACGCAGGCGCCAGGCGGTGGGCGCGACCGCCGCACCCGGCCAATCAGGGCCGGTCAGACCGGCCAGCACGGCGCGGGAACCCCGGGGCAGATCCAGGGGAAAAAACTGCACCCGGGGCGCCTCGTCGCCGGGCAGCACATACTCGAGCGCAAGAATGGAGCCCGGCAGGGCCGCGTCGGCCTTGAAGCGGGTGAGAAAATAATACCCCGACCGTGAGGATTCCTGCGACCGCACGATCAACTCCGGGGACTTTTCCCGGCCGCCAAAATACTCGCCGAGACGCACAAAGGACTCCTCCCCACGGTAATCGGGCCACACCCGCACGATCCTGACCGCCTCGGCCGAAAGCAGAGCAGGGGCGGAGAGCAGGACGAACCACACGAGACAACGCAGACGAAGGGGACGGGGGGACATGGTGCTCGGTGGGATAGAAGCGTCGCGCGGGCGGCACAAGAAGAGAGAGGTCAATTCAACCTGAAACAGTCCGCAGGAGTCATGCCACGGTCGGGCTGGCATGAGCGGAATCGATCAATTGTTTCGCGCTTGGCGAACGCACCCAAACCCTTGTCCTTCGGGAGCGATCACTCCCACGAACCCCTTTACCGGGGTTGATTCGTCACCGCCCTCCGCCGCCCCTTCCCCGCCATGCCCCTGCTCGATCTACCTTTGGAACAGCTTCGCACCTACCCCGGCCGCAACCCTCGGCCGGCCGACTTCGACGCATACTGGGACGAGGCCCTGCGCGAGCTCGACGCGACCGACCCGCGCGCGGAGCTGACGCCCAACCCGACCCTGAACGCGCCCGGCGTGGAGTGTTTCGATCTTCGCTTCACCGGCGTGGGCGGCGCCCGCATCTACGCCAAATACCTGCGCCCCACGGAGGACGCCCGGCAGTCACGCCCGGCACCCGCCGTCCTCCAGTTTCACGGCTACTCCGGCAACGGCGGCGACTGGACCGGAAAACTCGCCTACGCCGCGTCGGGCTTTTGCGTGGCGGCGATGGATTGCCGCGGCCAGGGCGGACAATCGGAGGACGCCGGCGCGGTGCGCGGCACCACGATGAACGGACATATCGTGCGCGGCCTCGACGACCCGGATCCCAAAAAACTGCTTTTCCGTCAGATTTTTCTGGATACGGCCCAGCTCGCCCGCGTCGTCATGGCCCGGCCCGAGGTCGACCCCGCGCGGGTCGGCGCCATGGGCGGTTCCCAGGGCGGCGGGCTCACCCTCGCCTGCGCCGCGCTCGAACCGCGCCTGAAGCGCGCCGCGCCGGTCTTCCCTTTCCTCGCCGACTACCGGCGGGTTTGGGAAATGGACCAGGCGAAGGACGCCTACGCCGAGCTCCGGACGTTTTTTCGCCACTTCGACCCGCGCCATGAACGGGTCGACGCCCTTTTCACCAAACTCGGCTACATCGACCTCCAGTTCCTCGCCCCCCGCATCCGCGCCGAGGTGCAGCTCTACACCGGGCTGATGGACTCGATCTGTCCGCCCAGCACACAATTCGCCGTGTTTAACAAGATCACCGCGCCCAAGACGGTGAAAATCTACCCGGACTTCGGCCACGAGAGCCTGCCCGGGGAAACCGATCTGACCTTCAACTTTCTGCGCGGCCTCTGAAGCCCTCGCCGCCGCGGCCCCGCCCCGGCGCCCGAGGTCAATTCAAGGACGCGATCGCATTCATCACGAAGACGCTGAGGAGGATCCAGACCACGAAGCTGGTCAACTTCGCCGCCATCGCCACCGCCACCGCGCGCGGAAAGGTGCACGCATGGGTCGTTTTGCGCAGCACGTAGAGCATGACGCCCAACGCCAGCGCGTGGTCGACGTAAAACAAATCCGGGGTGTGCCAGAGCGCGAAGGCCCCGGCGCGGGTGGTCGCCAGGGTGAGGGCGTTGGCCAGCGCGGGAATCGGCATCTGGGACCACTCCGCATGCACGTCGGACCACTTGAAGGCCAGTTTGAGCGCCACCACGCCCACCGCGAACTGGACAAAAAACATCGCCAGCAAACCGAACCAGAAGCCTCCCCCGGCGCCTATGCCGTGCGTCTCGCCGCCGATGAACGGGGAGTCCGCGCCGGCGTGCGGAGAGGCCCCGCCGGGTTGGCCGTGCGCGGCGACCAGCCCCTCGGTCACCCGCTCCAAATCCTGCAAGGCTCCCTCCGGCAAGGCCACCGGCTCACCCCGCGCGGCCGCCGCCGCCGCCGCCCGGGCGCTCGCCGCCTCGGCCTGCGCCATCGCCTTCCGGTCCGCCTCCTCGGCCGCCCGCTCCTTCGCCAACTCCGCATCCAGCACCGCCTGGGCCGCGGCGGCCTCCGCCTCCTCGCGCTCCACGTCGTCGGCATGCGGGACCCGGACCAGCACCACCGCCCGATCCTGAATCAGCTCGACGCGGCCGTTGTTCGGGTAGCGCAGGATGACGGTGTCACCTTTGGCCAGGGCCGAGACCGGCCGCCCCAACGCAGCCTCGACATCCGCCCGAGACATGCCCTCGCGCACTCCTCCGGCCGACCAGGCCGTAAGCACGGTGAGCAGCATTAAAAAGCAGGCCGCGAACCTCTTTTGCATCACTTTCGGTGGCGGCCCCCCGCCCCTTGCGCAAGCGCCAAGCCTCCCTTTGCGCAAGTTGTTACGGAAGTGACAGACTCAAGCCGGGCTCGATCCGCGCCTCCACCCCGAAAACCGCCCGCACCCGCTCGGGGGTCAACACTTTCGCAGGCGCGCCGGCGGCCCGCAGACACCCCCCCTCCAGCAAAACGAGGCGATCCAGCCCACCGGCGAGCCGCAGGTCGTGCAGGGAAAACACCACCAGACCGCCGGCCCGGGCATGTTCACGCGCCAGCGCCAGGACCTCGAGCGCGTGACGCGGATCAAGCGGGGCCAACGGTTCGTCCCAGAGTTGCAGGGGCGCCCCGGTGGCCAGGGCCCGGGCCAGCAGCACCCGCTGCCGTTCCCCGCCGGAGAGGCGGTCGACCGGCCGGTCCGCCAGTGCGCGCAGGTCCAGCCGGGCGAGCAGGTCGTCAACCCCGCGTTCGTCGTCGCCGTGCGCATAACGCCCTTGGGCGACCACCGACCGCACCGTAAACCCAAACTCGAAACGCGCCTCCGCCGGCGTCCACGCCGCCCGCCGTCCCCTTTCCAAGGCGGGGAGGCCCGCCGCCCTATCCCCCTGCCAGCGCACCTCGTTCCGCTCCCTCCCCTCCCCCGGCGACAAGCCCGCCGCAACCGCCAGCAGCGTGGATTTGCCGGAGCCGTTCGGCCCCACGACCCCCACCACGAGCCCCGTCGGCAGCTCAAGGGAAAGCGGCGACAAACGCCCCCGGATCGCCACTTGGTGAAGAGAAAGTCCCGCCGGGCTCATCGCTCGGTCCTCCGCAGCAACCAGAGAAAATACGGCGCACCCACCAGGGCGGTGACCACCCCCAGTCGCAAACCTCCCGCGCTCCGGCCCAAGAGATCGCATCCCACCACAAATGCCGCCCCGCCCACCAAGGAAAGCGGCACGAGCCGCCGGTGCTCGGGCCCGACCAGGAGCCGCAGCACGTGCGGCACGACGAGCCCGACAAATCCCACCGTTCCCGCCACCGCCGTGGCCAAAGCGGTGAGAAGGGTGGAGAGGCCGACCATCGCCCACCTCAGCCGCCGCACGTCCACGCCGAGGCTGCGCGCTTCATCGACCCCGAGGCTGAGCAGATCCATCGGCCGCCCCAGCGGCCAGAGCAGGGCCGCCAGTGCCGCGATGGGCGCCGCCACGACCACATGCTCCCAGGTGCGATCCTCCAGGCCGCCGAGCAGCCAAAACAAGATCTGGCCGTTGCGTTCATAGAGCGAGGCATGGCTGGTCAGGACATGGCTGGTCACCGCCCCCAACAACGCGTTGAGCGCCACCCCGGCGAGCAGGAGCCGCTCCGTGCCCACCCCGCCCCGCGCCAGACCCAGGACCGCCGCCGTGGCCAAAAAAGCCCCCGCGATCGCCGCCAGCGGCAGAAACCAAAGCGAAAGCGACGCCGCGCCCGCCGCGATGGCGATGACCGCGCCCGCCGCGCCTCCGCTGCTCACCCCCAGGAGCCCCGGACTGGCGAGATGGTTGCGAAAATACGCCTGCATGACGAGGCCGCTCGAGGCCAGCCCCGCCCCGACCAGCGCCGCGACCAACAAGCGCGGCAGACGTATCTGCCAGAGAATGGTCGCCGCCAGTTCATCCTCGCCCGCGATGGCCGCACGCAGCCGGGCCGGCGTGAAGGGCACCTCGCCGGAGACGAGGGCCGCCGCGGCCAGCAAGGCCAGCAGGCCGCCGGCGAGCCAGAGCGACCCGTCGGCCAGGGCCTTCCCCGTCGGACCACGCCGCTCCACCCTCATGGCCGGCTCCCCCCCGCATCGTCCACGCGCTCCGAGCCGCCCCCGAAAAGGCCCGGGTGCAGGGCGCGCGCCAGCCGCTCGTAGGCCTCGACCCGCCGGTGCGAAACACACGAGAGCTGCCAGGTGGGCAACACCGCCGCGCGTCCCCGCCGCACCGCCTCCAGGTAACGAAAGGGCGCGAGTTCCCGAAAGGGCGCGAGCGCCGCGTCCGCATCCGCCCCCGCCACGATGACCCGCTCCACCGGCCAGCCCAACAAGCGCTCCGACGGCGTGGGCGCATGACCGCGAAGCCCGCCGAGCGTGGTCGCGAGATTTTCCGCGCCCGCATGGTCGCACAGATCCTGCACGTTGGTGCCGGCCCCGGGGATCACGCCGTAAATCGAGGGCGCGATCACCCGCACGGGCGCGACACCGGCCAGGCGCGCGCGCAGCTCCGCCACCCGCGCTTGATCCGCCGTGATGAGCGCCTCCGCCCGCGCCTCCGCCCCGGGCCCGAGCTCGCCCGCCACCCGGCGCAGACATTCATGCGCATCGGGCAGCGTGTCGTAACGATCAAGGACGAGGGTTTTCACCCCGGCGCGCCGCACCTGGGCGACCAATTCCGGCCGGCTGTAGTCGGCGAACAAGACCAGGGTCGGCGCAAACCGAAGCACCCCCTCCGCGTCACAGTTCAACGCGAGCACCGGAAAATCCTTCGCCGCGACCGCGACGGCGGAGAACTCCGGGTCCCGCGCCAGATGGCTCAAGGCGGCGACCTGGGCCGGCTCCGCCACCGCGAGCAACCACTCGTCCCCGGCCACGGTCTGCGAAACCACCCGCACGCCCGCCGCCCCCGGGGCCGCCGCGGCGAAGGCCGGCAGGAGAAGAAAAAAAACGAGGCGACGGACAAACACGGCGGGAAGGAAGGTCCGGCGGCTCATCCGGAGGGACCGGCGTATTCAGGATTCCAATAGCCGTTGGCGTCGAGCGGCCCGAACCAGCCGACTTTCGCGCCGGCGTTGTCGCCCCCGTAATAGTTGGCCCCGGGCCAGCCGGCCGGATTGGGGGTCACGGGCCCCACCCGGCCGTCGCACCACGCCACCAGCGCGCGCCCGCCAAAGCGAAAGTGCACGCTCGGCTGGTTCGCGCCGGCGAGCCCGCCCGCCGGATTTCGCCACCGCGGCGCCTCGGCGAAGGGATATTCCTGCAGGCCGCCCGCCCGCGCCAGCGCGGTGGTGGCGAAGAGCACGGTGCGCCCCGGCCTCGGCAACGCGGCCAGACGCGCCGGACGATAGGGACCGGCCGGCGTGTCCGGAATGGGCCCGCCCAGGTAGGCGAGGTTGTAACCGTAGCCCCCGGCGCCGGTTTCGAAGGAGGCCGCCACGAGGGGCAGAAGCGCGAATTCCGGGCAGATTTTCACCCCGCCGTCCTTGCCGAGATAGGGCCCCAACCAACCGCGGGCGGGATCGAACGGCGCCCGCGACGAGGCCCGCGCCCCGTGCCAGCGCGTGTTGTTGTCGAAGGACATCCCCGGCGGGAAATAACCGCGGTTGTCGGCCACATAAGCATGGGTCGCGACCGCGAGCTGACGGAGATTGCCGACGCTCGACGCCTGCCGCGCGGCGCGGCGCGCCGAACCGGCGACCGGGAGGAGCAGGGCGGCGAGCACGCCCAACACGCCGAGCGCGACCAGCAGCTCGACCAGCGTGAAGGCGGGGGAACGATGCCGTTTCATCGCAGGGTGACGACGAGCCGCAGAAACTGGCGCGGCTCCTCGCTCAGCGTTTTCACCGCCATGGCCGTCACGCGCGAGACCCCTCCGTCCGGAAGCGCGAAGTCGAGCGCGGCGACGTGCTGGATATCCGAATACCAAGGGGACGGCGTGGCGGCATCCGCCGTCCATTCGACCCGGAGCTCCAGATCGTCGCGCCCGGCGGGCAGGGTGAACACCAGCGCGGGCCGCCCCCCCTCGCCAAGGACGAGGAAGGGCGCGTTGACCACGCCGTCGGCCGGATCGCGCGGCTCGGTGCCGAGGGTGTATTCGAGCAGGTTGCCGCGCCCGTCGCGATCCGGGTCGGCGACGGGGCCCGCGACGGACTCGTCGGCCCGCTCCGCTTCGGAGAACCGGACCCGCCGCCACGCGGCGTAACCCGTCTCCCCCCCGGCATGGCGCACCCCGATCGCGTCGAGATCAAACCCTCCGGTCGCGAAGGGCGTCGGCCAGGGATCGTTGATCACCCGCCCGTCGGCGTCGAGGGTCGCGAGCACCGGATCGACTGCGCCGACGACATCACGGATGCGCACATGCGTGACCGCCCGGATGTCGAGCCGCGGGGACGCCCCCGCCAGCTCCGAAAGATCAAACGGCGTGCCGAAGCCCAGCCGGTATTTGCCCGCGAGGTGGTGAAGATCCGTCGGGTCGAGGGTCCCGAAACCGCCGACCTGGGGCGCCACCGGCGTCAGGGAGGCGGACGGAAAGCGGAAAAAATCGACGCCGTTCGAGCTCACCTCGACCACCGCCAACTCGAGGAAGTCGTCGCTAAAACTGTTTTCAAAAACGGCGAAATCCCAGCCCGGACCGTCGGTGACGGGCCGGTCGAAGGTCAACGTGATCGACCCGCCGTCACCGAGCGAGACGACGTCAAAGGCGTCGAGTCCCGGCGCACCAAGCGCCTTTTCGCCCGCGCCGAAGGAAACAAGGCCCGCGGCGGGATTCCCCGCCTCCGCCGGACCGCGCACGAGCTCCACCACGCCGGTGGCAAACGCCACCAACGCCGGATCGTCGTGCGCCACCGCCAGCGAGCCCGGCGAGCCGGCGGCGCCGTCGTAAGGCCCGCCGGACAACACCAGCGCGGAAGCGAGGGTCAGACTCGCGAGAGAAATGCCGGCGGCGAAACCCATCGGCTCAAACCAAGCCCGCCCGGGCGACGCGGCGCCGCCGCACGGCGCAGGCCGCGAGGCCGATCAGACCCGCGACCGCGACGGCGTTCGCCGGCTCCGGCACGGCCGCAAAGGTCAGGTCGTCGAGCGCGACGTAGGTCGGCGTGTTGATGCCAAAGGCGCCGACGTCGCTGGAGGCGAAATGCAGGCGGATGGAGCGAACCTCCACGCCGAGCGGAGTGAGGTCCGCCTCGGTCCAATCGGACAGAACCGTGTCGGACGCGCTGTCCGCGAAACGAAAGTCGGCGAGATAAACCGTGGCCTCCCCGGTGATTCCCCCGCCCGCATCGTAGCCCGTGAACGTGACGCTCAACCAGTCGGGATCGGCCCCGGTCACGCCGCCAAACTTTTTGGAGAATGCAGAGCCCGCCTGCAGATCGAGGGCCGTGTAGGTGGTGTTGACCAAACGCACCGACTGCGGCGCGACCGGGCCGGAAAACACCATCGCCGGAGCCGGATCGTAGGCGCTGAAGTAGGCCACGCCGTAATTGCCGGCATTCGCCACCGTCAGCGAGTAGGCCGCGTATTGGTTTCCAAATCCGGGGGTCGTCGTGTCGACCACATTGGAGTAGGCAAAGCCGGACCAACTCGAGAATCCGCCGCCAAAGTCGGTGAATTGATTGGAGAAAGCCACCCCGCCGCTGCTCCAGGCGGCGTTGGCGGTGACCGGGCCGCCGTTAAAAAACGACCCGGCGGCGAGCGAAAGATCGTCAAAGTCCACGACCGCCGCCGCAGCGGGGGAAAGAGCCGCCAGCGTGACCAAGGCCAGGCCGGCGAGCGGAAAAGAAAGGCGGCGCACAAAGCGACCGCCCGTAGAATTCGGATGGAACATGTTTAGGTTGGATCTGATCGGGGTGCGAGCAGACGAACCGGAGTTCGCGGACTGCCCTCACGCTTCATTTTGCGATGAAGATTTCGCGGTGGGGCCGCCCGCAAAAGTTTGGCGGCCGCCGCGTGAGACGATTCGGAAGGGATATTCGGACTCCGTGCTTCAGGTCCCGCACGACCGATGTGGTCATACGCGAACCGTTTCCTCGCTCCCGCCTTCACCGGGGTGCTAACCCGATTGGCTCTGCCCACGTCGTTCGCCGACGCGGTGGGAGTCTGTGGCACGATACCGCAGCGCAACTGTGGCCGGATCTCACGGCCTTCCCCGCTTCCCAAACGTGCAAAGAAC
>CAMCHD010000133.1 GCA_945874545.1 Akkermansia muciniphila | reverse complement strand
GGCCTGCACGAGCAGGGTGTGGCGGTGCCGTGGGATGCGCTGCACATCCTCAACCACGTTTTCTACAAGGCCTGTCTTTTTATGGTGGTGGGCATCATCGACCACAGCACGGGCACGCGCGATTTGCGCAAACTCGGCGGACTCTGGCGAAAGATGCCCCTGGTCGGCACGGCGGCGATCTTCGCCCTGGCGGCCTTCGCGGGCCTGCCGCCCACGACCGGCTTTCTGAGCAAGGAAATGCTGCTCGCCGATCTCTACGATCTGTATCACGCGCAGGGCGGTTTGCAGGGGCTTTGGCCGCTGGCGTCGGTCGTGCTTGCCTCGACCATCAACGTCGCGGTGGCGGCGCGCATCCTCTTCGGCGCGTTTCTCGGCAAACCTACCCACGCGGTGGAGGAGCACTTCCACGCGCCCTCGCTGGGCTTGCAGGCGCCGCCGGTTTTGCTCGGCGCGCTCACCATGATCGGCGGTCTCGGGGCGGCGGCCTTCGGGCGCCTGGCCCTGGGCTTTGGTGACTCGGCCGGGCGCACCACGGATGGTGCGAAGCTGTATCTGTGGCACGGCGTCACGACCGAGTTGATCACGAGCACGGTGATCGTGGCGGCGGGCCTCGGGTTGTTTTTCGCGGTGGGCCGGGCGCGCTGGGACCGGGTGGCGATTCCGACCTGGCTGC
Source organism: Akkermansia muciniphila (assembly GCA_945874545.1). Classification (GTDB taxonomy): domain Bacteria; phylum Verrucomicrobiota; class Verrucomicrobiia; order Opitutales; family Opitutaceae; genus IMCC26134_A. Next base: position 9,604 of record CAMCHD010000133.1, on the reverse strand, counting down.
GTTTCGACCTGGGCTTCGACAAGATCACCGACGGCGTGCCCTACGCGGCGCGGGCCTTTAATCGCGCGCTGGGTTTCGAGACGCCGTATGCGTTTTTGTTGATCGTCGCGGCGGTGTTGGTGGCGGTGCCGGCGTGTTTCCTGTTGCCGCAGTGGAGCGCGCTCTCGGCGCACGCGGCGGAGTGGTCGTTGTTGCCCTCGGGCTCGTCGGGTTGGCTGCGTTGGGTGGTGGTGGCCTTGATCGGCGCGGCGGCGGTGTGCGCGGCGGCGATGAAGCGCATCATCCCGCAGCTCTGCGCGGTGTCGGTGGTGGGCCTCGGCATCGTGTTCTACTACGTGCTTTACCAAGGCCCGGATATGGCGATCACGCAGATGCTGGTCGAGTCGGCGACGCTGCTGCTGGTGTTACTCGTGGTGTTGCGTTTGAAGCGCGACGGCGCGGACACGGAGGTCTTGACCCGCAAGGGCGGCGTGCCGAGCGCGCTGCGGGTCGCGCTGGCGGCGGGCGGCGGCCTGCTGATGGGAGCCGGGGTGTTGATCTTTCAACAAGCGCCCACGCCGGCGGCGGATCGCGCGGGCGACTACTATCTGGCGAACTCGATGGCCAACGCGAAGGGCGCGAACGTGGTCAACACCACGGTGATCGACTTCCGCGGTTACGACACGCTGTTCGAGATCGCGGTGCTGGTGATCGCGACGCTGGGGTGTCTCGGCCTGATCTCCCGGCGGCGCGCGGGCGGGCCTCCCAAAACCATCGGCGCGGGGCAACAGGACCTGTTTCCGGTGCCGAAGGATTTTATCCTGCGCATGATCGTGATCGGCGGTTTCGTGCCGCTGAACCTGTTCGCGCTGCACATCTTTTTGCGCGGGCACAACGCGCCCGGCGGCGGCTTCCCGGCGGGGCTGGTCACGGCCTTGTCGTTGATCCTGCTGGCGCTGGTGCTCGGTGTTCACGGGCTGCGTCGCTTCGTGCGTTTCACTCCCGTCGGCATCGCGGTGGCGGGCGTGTTGCTGGCGCTGGCGACGGCCTTGTTTCCGGCCATCATCCAAGGGCTGCCGGTGCTTCATCACTGGCACGTCTATGTCGGCGGGTTCTATCTCGGAGGCGCGTTCTGGTTTGATACCGGCGTGTATCTCGCGGTGGTCGGCACGACCCTGAAAATCATCCTTCCGCTGATGAAATCCGTCCACGGCCTGCCCGCCTTCGTGAAGGAGGAGGAGTCCCGTTTCTCGGCTCGCTCCAGCGAGCCCATCGATCTGCTGCCCGAGGGCGCGCCCCCGCGGATTTTGGGAAAGGAGGAGAACTGACATGACCAACCAACTCGAAGCCGCCGTGCTCGTCGCCGTGCTTTTCGGCAGCGGTCTCTACCTGTGTTTCTCGCGCCGCATGCTGCGCATGCTGTTCGGATTTTTGATGATTTCGAACGCCGCCAATCTGGTGCTCATCGCCATCTCGGGCGACCCCACCGGCAAACGCGCGGCGACGGTCGGCGAGGACGCCCCGGTCGGCGTGCCGCCGGTCGATCCGCTGCCGCAGGCGCTCATCCTCACCGCCATCGTGATCGGTTTCGCGGTCGCGGCCTACCTCACGGTTTTAATCTACCGCCTCTACACCGACCGCGGCACGGCCAACCTGAACACGCTGTTCGCCGACCAGGCTCGCGGCGGCGCGGCGGCGAAGGAGGACGCGTCATGAACCCTTTCGGCACCCCGGCCAACTGGGCGGCCTTCCCGGTGATTTTTCCCGCCCTCGTGGCCTTGCTCTGCCTGCTCGCGCCGAGGCCCTCGGTGTGGCGTCGCGGGCTCGCGTTGCTCTCCTTCGCCGGACTGCTCGCGCACGCGTGCTGGATCGTCTCGCACGCGATGAACGAGGGTCCGCTGGTGCTGCGCCTCGGCGGTTGGGTAGCGCCCTACGGCATCGTGTTGGTCGCCGACACGCTCGCGGGCATCATGCTCGCGCTGTCGTCCTTCACCGCGCTCAGCTGCGCGCTGTTCGGCTACGCCGAGACGCCCACGCGAGAGGAACACCCGCTGCGCCTGCCGCTGCTGTTGTTCCTGCTCGCGGGCATCAACCTCACCTTCGTGACGGGCGATTTGTTCAACCTCTTCGTCGCGTTCGAGGTCATGCTGCTGTCGTCCTACGGCTTGATGACACTTGAGGCGGGTGCGCGCGAATCGCGCCAGGCCTTGCCTTATCTCACGCTCAACCTCGTCGGCAGCGCGCTGTTTCTGGCGGTGTGCGGCTTCACCTACAGCCTGTTCGGCACGCTCAACTTCGCCGAGATGATCGTGCGCAGCGATGGGCTCGCCGGCGACTACCGGCTGACCCTGCTGGCGGTGCTCATGCTGATGGTTTTTGGGCTCAAGGCCGGCCTCTTTCCGCTCTATCAATGGCTGCCCGGCAGCTACTCGGTGATGCCCGCGCCCATCGCGGCGTTTTACGCCGGCATGCTGACCAAGGTCGGCGTGTATGTGCTCATCCGCATCTTCGGCACCGTGCTGCCGCCCTCGTTGACCGAACTGCATACCCTCATCGCCTGGAGCGCCGGACTGACCATGGTGATCGGCGTGCTGGGCGCGGTGGGGCAGATGCGGGTGCAGACCATCCTGAGTTACCACATCGTGAGCCAGATCGGCTTCATGGCGCTGGCCATCGGTCTGTTCACGCCCTTCGCGTTCACGGCGGCGATTTTCTACATCATCCATCACATCATCGTGAAGGCCGCGCTTTTCCTCGTGAGCGGTTCGGTCGCGCAGCTCAACGGCACCGACGATCTCGCCCGCACCGGCGGGCTGTGGCGCGCCGCGCCGTGGCTCGGGATCGCGTTCGTGTTGCAAGCCATGTCGCTCGCGGGTCTGCCGCCGCTGAGCGGTTTCTGGGGCAAGTTCATGATCATCCAGGAAGGCTTCACCCAAGGAGAATGGGTGTTGGTCGCGATGTCGCTGGTCGCGAGCATTCTCACCTTGATGAGCATGTTGAAAATCTGGCTCGGCGCCTTCTGGAAAGCCGCGCCCGAGGGCACGCCGGTGGCGTCGAGCGGACGCACCCGTGCGATGAGCGCGGTCATCTTGGCGATGGCCTGCGTGTCACTGGTGATCGGCTTTGGCGCGGAGAAATTCCTGCGTATCGCCAAACACGCCGCCGACGAGACCTTGGATCGTGCGGGCTACGTCGCGAACGTGCGCGCGGCCAACGAAACTCTTTATCCGAGCAAAACCCCCGGAGCCACCAAACCATGAGCACGCCCGGCACTCCCTCCACCACGGCCCATTCTTGGCCGGCCCGCGTCGTCGGGTTCCTTTTGTTCATCGTTCACTTCACGCGCGAACTCGTGCTGGCCAACATCGCCATCGCGAAGTCGGTGTTGTTTGAAAAACCCACCGACCTCGCGCCGGGTTTTTTGAGTTATCCGCTCAAAGGCCTGAGTCGGTTCGAGATCCTCGTGCTCACACACAGCATCACCCTCACGCCCGGCACGGCCTCGGTGATGATCTCGGACGATTTCACCGAACTCACCGTTCATGCCTTCGACGCGCGCGATCCGGACGCGGTGCGCGCCTCGATCAAAACCGGCCTCGAAACCCCGCTGCTCGCCTGGACACGCTGAAGCCGCCTCCGCACCGCCATGAATTTCACCGAACTTCTCTACTACGTGGCCTGGGCCGTGTTTGTGCTCGGCCTGGCCGTCGCGCTCTGGCGCATCGTCAAAGGCCCGACCACGCTGGACCGCATGCTCGGCATCGACCTGCTCACCATCACCACGGTGGCGCTGATGATCGTATATTCGATCCACGAGCGCACAGGCGACTTCATCGAGCTCATCCTCATCGTCACCGCGCTGGGGTTTTTCACCACGGTGGCGTTTTTCTATTACCTGTCGCACCTGCCGGCCACGGAAGGTGAATTGACGGCCCGGGAGGAGAACGACTGATGGACCTCGCGCTTCAACTTCTGGGCGGCCTGTTGTTCGCGGCGGGCGCGTTTTTTATGATCGTGGCGGCGGTCGGCGCGGCCCGATTGCCCGATGTCTATTGCCGCTCCCATGGGGTGGGCAAGGCGATGACCCTCGGCGTCTTGCTGCTTTTGTTCGCCCTGGGCGTGTTGGTGGAGGCTGTGGCCTGGTGGAAGATATTTTTGGCCATCATCTTCCAGCTCGCGACCATTCCGGTGGCGAGCCACCTCTTCTGTCTCGTGGCCTATCGCAAGAAGGTGAAGCGTTGGTCGGCCCAGGGTTGGGTTCAGGACTGAGCGGCGGCCGTCTCCGGCGAAAGCGCGCTTTTACCTAGCGCCCGCACCCGACCCGCGCACGTTTGCGGCATGGGAATGTTCAAGCTCCACGCCGACTACGCCCCCACCGGCGACCAGCCGCAGGCGATCGCCGCGTTGTCCGCCTCGCTGCTGGCGGGCAACAAACACCAGACCCTTCTCGGCGTCACCGGCTCGGGCAAGACCTTCACCATGGCCAACCTGATCGTTGCCCGCGACCGGCCCACCCTGATCATCTCCCACAACAAGACTCTGGCCGCGCAGCTCTACTCCGAGTTCAAGAATTTCTTCCCGGAAAACGCGGTCGAATACTTCGTCTCGCACTTCGATTTCTACCAACCCGAGGCCTACGTGCCGTCGTCGGACACCTTCATCGAGAAGGATTCCTCGATCAACGAGGAGATCGAGCGCCTGCGCATCGCCGCGTCCAGCGCGCTGGTGTCCCGCCGCGATGTGATCGTGGTCGCCTCCGTCTCCTGCATCTACGGACTGGGCTCGCCGGACGATTTTAAGGAGCTGCGCATCCCGCTGGAGCGCGGCGGTATCCTGGCCCGCCAGACCCTGCTCCAGCGGCTGGTGGACAACCTGTATTCCCGCAACGACTACGAATTCAAGCGCGGCACCTTCCGCGTGCGGGGCGACGTGGTCGACATCATGCCGGCCTACCTCGAGCAGGGCCTGCGGGTGGAGTTCTGGGGCGACGAGATCGAGGCCCTGAGCGAGTTCGACCCGCTGACCGGCGCGGTCCTGCGGCGGCTGGACAAATTCGACCTCTACCCGGCCAACCAATACGTCACGACCAAGGACAAACTCGGCGCCGCGGTGGACCGCATCAAGGCCGAGCTCGACCAGCGGGTGGCCGAGTTTGAGAAACAAGGGCTGCTGCTCGAGGCCCAGCGCATCCGCATGCGCACCAACTACGACCTGGAGATGCTCCAGGAGATGGGGTTCTGCAATGGCATCGAGAACTACTCGCGCCACCTCGCCGGCCGCTCGGCGGGGGAACGGCCCTTGTGTCTGGTGGATTTTTTCCCGCCCGAGTTCCTGCTCCTGATCGATGAGAGCCACGCCTCCGTGCCGCAGATCGGCGGCATGTTCAACGGGGATCAGGCGCGGAAAAAGGTGCTGGTGAATTTCGGCTTCCGCCTGCCCTCCGCCCTGGACAACCGGCCCCAGAGTTTCGACGAGTTCATGGCCATCACCGACCAGATCGTCTATGTCTCCGCCACGCCGGCGAAGTTCGAGCTCGAGCGCTCTGTCGTCGTCGCCGAGCAGGTGATCCGCCCCACCGGACTGCTGGATCCCGAAATCACCCTCCGGCCGACCAAGGGCCAGGTGGAAAACCTGATCGCGGAGTGCCGCCTCGCGGTCGAGGCCGGCGAGCGGGTGCTGGTGACGACCATCACCAAGCGGCTCTCCGAGGACCTCGCGGCCTATTTCCGCGAGGCGAAGTTGAAGGTCGAGTATCTGCACAGCGACATCGACGCGATCGAGCGGGTCGAGATCCTGCGCAACCTGCGCCTGGGCAATTTCGATGTGCTGATCGGCATCAATCTGCTGCGCGAGGGCCTCGATCTGCCCGAGGTGGCGTTGGTCGCGGTGCTCGACGCCGACAAGGAGGGTTTTTTGCGCAGCGAGACCTCCCTCATCCAGACCGCGGGGCGCGCCGCGCGCCACGAGCGCGGCCGGGTGCTGTTTTACGCCGACGTGGTGACCGAGTCGATCCGGCGCACCATCGAGATTACGTCCGCGCGCCGCGCGCGCCAGCTCGCCTACAACGCCGAGCACGGCATCACACCGCGTAGCGTGAAACGTTCGCAGCAATCCAGCCTGCACGTTTACGACGGCTCCGGGGTGCGTCCGGAAGAGGCCAACGCGCTGGCCGAGGGCGGTCCGGAGGATGTGGCGGCGGTGATCGCCGAGTTGGAGCAGGACATGGCCGACGCCTCGGCCCGGCTCGAGTTCGAGCGCGCGGCGGTGCTGCGCGACCAGATCCAGGCCCTGCGTTCGGGCGATTTTCGCAAGGCCGCGCAGACGCCTTCGGGCAAGGGCGCCGGCGCCCGGGGCAAGACGCGCGGCGGCGCGTCCGGCGGACGGCGGCGCTGAGTCCGGCGGACGGCGCTCAGCGGCTCCAGTCCAGCATGCGCTGGATCGGGGCGAGGGCGGCGAGGCGGATATCCTCCGGCACCTCGATGGCCGGACGCATGAACTTCAGCGCGTCCCGCACCTTCTCGATCGTGTTCATCTTCATGAAACGACAGTCGTTGCAGGCGCAGGTATCGGTCGGTCCGGCGACGAAGGTTTTTTCCGGAACCTCGCGGCGCAGGCGGTGGAGCATGCCGCTCTCGGTCACCACGATGATGGTTTGGGCGGTCGATTCGCGGGCGAATTTCACCATCAGCTCGGTCGAGCACACCTCGTCGGCCAGGTCGCGGACGGCCTCGACGCACTCGGGGTGGGCGACGACGGGCGCGTCGGGAAAACGCATCCGCACGCGCTCGATCGCCTGGGTGGTGAAAAGCACGTGGGCGTAACAGCTGCCCGGCCAGAGGTGCATGGCGCGGCCGGTTTTTTTCGCCACCCACTGTCCGAGGTTCTGGTCGGGCACGAAGAGGATTTCGCGGTCGGCGGGGACACGTTGCACGATGCGCTGGGCGTTGCCGCTGGTCACGATCACATCGCTCAGGGCCTTCACGGCGGCGGAACAATTGATGTAGGCGACCACATAGAGGCCGGGGTGGGCGGCCTTGTGGGCGGCGAGGCGTTCGGCCGGGCAGGAATCGGCCAGCGAGCAACCGGCGGCGAGGTCGGGCAGGAGCACGGTGCGGCCGGGATTCACGATCTTGGCCGTCTCGGCCATGAAATGAACGCCGCAGAAAAGGATGACGTCGGCCTTCGCGGCCTGGGCCTGGTAGCTCAGGCCCAGCGAATCGCCCACGAAGTCGGCCACCCGCTGGATTTCCTCGTTTTGGTAATTGTGCGCGAGGATGACGGCGTTGCGTTCCCGTTTGAGGGCGAGGACCTCCTCCTGAACGGCGCCGAGCGGAGGCGGGGTGGGGCGGGGCGGGAGGACGAGCGGTTCGTAGGCGGTCACGGGGGCGGGCTTAGGTTTTGGGCTGGGCGGTGGCGCGGACCAGGTCGACGAGGAGCTTAAACTCGGGGCGTTTGTGAAGCGGGGCGAGATCGGGGTCCTTGGCCATCCACTCCGCATCGTCGTAGCCCAGGGCGATACATTCCGCGAGCATCGCCAAGGCCTCGGTCGGTCGTTTGGAGAGGGCCAGGCTGCAGGCCAGGTTGTAGCGGGCGGTGGCGTTTTCCGGCTGCAGGCGCACGAGTTTCCGGTCCATTTTTAATCCGTCGGCGATGCGGCCGGCCTTGGTGTAGAGGCCGCCGAGGATCTCCACCACTTCGGAATAGGAAGGATCGCGGCGAAGTATGCTCTCGTAGAACGAGATATCGAAGGCGTGGTCGTCTTTGCGGGCCATGGAGGGAGTTTACGAACAGGTCAGAAAACGGCAAACGGGAGGACGCGGGCGAACAAAAAGCGCCGCCGGGCGCGGGGGCGCGCTCAGGCCCGGTGTTTGCACACGCCGGCGGCCCGCAAGGCGTCGCACGTGGCGCTGACCTGCAGGCGCTGCGAAACGGGGGTGAGGCCGAGTTTCGAGGACACCGTGTTGCCATACCAGGACATGAAGGGCGCGCTGATCTCGAAAATCTTGTCGCAGTCCACGCAGATGACCTGGGCGACCTGCGCGCTGCTGTCCGCGTTCGGCAGATAATACTTCAGGTTTCGGCCTATATCGACTTCGCGCAGCACGCCGCTGCCGGTGAGGTGGGGCAGGGTGCGATACACCGTGGCGCGCGACACCGACTCGTCGAGGACGCGGGCATGGGCGAGCAGCTCCTCGGCGGTGAAGTGTTCCTTCTGGCCAAAGGCCGCGTCGAAAATCGCGAGGCGCTGATTGGTGATGCGCAGGCCGTGCGCGGCGAGATGCGTGCGAAATTTTTGCCGGGCGCTTTCGATGGCTTCGGGGGTCACAGGCTGGAGTCTCATCTTGGTCTCAATTCTGTCAATCGTCCTGAGCGCGGTTTATGCGGGTGCTTTTTTTCCTGCCCGGAAGAATTTGCCGTGCGCCCGGCCGGAGTGGTCTTCGCAGCGGCTACTCCAGTTAGATTTAATTTTATTCTTTTATTGGACAAATGGTAACGGGATTGTTCTCCGTGGCGGTATTGGTTTTGCTGGAGGCGGCTTCGCCTTCCCTGGCACCCGTGCATGAAAGCCCTCGCCTCCCCCTTTGTCTCCGCGTTGCTCGCGTCGTTGTTGTCGGCGGCGGTCGTGTTGGCGTGGCTTTGGAAAACGACATTGCAGGCGGCGGCGGAGATTCGTGGCCGCCAGGTCGCGGAGCATGAGGCGAGCCGCCCGGAGAAACCCTGGGATTTTTGGACCGCCGAGATCGAAAATCTGGCCAAGGAGCTGGAGTCGGCCCGCGCGGCCCTCGCGCAACGCGAGACGGAATTGGCGGCGCGCGAGAAACGGGTCGCCGAGGAGGCTTCGGAACTGGAGCGCACGCGGGCCCAGATCGAGGCCATGCGCGGGGAAATCAACCGGCAGTTGGTGGAGGTGAAGGAAACGGAGAAGAAGAATCTCAAACCTCTCGCCGCGACCTACAGCCAGATCGCACCGGCGGCGGCGGCCTCCATCCTGGCCAAGATGGACGACCTCACGGTCGCCAAGCTGCTCTCCCTGATGAAGGCCGACGTGAATTCGGCCATCCTCGCCCAGCTCGCCCAGAGTTCCGGCGCCGGGGAGGACGGGGCCAAACGCGCCGCGACCATTTCGCTTTTGCTCAAACGCATCGCGGCCGAGCGCACGCCCGCCGGTTCGTGATCGACCGCCGCGGCGGCATCCCGCCGGCCCTTTCCGCCGCCCCTTGTGTAGTTCCCCCGCCATGACCGTCCCGACCTGCCACTCCTGCTCCGCCGCGGAACCATGCCCGGCGTTCGTTTTGTCCGCCGCCACCGGGCGGTCGGGCGGCGCGGGGATGGCGGAGAGCGCGGAATCGACGCCGCCCCACACGGCGGATTTTGCCTCGGTTTTGGGTCTTTGCCGGGCGAGGCCGTCGAACGAACCGGCGTCCGGGCGGTGTCCGGAATCCGGCGCAGAGGCCGGCCTCGATCCGGAGGAGGATGCGCCGGCATCCGCGCTTGCGGCGGGCCTTTGGTTTTGGGGTGCGCCCGCGCCCGCCGCCACCCCGCCTCCCCCGACTTTGCCGATGACGTCGGCCGTCGAGTTCTCGCCCGCCGGCTCCGCCACCGTGGCGGAAGCGGGGCAGGGCAT